>JBBQNY010000310.1:0-1500 GCA_038330365.1 Lysobacterales bacterium | reverse complement strand
TGCGCCTTCGAGTTCTCGTTCATGGGCGGCTCGATGGGATCGGTGGTCGGCGAGAAGTTCGCCCGCGCCGGAGAGCGTGCGCTGGCAGAGCGCGCGCCACTCGTCTGCTTCTCCGCGACCGGGGGTGCGCGCATGCAGGAGGGTCTTTACTCGCTGATGCAGATGGCGAAGACCGCAGCCGTGATCGCGCGGATGCGCGAGGCCAGTGTTCCCTACATCTCCGTGCTGACGCATCCGACTACCGGTGGCGTATCGGCGTCGCTGGGTATGCTGGGAGATATCAACCTGGCGGAGCCGCACGCGCTGATCGGGTTCGCCGGACCGCGGGTGATCGAACAGACCGTGCGTGAAACCCTGCCGCAGGGATTCCAGCGCAGCGAGTTCCTGCTCGATCACGGCGCGATCGATGCGATCGTCGACCGTCGCGAGCTGCGCGACAAGATCGCCGCATTGACGGCCCTGCTGATGCATCGCGATGTGCCGGTGGATGCACCGATTGCGGCGCACGGAGCGGCAGGCTGACATCCTGGCTCCACAGGAGCTTTCACCCCGACCTGGTCGGCGCGCTGTCGCGTAGCAACAGGGGGTCGGCACGCCGGGGATGTGACTTGAGGCAAGCATGCGTCCATGCGGCGGTAATCCGGCCCGGCCATCTTCGGCCGTGCGTTCGAGTCAGCGCGCGGCAGTGCCGCGCAAGCGCTGGCTCTCACCCTCATCCGGCGCTGCGCGCCACCTTACTCGCGACATCCTGTCGCTCGCCCTGCGGGCCGCCTTCGGCGTTCGCAGCTGCTCCTGCAGCTGCATTCTCCCACAGGGAGAAGGGGAAAAATGCATTCGGCTGCCGCAAAGCACTCCCCTCTCCCGTGGGAGAGGGGCTTGGGGGTGAGGGTGCGAGTCCCCGCGTCATGTCTGATGGCGTCCGTAACGAGCTGGAAGCGCCGTCTCACCCTAGAAAAACGCGCAAAATCAATCTCTCATTTCTCGTTCAATGAGATCCGCGTGAGCTCATCCGAGGAGACGTCGACAGCGGCGCCCACGACGTTGCAGGAGTGGCTGGACTTCCAGCAGTCGGGGCGCGGCGGGACGATCGTGCTGGGCCTGGAACGGGTCGCGGCAGTCTGGCGCGCGTTGCCGTCCGCCCCACCCGCGCGCCACGTGATCACCGTCGCCGGCACCAACGGCAAGGGTTCCACCGTCGCGATCATCGACGCCATCGCGCGGGCTGCGGGCCTGCGCACCGGCGCCTACACATCCCCGCATCTGCAGCGCTACAACGAGCGCATCCGCATTGACGGTGTCGAGGTCAGCGATGTAGTGCTCTGCGACGCCTTCGAACGCATCGAAGGGGCGCGGCGGCGTCTCGACGTTGCGCTGACATATTTCGAGTACGGGACGCTGGCGGCGCTGGCAATCTTTGCCGCCGAGTCGCTGGATCTGGCGATCCTCGAGGTCGGCCTGGGCGGGCGGCTCGACGCGGTCAATGTGATTGCTGCAGATGTC
>JBBQNY010000309.1:0-1559 GCA_038330365.1 Lysobacterales bacterium | reverse complement strand
CCGTCGACACTTCGGATGGGGCGCAAGCTCGGACTATTCGACTCGGATCTTGCTGAGTCGAAAAGCCCGGCCCCTGTGCTCAAACATGCTGCGCATCAAGTCCCGGTCGCTTGCTGCGATGCTCGGCTCACTCCAAGGGCGCAAGCTCACTTCGGGACCGCGCATCCCTGCGCTGGGTTGAGGTGGGTGTTGTTGCCGACGCTTCGGAAGCAAGGCCACGGTGGGTCGGGTATTCAGAGTCCGATTCGAAGCGCGGGCCGTGGCTCGAACAATCGGGGAAACGTCAGGTCGCAGGGTACGGCCGGGCATCTTGGTTGGGCGCAGCGGTCGACTGCAGCGCAACGAGCCGTCAGTCGGTCGAAGCGGCCTGGATCACTCGAATACGAGCCAGAGGCATTCTTCGCTGCGGCGGATCGCAAAGCGGGTTTCCTCATCGCGCCCATATTCCGCACCGCGGGTGAGGTGCCTCACGGCGAGTCCGGTGGCGGCGGGCGGGGCGGGCGGAGGGTCGAGGTACGGATCCCAGCCCGGCGGTGCATCGGCGAATTCGAAGCCGCCGGCCGCCTCCGGCAACAGGCGCAGTTCGACCAGTTCGCGATCGAGCAGCCGGCGCAGCGTCGCGGTTGTTTCGCGCAGCTGCGCGGCGCCCGGCGTGTTCCAGAGGAACAGGCCCGCGAGGTAGTTGACATCACGCCGCGCGAGGCCCGTCTCGAACGCCGCGAGCAATGCATCGCCATTCGCCGCGGGGCAACCCGCGACCAGGCCGCGTGCGCCCATGGGCCCGGGCGCCTTGCTCCAGGCGCCGGGCTGCGTCCTGGCGTCGTTTGGCTCGCGAGACTGCAGCGAAAGGGTCGCGCAGGCTCGATCCGTGAACACGTCCGTGCCGCCAGGACCCACGCAGCGGTGGATCGCCGCGGAGGCCGGCAACCAGCAGCCCATGGCCAGCGCGGCCCATAAAAAAGAGAGCGTACGGAACATGCCGCGCATCATGCCGGCACACGGGTGAATCGACGCTCAAGCACGTCATTCAAGGCGAATCGACATGGCGAGGCAGCCTTGCTTGTGCACCGGGTCGGCGTTCCGGCCTGTCAGGCGCGCCAACGGTCGAATGTCGGCGCAACCCCCACGTCGGCCGGCGCGGGCGCCGCCGCATCGAACATTTCCACGCGACTGCGTCCGAGTTCTTTCGCGCGATACATCGCGCTGTCGGCGTGGATGATGAGCTGGCGCAGGTTGTAACCGGAACTGCGCGTCGAGCTGACACCGAAGCTTGCGGACACCGGAAATCCCATACCGGTGTCGGGATTCGAGAGGCTGGCGACCGATAGCCTGAACTGCTCCGCGAGCTCCAACGCGCGCTCGGGCGCGCAATCCGGCAGCACGATGCCGAACTCCTCACCACCGAGGCGTCCGATGATGTCGATCGATCGCAGGTGCGCCTGGCACGCGAGCACGGCTCGCCGAAGCACGACGTCGCCGACGGCGTGGCCGTGACGGTCGTTGACGCGCTTGAAATGATCGAGATCCATCAGCACCGCGCAGGCCTCGCGCTCACCCTT
>JBBQNY010000308.1:0-1596 GCA_038330365.1 Lysobacterales bacterium | reverse complement strand
CAGCGCCGCCGCACCGATGCCCCCCACGGAACCCCGCATGAAAGCGATGCAGGAGATGCACCAGAAGATGATGAACGCCAAGACCCCCGACGAGCGCAATGCGCTGATGGCCGATCACATGAAAGCCATGCAGGGCGGCATGAGCATGATGAAGGGCATGGGCGCGAAGGCCGACGCCAAACACATGCCGACCGACACGGCCACGCATCACGACATGGAACAGCGCATGACCATGATGCAAACGATGATGGAGATGATGATGGACCGGATGCCGCCTGCGTCCGTCAAGCAGTGAGCCGACCATGAACCACCCATCGCAAGTCTCGGTCGCTCCGGAGCGTTCCAGCTACGGCTTTCACTGCAAGCTCGCAGGCATGACCTTCCCGCAGGCCATCGACGCCGTGACCGAGGCGCTCAAGGCAGAGGGCTTCGGCGTTCTCACCGACATCGACGTGCAGGCCACGATGAAGGCCAAGCTCGGGGTCGACGGGCGGCCCTACCGAATACTCGGCGCCTGCAATCCGCCGCTGGCGCACCGGGCACTGCTCGCCGAACCCGACATCGGTTTGCTGCTGCCGTGCAATGTGGTCGTGCGCGAAGCGGAAGACAGCGGCCTCGTCGTCGGATTCATGGACCCGGTCGCGGTGCTGCAAATGACCGACGATCCGGAGGTCGGCCGCGTCGCGCACGAGGTGCGTCAACGGCTCGAGCGCGTGCGGTCGGCGTTGGTCGACCGGCCCGTCGGCGCTGGCGCGACCTGAAGGAGGCGACATGTTCCACGACGGAAGCTACATGGTCGGCATGCATGGTTTTTGGTGGCTGTTCTGGGTGCTGTTGATCGGGGGGGCGTGGTTCTTCTCCGGGTGGGGAAGACCGCGCCGCCGTGGTGATGCCCGCCTGCTGGAAACGCCGCACGAGGTGCTGGGTCGGCGCCTGGCCGGTGGCGAGATCACGCCGCAGCAGTACGAAGAGAGAAAGGCGCTGCTCGACCGGGACGCGCCCAGCAAGGATTGAATCCATGAACTTCTCCGCACATCACAACGCAGAGGGCGGTTCCCGCCCCGTTCGACAGGCGTCACCGACATTCGGTGAACTCATTTCGGACGCCGTCGCATGATCAAAACGTCGATCGACAAGGCCAGGATCAAGTTCCTCTTGCTGGAGGGCATTCATCCTTCTGCCACCCAGGTGCTGCGGGCGGCGGGCTACACCCGGATCGAGAGCGTGACCGGCGCTCTGGCGGGCGACGAACTCCATGCCAGGATCGCCGACGCACATTTCGTCGGCATCCGCTCGCGCACCCAACTGACGGCGCAGGTGTTGGCCCATGCCCCCAAGCTGGTGGCCGTGGGCTGCTTTTGCATCGGCACCAACCAGGTGGACTTGCAGGCCGCACGCGAGCGCGGCATCGTGGTGTTCAACGCGCCGTTTTCCAATACACGGTCGGTGGCGGAGCTGGTGCTGGCCGAGGCCATCCTGTTGTTGCGCGGCGTGCCCGCCAAGAATGCCGCTGCGCACCGCGGCAGCTGGCTCAAGTCGGCCGACGACGCCTACGAGATTCGCGGCAAGACCTTGGGGCTGGTCGGCTACGGCTCG
>JBBQNY010000307.1:0-1616 GCA_038330365.1 Lysobacterales bacterium | reverse complement strand
CAACTCGAACGCGGGCATGGCCTGAAGATCGCGGGCAAGCGACTCGGCGTTGCAACTGGAATAGAGCAGCGTCGTGACCGGCGATGCATCGAGCCACGCGGCGAGTTCCGGGCCGATGCCACGTCGAGGTGGATTGACGATGACGCACTCCGGCGCTGGATGGGACCGGGCGAACGCGAGTGCATCACTGGCCTCGAAGCACACTCCCGACAGAGCGTTCTGCTCAGCGCTCAAGCGTGCGCTCTCCACCGCCTCCTCGCTGATTTCGATCCCGGTCACGCAGCGAATGCCATCGGCGACGTGCAAGCCGAAGCCGCCGACACCGCAGTAGAGGTCCCAGACGGAGGCCGGATCGCGCTCGGTGATCCATGCGCCTGCCTGTGTGTACAGCGCGGCAGCGACGGCGCCGTTGGTCTGGAAGAAACTGCGCGGACGAAGGCGCAGCGACAGCCCATTGCAGTGCATGACCAGGCTCGATTCCCCGGCCAGGGCAATTTCGCGCTCGCCTTCGATGACGGCCTTGTGCTCGGGTTGCAGGTTCGCCGACACCACGCGCAGCACTGGCAGGAATTGCATCAGTTCCGGAAGGTGTTTGCGGATACGCGCGATGGGCTCCTGCGAGCGCAGCACGAAGCGCAGCATCAACGCGCCCGTGGCGTCGTCGCGCGTCAGCAGGACAAACTTGAGCTCGCCCTGGCGCGTGTCGATGTCGTAGGGCTCGATCTCCGCCTTGCGGATGAACGCGGCAAGGCTGGGAAACACGGCTTGCATGGTGTCGGGGTAGAGAGGGCAATCGGACAGATCCACGCCCTGTCCGCGCGCGTCGCGGATGCCGAGCAGGGGCGCCTCGATGGAGCCGCTGACCACCATCTTGGCCTTGTTGCGAAATCCCGACTCGGCGCTCGCGACCGCCGGCAACCACTGCGTGGATTCATGGGTAGCCAGCAGCGATCGGCAATGCTGCAACTTGGCGGACAACTGCTCGCCATAGGGGACCGTGATGGCGGTGCAGGAGCGACAACGATTTGCCGCGTAATGGTCGCAGTGCATCAGGGAAAAGATCTCCGTCCTGCATCGACGTGTGCCGTGCGGAGCGTGCGCCAGGTCGCGAACGCAGGTCGATCCATCAGCAGCAGCGGTTGCTGCCGCGCGCGTAACGTGCAGCTTCGCGCTGGCGGAAAAACGCCTGACGTGTCATGGGCAAGCACTCGGGATGCCGCGATGCGTGATGCTGCAGATAACGCTGGTAATCCGGCACTCCGAGCAGCGCACGGGTGACGGCCAGCGTGTCCGCCCACGCCCGCTGCCAGCGGGATTGATCACGGCCCACGAGATCAGGCGGCGAGGGCATGGCCCACCTCGTGTGTGGAAGCCTCGGGATTGCGCCGGGCAGCAAGCACGGCGCGCAGGCCGAAGAACACCATCGACAGCACCACCAGCAGAAACAGCGCCGCGAGCCCGGAGTTCACGTAGTCGTTCACGATCACGCGCTGCATCTGCTCCATGGATTGCGCGGGCGCCAGCAGTTCCCCGCCGGCACGCGCCTCGGAGAAGCGCCGCGCGTGCGCGAGAAAGCCGATGCGCGGATCGTCGTGGAAGATCTTCTGCCAGCCGGC
>JBBQNY010000306.1:0-1654 GCA_038330365.1 Lysobacterales bacterium | reverse complement strand
AGAACGTCGCGCGACGCGACGTCCAGCGAGATGCCGGACAGGATTGCCAGTACGCAGATCGCGAGCGCGGAACGCATGGTCGGACTCCCTCGAGTGAAGGCTTATCATAGCCTCGTACTCCCGCGCAGGATCACCCACGATGCTGGAACGGCTGCACCACGGATCGATCGTCGAATTGCGATTGTCGCGCCCGCCCGTCAACGCGCTGGACCCCGCGCTGGTGGCTGCCTTGAACGAGGCCATGCGCGATCTGCCCGGCCTCGGTGCCCGCGCCATCGTGCTTTCCGGTTCGCCCGGCCGTTTCTCCGGCGGGCTCGACGTGCCGGTCCTGCTGACACTCGATCGCGCCGAACTGACCCGATTCTGGAAGGGGTTTTTCGAGTTGCTCGCCCGAATGGCCCGTTGTCCGGTGCCGATCGTGGCTGCACTGACCGGACACAGCCCTGCCGGCGGTGCGGTGCTTTCGCTCTTTTGCGACTATCGGGTGATGGCCGAAGGGCCCTACCGGATTGGCCTGAACGAGGTGCAGGTAGGTCTGTCGGTGCCACCGGCCATCCAGTTCGCACTGCGTCGGCTCGTGGGGCCCCATCGTGCCGAAAGACTCATGGTGGCGGGGGCGATGATCGACGCGTCCGAGGCGCTGCGCATCGGCATGGTGGACGAGCTGGCAGCCATGGAAGCGGTGGTTCCGCGCGCCATCGCGTGGTGCGAAACGCATCTCGCGCTGCCGCCGCTCGCGATGGCAGCGACTCGCCGCTGCGCGCGCGCGGATCTCGTCGATGGTTTCGGCGCACCGGGTTCGCATGCAGTCGACGACTTCGTCGATGCGTGGTTCGGTGACGAAACGCAAGCGGTCCTGCGCGCGCTGTTCGAGAAACCCGCACGCACGCGCTGACTCACGCGTGACATCGCAGAACCCGTCGCGTCAGAGCGCCGGAGTGATCGGGTTCGCTCCGCCGAACGCGATGTCCCGTGAGGCGTCCGCGGTCCAGCCGCTCCAGGACGGCGCGAACAGGCGCGAACCCGCAAGACCAGCGATGTCCATCGCCAACAGGTTGTGACAGGCCGTCACGCCGGAACCGCACATGTGCACCACCCGATCCGGTGATACGCCCTCCAGCAAGTCGCTGAATTCTTCGCGCAACGCCTGTGGGGACTTGAACACTCCCTGCGCGAGGTTATCGGCGTAAGGTCGATTGAGCGCTCCCGGCACATGCCCCGCAACGGCATCGATCGGCTCGGATTCGCCCCGGAACCGGACTGACGTCCGGGCGTCGATGAGCAGCACGGCGCTGGCTTCGATCGCCGCGGACAATGCATCAGCGCCGATGACCGCAGAGCGATCGAGCGCGACGTTTACAACTTGCGTTTCCTGCGCAGCCGCAGCCGCAGGCTGGCCTTTCTCCACGGGATGACCCGCATCCTTCCAGGCGCGGAATCCGCCATCGATCACGCGTGTGAGCGCGTGGCCGGCGCGCGTCGCCAGCCACCATGCACGCGCAGCGTAGGCGCCGTCGGCGGCGTCATACACCAGCAACCAGCGAGCGGGCGTGAGTGACCATTGGGAAAACAGCTGCGACAGGCGAACATCGCCCGGCAACGGATGGCGTCCATCCGTCGCGGGTCCCGGCATCGAAAGGTCACGCTCGAGATC
>JBBQNY010000305.1:0-1725 GCA_038330365.1 Lysobacterales bacterium | reverse complement strand
GGTGCCGCCTGCGACCTATTCGCTGAACGCCATCCACCTCGTGCGCACGACCCAGCAGCAGACCCTGTTGCTGTCGCAGATGGCTGACCAGAAGGCGTCGATCCTGATGGGGGCCAGCTTCCTCGTATTCTCGATCTCGGTCAGCCGCGCGTTTGCCGGGCACCTGCCGATCAGTCTCGCGATTCTCGCGGGATTTGCGTTCATGAGCTCGGTTTGCGCGGTGCTTGCCGTGCTGCCCACGGTCTCCCGCGCAAAAGGTCCCGTGGGCGCCAATCGGCTGTTCTTCGGCCATTTTGCCGAGCGAAACGAAGAAGAGTGGACCGCCGACGTGCTCCATCAACTGCAGAATGACGAGACCGTGTTCCGCACGATGTTGCACGACATCTATCAGAATGGGCGCATCCTCCAGCGGAAGAAGTATCGCTACATGGGCATGGCGTACCGGATTTTCGTCGTCGGCCTGGTGACGACCCTCGCCTCCTTCATCTTCGAGATGTCGCTCCGCTAGTTTTGCGGATCAACCCGGGAGCAGTCCCTTCACCGCTGCCATGAAGGGGCCAATCGATACTGGCTTCGACAAATATCCGGTGGCGCCCGCGTCGCGGATCCGCTCCTCGTCGCCCTTGCCGGCGTAGGCGGTGACCGCCAGCACCGGGGTGTCGCCAAGCATCGCATCCCGCCGCATCGCGGCGATAAGGTCGACGCCCGACACCCCTGGCAGCTGGATGTCCATGATCACGAGATCGGGGGCAAATGCCCGTGCGGCGTTGAGTACGAGCTCGCCGTCGGCCACCGGCTCGACCTCGAACCCGCTTGCGCGCAGCACGTCACAGAACAGTTTGCGGTTAAGGTCGTTGTCCTCGACAACGAGGATTCTATTTGCCACTGCGAGCGCCACTCCGGTTGTGCCTGATGGCGCGACTAGGGCCTATCGAGGACGCTGACAATTACCGCCGACACCGCGCACCACTATCCCGGAGACGCCGATACGCTGGCTCTTTCCGCACTCGGCTGGGTGCTTGCCGACCCGGCGCGGGCCGAGCGCCTGCTTGCGCTGACCGGGCTGACGCCGGAAATCCTGCGCGATCAGCTCACCGCCCGGTCCACGCTCGCTGCGGTGCTCGAGTACCTCGAAGGGCACGAGCCCGACCTGATGCTGGCCGCCGACGCGCTCAACGTTCCGCCCGAGCGCCTCGCCGCCGCGCGGCGCGAACTCGCGGGCTCGGAGTCGCCGGCATGACCCGTCCGCTGATCATATCCGACTGCGACGAGGTGCTGCTCTACATGGTCGCGCATTTCCGCGATTGGCTGGGTGAAAGCCAGGGCGTCGATTTCAGCATGGTCGGCAACGATTTCAGCGAGTCGATGCGCTGGAAGCAGGGCGGCGAACTGGTTGAGCCGAGCGAAATCTGG
The DNA here is from genome assembly GCA_038330365.1 of Lysobacterales bacterium. GTDB lineage: Bacteria > Pseudomonadota > Gammaproteobacteria > Xanthomonadales > Ahniellaceae > JBBQNY01. The sequence goes on along the minus strand of JBBQNY010000305.1, from coordinate 312 downwards.
GGCTTCCTGCGCGCATTCTTCGATACCGAGATGCATCGCCAGAATCCGATTCCCGGCGCGGTCGCGGGCATCGCTGCGCTGGCCGAGCATGCCGACGTGGTGGTGTTGACCAACCTGACCGACCGCCACCGCGAGATGCGCGCCGCACAGCTGGCCGATCATGGGATCGAGGCGCGCGTATTTACCAACCAGGGACCGAAAGGTCCCGCGCTCAAGGCTATTCTTGAAGAGTACGCGCCAAGCCGGGCGGTGTTTATCGACGACCTGGCGCAGCACCACAAATCGGCGGCCGAAGCGGTCCCGGACGTGCAC
>JBBQNY010000304.1:0-1730 GCA_038330365.1 Lysobacterales bacterium | reverse complement strand
CCCTCTTCGTAGCGCACGATGTAGTAGTACTCCACTGCGAAGAGCAGCGTCGCCACGGGCAGGAACCAGAGCAGCCCCGAGACCACGGTAAAGCCCATCCACACCAGCCAGTTGCCCACGTAGAGCGGGTTTCGGCACCACGCGAAGGCGCCGTAGTCGACCAGGCGCTGCACCTCGCGTGAGCGTCGCCGCGTGACCGTGCCGGCCGCCGCGACCCCCGCGAGGCGGATCAGTTCGCCCACCGCGACCATGAGCAGGCCGACGACCCACATCGTCGCACTCTGCGTGCCAGGCACCAGCAGTGGGATCGCCAGGAATGGGACCGGGATCCAGCCGCGATTCTTGAAGAGCACCGCGCCGATGCGCGCGGCAGGCGTCTGTTCAGCGGCGCTTGGCGCGGCGGCGCTGGGCGAGACTGCGCCCGCATCGGCGCGCACGGGACTGTCGGTTGTGGTCATGAACACTGAGTAGGGAACAGCGCAAGAACTTCGACAAGACCTGACGAAGACTGCTCAGAAGGACTGCAGCGCGTCGAGAAACTCCGACAGCGCGTGATTCACCGCCGACGGACGTTCGACGCAACTGACATGGCCGGAACCGGCGATCACTTCAAGTCGCCGAACAGTGCCCGGGGGCAAGGCGGCCGCGATCTGCTCGGCCTTCGCCACTGGTGTCAGCACGTCCTCATCGCCCACGGCAACGAGTGTTGGCACGGTGACGGTGCCGATCGTCCCGGACGAGTCCGGTCGGTCCCGCATCGCCATCAACGCTCCAACAATACCCTCGACGGGTGCCGAGCGCATCATTTGGGCCATTTTCTCCACCAGATCCGGTCGCTGCGCCCGGGTGGACTTGCCTACCATGCCGGGCAGCTGCGCCTGCACCACTGCCTCGGCGCCCTCGCTGCGCACCTTCGCCATGAGCGCGTTCCGCTTGGCGCGGCCCGCCTCGTCGTCGGCGCCCATTTGCGTGTCGAGCAGTGCCAGTCCCATCACACGATCCGGCATGGCGCGCCAGCCGGCCATCGCGATGTAGCCGCCCATGGACAGCCCCACGAGCACCGCGCGTTCGATGTCGAGATGGTCCAGCAAATCGCGTACGTCGTGTGCGTACTGCTCCATCGTGTACGCACCCTGGACGTCCGATTCGCCGAAGCCGCGCAGGTCGGGCGCAATGCATCGAGCCTTGATCGACAGCGCCGACACCTGGTGCGACCAGAGCGTGCGGTCGTGCGGAAATCCGTGCAGGAATACCACCGGCACCCCTTCACCTGCCAGGTCGAGGCCTACATGCCGTCCGGCGATGTTGATGATCACGAGCTGACTCCCTCCGTCCGGTTTTCCATTTCCATCGTGGCCACGTCCGCTGCGACTTCCCCTGCGTCCACTGCTTCGCCGTCCACCGTGGCTTCGATTTCTTCCTCGACCTGCTCGCGAATGAGTGCGAACTCGCGGGCATCCTGCCTTGACGCGGCCATGCGAATGGGCACGAGTACCGCCGCAGTGAGCGGCACGGCCACCAACAAGCCCACGAATCCGAAGAGCACCGCCATCAGCGCCTGCGCAATGAGCGTAAAAGCGGGCGGCAGGTCGATCTCGCCGCGCATGAGCGCGGGAATGAGCAGGTTGTTCTCGATGAACTGAATCGCCGAGTACACAATCAGCACGAGCAATGCCTTTTGCGGTGAATCGACGAAGCCCATGGCGATGGCTGGCACAGCGGCGAGAATC
>JBBQNY010000303.1:0-1811 GCA_038330365.1 Lysobacterales bacterium | reverse complement strand
GGAAGCCAGAGTCGAAGGTGTGGGTTTCTGGGCTACGGGTCTGCCGTCCTGGGAACGCGCGCGCGCATTCGCACAGGGAACCGGGTCACTGGACGAGGCATCACTGCGCCCGAGCGCGTCGCTGCTGCCTCCCAACGAGCGGCGCCGCGCGCCCGTGACCGTGGCGCTCGCGCTCGAGTCGGCGCAGCAGGCGTGCATCGCGGCCGCGGCCGATCCGACCGTGTTGCCGGCCGTGTTCACCTCGACGCACGGAGAGATTGGAATCACGGATTTCATGTGCGCGACGCTGGTTTCCGATCCCACGATGATCTCCCCCACGCGGTTTCACAATTCTGTGCACAACGCCGCCTCGGGTTACTGGACCATCGGCCACGGCTGCATGGCGCCGGTCACGGCGCTTTCGGCATGGCGCGCGAGCTTCGCGCAGGGAGTCATCGAGGCACTGGCACGAATCGCGAACGGCGCCCCGCGGGTGCTGCTCGTGGCCTATGACGGCGAAAGCGCGGGACCCCTCGCGCAGGTCTCGCCGAGCACGGGCCTGCTGGCGGCGGCATTGGTGCTGGCCGACAGCAGCGCGTCCGGAGTTGCAGAAGACGCGATGCGACTGAGCTTCGAGCTGGTGCCGCGTCAATCGGAAGAGTCACTGGAAGCTGCGGACGATCTGCTGTCGCGCCAGTTCCGCGACAACGCGATGGCGCCGATGCTGCCGCTGTTCGCCATGCTGGCAACGAATGCCGCAAGCTGCGTCATCGACGCGGGTCGGCACCAGATGCTGCACATCGAGCGGGCGGCATGAGTCTTTCGTCCTCGCTTGACCCGGGCAGCGTCGCCGTCGTCATCCCCGCCTTCAACGAGGCACTGAGGATCCGTGAGGTGGTGACCGCCGCACTAGGGCAGTGCCAGCACGTCATCGTCGTCGACGACGGTTCAACCGATGACACCGCCGAGCGCATCTGCGACCTGCCAGTCGTCCTGCTGCAGCACGCCCGGCGCCAGGGCAAAGGCGCGTCGCTGCGTGACGGCTTTGCCGAAGCCCGACGTCGCGCCTTCGACGGCGTATTGACCATGGACGGCGATGGACAGCATCGCGCGGACGATATTCCAGCGTTGCTGGCAGCTGCGGCGGCATGGCCGGAAGCCATCATCATCGGTGCGCGCCTGCAGAAGCGCGATCGTCAACCTGCCTATCGACGTTGGGCCAATGCGTTCGGCGACTGGGGCATCGGCTGGGCCTGCGGCCAGCGCATCAGCGATACGCAGAGCGGGCAGCGTTTCTATCCGGTCGCTGTGCTCGCCGTTGCGGACCTTGCAACCGAGGATTTCGTCTACGAGGCAGATCTCCTGATCGAGGCGAGTTCGCGATTCGGCACGCGCTGCGTTTCCGTTCCGATCGAATCGCGCTATCAGCACGCCGGTTCGCACGAGCAGTTCCGGCCCAGCCATTTCCGCCCCTGGCGGGACCTGAGACGGATCGTTGCGCATGTAGCTCGCAGGATTCACCGCAGTGGTCGCGCGCTTTCCCTTTATCGCGCCTCCCGGAGCGCACCGGCCCTGATCCACGCAGGTGCCGGGCCGAGGCACACGATCAACGCCACGGGCGCGTCCTTTTCATGACGGGAAACGTGCGTCACGACGTCGTGGTGATGGGGGGCGGACTGGCCGGTGCGACTCTCGCGCTGCAACTGCGCGCCGCATTGCCGGCGCTGCGGATCGTCGTGCTGGAACGCCGATCGCATCCGGTGCCGGTCGCCGCATTCAAGATCGGCGAATCCACGGTCGAGATCGGAGCCCATTACCTTGAGGAAACGCTC
>JBBQNY010000302.1:0-1876 GCA_038330365.1 Lysobacterales bacterium | reverse complement strand
GCCTACACCGGTGCCGCGAAGCCGCGTGCGGGCAAATTCGAGGCGGCTGATGGCGGCACACTGTTCCTGGACGAGATCGGCACGTTGCCGCTGGCCGGACAGGTCAAGCTGCTTCGCGTTCTCGAGACCGGGCGCTTCCAGCGACTCGGCGGCAATCGCGAGCGCAGCGTGCAGGTGCGCATCGTCAGCGCGACCAATGCCGATCTTGGGCAGCTGATTGCGGAGAAGAGTTTTCGCGAGGATCTGTTCTACCGGCTCAATGGCGTTCAGATCCGCCTGCTGCCTTTGTCAATGCGTCAGCGCGACATCCTGCCGCTGGCCCGGCACTTCCTGCCCTCGGAAAGCGTGTTGGCCGACGACGCCGAGCGCGCGCTGCTGCGCCACAGCTGGCCCGGCAACGTGCGCGAACTGCGCCATGCCATCCAGCGTGCGGCACTTTTGGCCGGTGGCCGGAAAATCGCGACCGCTGATCTCGATCTGGCAGGCGCTCTGCCGACGACGCCTGAAGGAACCGAAGAGCCGGATCGTGCTGCCATCGAAGCGGCACTCGAACGCAGCCAGGGCGTGCTCGCCCAGGCGGCAGCCGAGCTCGGTCTGTCACGCCAGGCTCTGTACCGGCGCCTGGACCGTTACGGCATCAAGCGCTAGTTCGCCGGCATGCGCTGGCGCCAACAGGTTCCTCTGACCGTCAGCTTCGCGGCGCTCGCGATCATCTATCTCTGCATCGGCGGCGGCCTCGCGCTGTTCCTGCAGCGCTGGCTGCATCCCTGGGCGGCGGTGGCCGTCGCGACCCTGATCCTGATTCCGCCGCTCACCTACCAGGTGCGTCGCATGCTCGCCCCCATGCACTCGCTGTTCCGGGCGCTGGCGGGCAGTGTCGCCACGTACCGCGACGGCGACTTCAGCTTCGGCGTGTCCTGGGGGGGCAGCGGTGCGCTCGGGGAACTGGTCGAAAGCCACCGTGCTCTCGGCGAGACGCTGCGCGACCAGCGCATCGCACTGGTGCAGCGCGAGCTTCTACTCGACACCATCGTGCAGAACACGCCAGTGGCGATGGTGTTGCTCGATCCCGCACAACGCGTCGTGCTGGGCAATCTCGCCGCGCGCCGCCTGCTCGGAGAGGGCCGCAAGCTCGAGGGCAGAGCCATGGACGCCTTGCTCGTGGACGCAGACGGGGCGTTGCGGGAGGCCCTCGCACGCGGTGGCGACGGCATGTTCACGGTGGGCTTTGAGGACGACGAGCACATCTACCATCTGTCGCGGCGCAATTTCCGGCTCAACGGCCGTCGACACGAATTGCTCCTGCTGCGGCAGTTGACGGCCGAGTTGCGTCGTCAGGAAGTGGACACGTGGAAGAAAGTGATCCGCGTCATCAGCCATGAGCTCAACAACTCGCTGGCTCCCATCGCCTCCCTCGCGCACTCAAGCAGCGAGTTGCTCCGTCGGGAGCAGTACGAGCGCCTGCCGAATGCGCTGGCGACGATCGAGGAGCGCGCGCGCCACCTCGAAGCTTTCATCCGCGACTATGCGCGCTTCGCCAAACTGCCGGCGCCGCGCCTGCAGCCCGTGGAATGGCAGCGCTTCGTCGCGCAACTGCGTGCGCAGGTGGAGTTCATCGCCGACGTGGAGCCGCCTGACGGGATCGCCCGCATCGACGCCGCACAGATGGAGCAGGCACTGCTCAACCTGCTGAAGAACGCGCATGAATCGGGATCGGAATCCCACCGGGTCCGCTTGCGCATTCGCATGCAGCGCGAACGCTGGCGGATCGAAGTGCTGGATCGCGGCGCCGGCATGAACGCGGCGGTACTCGCCAACGCGCTGCTGCCGTTCTATTCAACCAAGCGGCACGGCACGGGCATTGGGCTTGCCCTCG
>JBBQNY010000301.1:0-1898 GCA_038330365.1 Lysobacterales bacterium | reverse complement strand
CCCAGCATGAAAACTCCTGAGAACCCAGCAGAGAGTTGGTCGTTTGTCTGGCGAAGTGCGTTGGCCCTAAGCTGGGCTCTCGCTCTCCTTGCTAGCTACGCGATGGTGGCGTTGCGCCTGGAGCCGGAGCGTCTCGCGTCACCTCTCTTTAAGCCATTGGGCTCTCTCATACTCCTAGTTCCGGCGGTGCTTGCAGCCGCCTGGCTCGTCGCACTGACGGTTCCGCGCTGGAAGCATCTCGGCACATCCTCTCGCGCACTTGCGGCCACACCCGTAGTGCTCGCGCTGTTGTGCACTCTCGCTCGGCAAGCTTGGTTCTAACTGTGTGTGTATGGACTCCCCCTGCAAGTAGCCGAGAGTTTTCCTGACCTTGGCGAGCTGAATCGGTTGCAGTCGTGTATTCGGCTTTGGGGTGAGCGTCGTGCGCTCGAGCCATCATGGAATCCGCCGCGGCAGGGCCACACGTTCAATCGGCCGAGGTCGGCCAACAGAGTTATCGGCTTGGCTGCTGCGGGGACCGACACGCTTGCCATGAGTCGTTCTCGGTGCAACGCGGGAAGAAAGATCAGTGATTGACGGTCGGCGTGCTGCGCACGCTGATGTGGTTGGGATCGAAGCCTTTGCGGTGATGCTCGCTGGCCCAGAGGCGCCGCGCGAGTTTGTTGGCGAGCGCGACGGCGGCCTTGTTGTGGCCGACGCGGTCGGACAACTCGATGGCCCACTGGCGCTGCCGGTCGAGCGGCTGCGATTTCTTCCGGGCGACCAAGGCGCTGCGCAGCACCGCCCGCGCGCCGTGCACGAGCAGCATGCGCAGGTACACGTCGCCGTGCTTGGTGACACGCCCGAGGCGACGTTTGCTGCCGCTTGAATGCTCGCGCGGGGTGAGCCCGAGTGAGCTGGCGAAATGCCGACCCGACGGGAAGCGACCGAAGTCACCGACCGAGGCGCTGAGTGCGGTCGATGTGATGAGGCCAATGCCGCCGGCCCGCTGCAGGCGTTGGCTGCGCAGGTCGCGTGCGGCGAACTCCTCGAGGCGGGCCTCGATCGCGAGCATCGCCGCCTCGGCTTGCCGGATCTGGTCGAGTACTTCCGCAAGGGTCTCACGCAGCGCCATCGGCAACTCGTTGTCGGCGTCCTCGAGCGCAGCGAGTACCGCGGAGCGCACCTTCAGCGCACCGTACGGAATGACCACTCCGAACTCGCGCAGCAAGCCACGCACCAGGTTGATCGAGGCAGTGCGCATCGACTTCCAATGTTCGCGCACGCGATGCAGTCCCTGGATGCCCTGCTGCTCCGGGGTCTTGATCGGCACCGGACGAATCGAGTCGCAGCGCGCGGCTTCGAGCAGGCCCGCCGCGTCGGTACGGTCGGTCTTGTTGCCGCGCACGTACGGCCGAACGGCATGCGCCGGCAACAGCGCAACCCGATGTCCTGCGCGCTCAAAGCGACGCGCCCAGTAATGAGCGGAACCGCACGCTTCCATCACCACCTCGAGCGGTGCGCGGTTATCGAGGCAGCGCGCGAATGCCGACCGCGAAAGGCGCCGCCGTTCGACGCGGCGCTCCGCATCGGCAAACGCCAGCTCGAACACGTCCTTTGCCAAATCGATCGCAACGGTCGTAGCATGCATGTCGGACTCCTCACGTGATCCCGTGTCCTGAAAATCTACACTTTCAGTCTGGCTCACCGAAGCCGTGTGGCGACGCGCGAGGAGTCCATTCGATCATTCAAGCCGACCGCCGAACTCACCCCATTTGTTTCCTGTCGCTCCTCGCGCGGCGGCGGCTTAACACGGCGTTGGGCGTCACTCGCGCCTGATCGGGGTACCATCCATCTACTTTCAATAAACCGAGGTTAGTGAGTTGAGCAACATCGACCATGCCAAAGCGATCTACGAC
>JBBQNY010000300.1:0-1960 GCA_038330365.1 Lysobacterales bacterium | reverse complement strand
GGCCTCTAGACGATGGGGACATTGAAGATGCGTGGTGGAGCCAGCCGGGATCGAACCGGCGACCTCTACAATGCCATTGTAGCGCTCTCCCAGCTGAGCTATGGCCCCACGCGGAAGACGCGCGAGAGTACGCGAGTCGTCACGGAACGTCAACGCCTACCCGCGCCTGGCGAGGCCATCAAGCGCGCTCGGGCAGGTGAAGCAAAGGCGTGTTGACTCGGTGAGTGAGGCTGGCCAATTGCCGTTTCCAGCCGGCAGTGAATAGATTCCCTTGACCGATCGCACCTCGAAGAATTCCGGCAAGCATTAGTCAACCGGACGAAGCTTCAGTCGCCGAGTTCGTCGGATCGGGTTGCGAAGAAGGTCGCCAGCACCTGCCTGGTGTCTTCGCTTTGCAGGGCGAGATCGAGTGTGGCCTGCACCACTCCGGCGCGATTGCCGCAGTCGTGACGATGGCCGTCGAACCTATAGGCGAGCACCGGCGCCCGGTCGATGAGTGCCGCGATGGCATCGGTGAGCTGGATCTCTCCCCCGACTCCCGCAGCGGTTTTTTCCAGCAGACCGAAAATCTGCGGATCGAAAAGATAGCGGCCCACGATGGCAAGGTCGCTGGGAGCGTCCTCCACGCTGGGCTTCTCGACCACCCGTCGCATGCGCGCCGCGCGCTCGTCCGTCACCTCCACGTCGACGATGCCGTAGCGGGAGACCTGCTCGCGCGGAACCTGTTCAACGGCAACAAGCGCCGCTGGCGCAAGCCGCTGTGCGGCATCCACCATCTGCGACAGAACGGGCTGCGTCCGCGACAGCAGTAGATCGTCCGGCAGGAGAACCGCGAACGGCTCGTTTCCGATGGCAGGTTGCGCACACAGCACCGCATGTCCCAGTCCAAGGGGCTCCCGCTGGGTCACGAACACGCAGCGCACATGGGCAGGAAGGATGTTGTGGATGACATCGAGCAACTGATGCTTACCGGCTTCAGCCAGCGTGTACTCGAGTTCGTAGGATCGATCGAAGTAATCCGCAATCGCGTGCTTGTACCGGTTGGTCACGAAGACGAGCGTGTCGCATCCGGCCGCGATCGCTTCGTCGACCGCGAACTGGATCAACGGCTTGTCGATGATCGGCAACATCTCCTTGGCCAGCACCTTGGTGGCAGGCAGCAGCCGGGTACCGAGCCCCGCCACCGGGAAAACCGCCTTGCGGACACGCATCGAAAGTTCCTCGAAGTCAAGGATTCAAACGGAAACAGCAACCCGCATCCGGCGAATGCACGGGAAGATCACGCACCCTCGCCGGCCATTCGAACGACGGATCCCCGCCGATCCAGCGTCAACTCCGGGACCCACTCGCACAGCATCGCCGCGATGGCAGTCTCGTCGTACGCACGCGAGGCAGCCTCCATCTTCCGCAGCATCCCGGTCAGTCGGTTCCACTCGAATGTCCGTGGCCCCGCAAGCAGGATTTTCGGGTGCGAAGTGGTCAGGTAGGCCTCGTGTTCGTGAAACAACTCCTCGAACAGTTTCTCGCCCGCCCTGAGCCCCGTGTAGACAATCTCGATGTCGCGTCCCGGCACCTTGTTCGCGAGGCGGACCATCTGCTCGGCCAGATAGCTGATCGCGACCGGCTCGCCCATGTCGAGCGCGTAGACTTCGCCCCGGGAACCCAGCACCGCAGCCTGCAGGATGAGTTGCGACGCTTCCGGGATCGTCATGAAATAGCGCGTGATCTCGGGGTGCGTGACGGTAACGGGGCCGCCCTGCCGTATCTGTTCGCGAAACAACGGCACGACGCTTCCCGCCGAATCGAGGACATTGCCGAATCGCACCGTGATGAAGCGCGTGCCCGACCGCTCGGCGAGGCTCTGGCAGACGATCTCGGCGGCGCGCTTGGTCGCGCCCATGACATTGGTGGGATTGACTGCCTTGTCACTCGAGATCAGGACGAAGCTTTCCACGCCGCC
>JBBQNY010000299.1:0-2021 GCA_038330365.1 Lysobacterales bacterium | reverse complement strand
CGTTGCATACATTGATGAGAGCGTGTCACCACATGCTGATAACCGTCGGGGTCGGGAAAACCCATGTGGCACAAGCACTCGGACATCAAGTGGCCCGACGCGGTGGCGACATTCGGTTCGTCAAATGCTCCCGCATGCTCGCCGACCTCGCCGGCGGTCATGCAGACCGCACCATCGGACAACGCATGCGCGAATACACCCGCCCGCTCGTTCTGATCGTCGACTTATCCCGACCCCGCGATTATCCCGAAAGTGAGTCCTTCTGACGCGATAGGCGGTGCGGTGCAGGGTTGTTGGCTGATCCTGAAATGTTGGGTTCGGCATTATTCCTTGGTCGGCGCAACCTTTTCTCGTTGGAGCATGGTGCTCCGCGCGAGGAGGAACGATGGGAACGATTGCGTGGACTCACGGCGATGGTCCGCTGGTGCCATTCGCTGCTGGGTACGAGCGGAAGTTGTTGGGGCTCGGGCACAAACCTGGTGCGTTGGCGAAGTATCTCGGGCTGATGGGTCAGCTCGACCACTGGCTCGCCGGTGCGGGCCTGGGTGTCGGTGATCTCTCACTGGCAAGGGTCGAGGAGTTTCTGGCTGCTCGCCGTGCGGGCGGTCAGCGGCGGGTGCCCACGCTGGTGGGCGTGACACCGTTGCTGGAGTACCTGACAGAGCACGTGAGTTGCGCCGCGGCGCCGGCGGTGGCGACGGCGCGCGATGCACTGCTGACGAGCTACCGCAGCCATTTGCTCGACGACCGTGGCCTGACTCCCGGCACGGTGCTGCGCTACGAGAGGTTTGCGAAACGTTTCCTGGCGCAACGCGCTTCGCGGATCGGCGGAGAGCTCGGAGCCGAGGGCCTGACCAGCGTTGAGGTCAACGCCTACCTGCTGGAGACGAGCGCACGGTTGGTCGTCGAATCGGCCAAACGGGAGGCAGCCGACCTGCGGGCTCTGCTGCGGTTTCTGTATCTGCAGCGCATCGTCGAGACCGATCTCGGTGCAGCGATGCCGCCGGTCGCGGCATGGCGCGGCACGCGGCTTCCCCAGGGCTTGAGTGCCGCGGATGTCGACGCGGTCCTACGAAATTGTGATCGCACGACCACCAGCGGGCGGCGTGACTATGCAATCTTGAGTTTGTTGGCTCGTCTGGGCCTTCGCTCCGGCGAGGTCGCGGCCCTGGAACTGGGCGATGTGGACTGGCGGTGCGGGGAGATCGTGGTGCGGGGAAAGGCGCGTCGCCAGGACCGGCTCCCGCTGCCGGTCGAGGTCGGCGAAGCGCTCGTGGCCTACCTGTGTGAGGATCGCCCGGCCTGCGCGTGCCCGCAGTTGATCCTGACGCTGTATGCGCCGCCCCGACCGCTCCACCCCAGTTCCATCACCACCATCGTCTACCGCGCCTGTGGTCGCGCCGGGCTGCCTCGGGTGGGTGGACACCGTCTTCGCCACGCGCTGGCCACCGAAATGCTGCGCCGGGGCGGGAATCTGATCGAGATCGCGCAGGTGCTACGCCAATCTGATCTCGGCACCACCTCCGACTATGCCAAGGTCGACCGAACCGCCCTGCGTGGGGTCGTGCAGGCCTGGCCCGGGGTGAAACGATGAGCGTCTTCGCCCGGCACGCTGAGGAGTACCTGCGCTTGCGTCGAGCGCTCGGCCACGATCTGGCCGACGCAGCTCGGCTGCTTCCGCGCTTCGTCGCCTATCTCGATGCGGCCGGCGCAGCGACGATCACCACCGACGTTGCCCTCGGCTGGGTTCAGCGTCCCGACGCCGACCCGACCAGCGCGGTCTGGTCGCGCCGAATGACCGTGGCCCGCGGTTTCGCCCGCCACATGTCCGGCATCGACCCCGCCACCGAGGTGCCGCCACTGGGTTTGGTGACCTACCGGCAGCGCTGGCGGCCACCGTTCATCTACTCCACATCCGACATCGAGGCCCTGATGAGCGCGGTGCCCAGTCTCATCCCCACGCCGCTGCGGGCGGCCACCTTCCAGACCATGATCGGGCTGCTCGCCGCGACCGGCATGCG
>JBBQNY010000298.1:0-2142 GCA_038330365.1 Lysobacterales bacterium | reverse complement strand
GCGCCACCTTACGCACCACATCCCTGTGGTGCGCCCTGCGGGCCGCCGGCGGCGTTCGCAGCTGCTCCTGCAGCTGCAGTCTCCCACCGGGAGAAGGGAGAAGATGCATCCGGCCGCCGCGAAGCACTCCCCTCTCCAGTGGGAGAGGGGCGGGGGGTGAGGGTCCAAGGCCCCGCGTCATGGTGGATCGCGCCAGTCACCTGCCGGAACCCCAGTCTCACCGCAAAAAAAGACGCGCCAAATCAATGGTGTATTCCTTGTTTGATGAGGGCCGGGCGACTTCTGGACTATCCACTCCGCAGACGACAAAGTGACCGCGACTGCCGAGCGCCGAAGCCAATGCCTGCAGCTGCACCCAGTACATCCTTTCTGGCTCGCGCCTTCGCCTGGCGACGGATCCGCGTGCTGTTCGGTTGCGTCGCGCTGTTCGCGCTTTTCGCCCTGACGCAGTGGACCGGCTCGCGCGCGATGCTGCTGTTCCGGTTGCTGCTGCTCGGCACTGCCCTGTTGACGGTCTTCGCGCTGCTGGAGCGCCGGCCCGTCCGGCTGCCGCACTGGTTGCCGCGCTGGGCCATGCAGATCGTTGCCGTGGCAGCGACGGTCCCCGTCGCGACGGCGTTGATCTACACGTTCACCACGCTCGGGTATCCCGCGCCGTGGCCGCGATCACGCGATCTGATGGGCGGTTACGCGCTGATCACCGGCCTTGGAATTCTGGTGTCACCCTGGATCGCCATGATCGCGCTGCACCGCGACATCAGCGGACGGGCGCAGCGCCAGCAGCTCGCGTTCGAACTGGAACGCAGTCAGATGTCCGCGCAGGCACTCGAGTCGCGGATGCGACTCCTGCAATCGCAGATCGAGCCGCACTTCCTGTTCAACACGCTCGCCAACGTACGCGAACTGGTCGATCAACGCTCGCCACGCGCGTCGGAGTTGCTGCAGAGCCTCATCGACTACCTTCGCAGTTCCGTGCCCAGCCTCAATGAGGCGCGCAGTTCGGTGGCGCAGGAGCTCGATCGGATTCGCGCCTACCTGGACATCATGCAGATGCGCATGGGTGATCGCCTGCAGTGGAGCGTGAATGCGGACGCGAGAGCGCTGCAAGCGTCCTGCCCGCCCGCGGCGCTGCTGGTCCTGGTCGAGAACGCTGTGCGACACGGTATCGACCCTTCCGAGGCCGGCGGATCAATCAGCATCAACGTGCGCGCCGAAGGGGCGGGCTGCATCGCCGAAGTCATCGATACGGGAGTGGGACTGCGTGACACGCCCGGAGTCGGCGGGCTTGGCACCGGTATCGCCAACTTGCGCGAGCGTCTTGCGCTGACGCACGGATCCGCCGCGGGTGTGGATCTCTTTCCGAACCTTCCCTGTGGCGTGCGCTCGGTGCTGCGGCTTCCGGTGCTCCCTGCATCGTGACCCTGCGTGCGCCGACCGCGATCGTTGCCGACGACGAACCTCTGCTGCGGCAATCGCTGGTACGCATGCTGCGCGACGCGTGGCCCGAGTTGCGCGTCGTGGCGGAAGCGGCCAATGGTCGTGAAGCCGTATCCCTGTTCGATGCGCATCGGCCCGATGTCTGTTTCCTCGACGTGCACATGCCCGGCGTGAACGGCGTGGAGGCCGCGCGCCTGATCCACGGCGAAGCACACATCGTCTTCGTCACGGCATTCACCGAATACGCGGTGCAGGCTTTCGATCACGGCGCCATCGACTATCTGGTCAAGCCAGTCGAAGCGGCACGACTCGCGGAAACGGTCACGCGCCTGCGTCAACGCATCGACGCTGCGACAGCGCCGCTTACGTTACGGAACATCGAGGATATTGCAGCGCGCCTCGCGCGCAGCGAGAAGCCGCCGCCCCTGCGCTGGCTGCGCGCATCAGTGGGGCCGTCGGTGCAACTGATCCCGACCGAGTCCATCGACTACCTTCGTTCCGATGAGAAATACACAGTCGTCGCGTGGCGCGACGCCGATTACGAAAAACGCGAGGCGGTGGTGCGTGTTAACCGGCGCGCAAAACTGACCCACTTCCGGGGCGAATCGGCGTCGAAATTTGACCCACCCCGTAGCCTGCGCGATTTCGCGCGGGAGAAGCCAAGGTGGTGTGCATGGAGACGATCGGTAAGGTTCGCCGGAGGAG
>JBBQNY010000297.1:0-2170 GCA_038330365.1 Lysobacterales bacterium | reverse complement strand
CCTTTGCAATCAGCGGTTGGAATAGATCGGTGTGAAAATTATTGGTGACGCCTTGCATGACGGCAGCGATACGTTCGAGACCAGCGCCGGTATCAACGGACGGTTTCGGCAGCGGCACAAACTCACCGTCCGGCTGCCGGTCGAACTGCATGAACACCAAGTTCCATATCTCAAGAAAACGGCCGGCTTCGGCGCCTTCCACGAACGCGTCCAGCGAATACTCCTCGCGATCCGTGTCAGTCCATTCACCAGTGGCATTCTCCGGAAACGACCAGTCCGGGGCCATCTTCGCGAGGTCCACATAGATCTCGGTACACGGGCCGCACGGTCCTGTATCGGCCATCTGCCAGAAATTGTCTTTTGCGCCCAGCCCATAAATCCGTGAGTCAGGCACCTGCGCCACATCCTTCCACAGCTGGCGCGCTTCGTCATCCTCGTGAAAAACCGTCACACGCAGATGCTCCCGCGGGATTTTCAGATCTTCCGTGATGAAGTTCCACGCGAATCGGATGGCATCTTCTTTGAAGTAATCACCAAACGAAAAGTTGCCCAGCATCTCAAACATCGTGTGATGCCGGGCGGTGTGACCCACTTGCTCTAAATCATTGTGCTTTCCCCCGGCGCGCACGCACTTCTGCGACGTCGTAGCGCGCCGCTGACCGTTCGGGGGATCTTCCATGCCAAGGAAGACCTTCTTGAACTGCACCATGCCGGCATTGACGAACAGGAGCGTGGGATCATCCTGCGGCACCAGCGACGAACTGGGGCGGATGGCGTGGCCGTGCCTTTCAAAGAAGGCCAGGAATCGAGCGCGAATTTCGGACGCTTGCATAGACGCGGAATATAGGCGAGCGCGAACGTCCCGTCGCGTGGCCAGTCAGGACTTTTCAGGACTTCTCAGGACTTCTCAGGACCTCTCCAACTCCGCGGCCACGATCCACACATGCTGCGCCGAGAAGCCCCGGCGGAGAAGAAATCCCATCAGTCGCCGCCGGGCCACGACCCGATCAAGCGACCGAAGCGATCGCCATCGCTTGGCTCCTTGCGTCCGACAACTCGCCAATTCATCGAAGCCTTCCTCGTCCTTCGCCTGCTCCACGGCTTGTTCGGACTCGCGAACGCCAATCCCTTTCTGACGCAGCCGCTGCCGGATGCGCGTGGGCGCCTCGCCCCGCCGCAATCGGGCGGTGGCCTCGGCCAGGGCGGCCTCCTGATCCGAGATGGCTCCGCTGGCTTCCAACCGATCCAGCGCTTCCGATATCAGCGCGCGATTAGGCTCCACTCGACGAAGCCGCTGCTCCAGTTCGAGGCGCGTGCGCCGCCCTCTGGCCAGCGAACGGAGTGCCCGGTCCACCAAGGCCGTCACGGCCGCGGCATGACGAAGGGCGTCCAACCCCTGCGGCGTAACGGTCGCGCCAACGGCAGTGGCACCCACGGCCGAAAGGGCATCAACGCCAAGCAAGAACTCTTCGCCATTGGAAAGGAGCAACCGGTACCGACCGGGTTGCCTAGGCGATTCTCGAATCTCTCGTACAAGCAGCGGCATTTCAGTCATTTTGACCGAAGAAGCCGAAAAGGAAAGCCGAGGGGCTACTCACAATGAGCCGTGGCGATCCGGGCGCCACTTCACATCGCGAGCCACCCCTCGGCCCATTCCTGTGGATAACCACCGTGCAATTTACCGCGAACCCTGCGGTTCCCGCCGCTACTCAGCCTCGTCCGCAGCCACCACGTCGGCCGCGTTGTCGCCCGCGGCTTCCGGCGGCGGCGTCAACCCCAGCACCACCTTCACCTTCGCTTCTACTTCCGCCATCAAGGCCGGGTTGTCCTTCATAAACATCTTGGCGTTCTCGCGACCCTGGCCGATACGCTGCGATCCGTAGCTGTACCACGCACCAGACTTGTCGATGATGCCCGCTTCCGCGCCGATGTCGACGAGCAGCGACACATGCGAAATGCCTTCGGCGTACATGATGTCGAACTCCGCCTGCTTGAACGGCGGTGCAACCTTGTTCTTGACCACCTTCACGCGAACGTGCGAGCCCACCACTTCGTCCTTGTCCTTGACCGGACCAATGCGACGAATGTCGAGGCGCACCGACGAATAGAACTTGAGGGCCTTACCGCCGGTGGTCGTTTCGGGGCTACCGAACATGACACCGATTTTTTC
>JBBQNY010000296.1:0-2323 GCA_038330365.1 Lysobacterales bacterium | reverse complement strand
GAAATCGCGGTGATTCCGCTGGAAATCGACGACGAGGGGCAACTGGTGCCCGGCGAGACCGCCAGCGCGCATGTGATTCCCGCGCCAGGCACGCTGATCGATCCGAAGTCGCTCGAGATCACCGGCATCATCCTGGACCATCCGTTCCGGTTCGCGAAGAACGAGCGCGAAGCCCTGGACCACGTGTTTTCACCGGTGCGCGCGGCGCTGAAGAAGCACGGCTGCCAGCGCGCGATCCTGGTCGGCCACAACGCGCACTTCGACCTCAATTTCCTCAATGCCGCGGTGACGCGTTGCGGGCACAAGCGCAATCCGTTCCATCCATTCAGCGTGTTCGACACCGTCACCCTGGCCGGCGTCGCCTACGGCCAGACCGTGCTGGCGCGCGCGGTGCAGGCCGCGGGTTTCGAATGGCGCGCCGAGGAAGCCCACTCGGCCGTGTACGACACCGAACGCACTGCAGAGCTGTTCTGCAGGATTGTCAATGCCTGGCCTCGCCCTGGGAACACTTTCCAACCAGGCGCCGATGCCGATGCAACCACTTGAAACCGTACACCTGTACCTGCGCCGTTTCACGCTCGACGATGCAGAGCAATACCAGCCACTGGTGACACTTCCCGAGGTGCTGCGCTACACCGGCGAGTCGCCGCAGCCGTCACTGGACGACGTTCGCGGGATCATCAGAACCCGTCCGCTCCGCGACTACGCGCTGCATGGCTTCGGGCGCATGGCCTGCATCGAGAAGTGCTCCGGCCGCCTGGTGGGTTTCAGCGGTCTGAAATGCCTTAACGACCTCCAGGAAGTCGATGTCGGCTACCGATTTCTGCCCGAGTGCTGGGGAAAAGGCTATGCGACCCAGAGCGCGCAGGCACTTATGCGGGCTGGAGCCGAGCGCCACGGCATTACCCGCATTGTGGGGCTGGTACAGCCCGCGAACGCCGCTTCGGTGCGCGTGCTGCGGAAGCTCGGACTGGAATTCGAGCGAAGTGTTCGGCTCGACGATTGCCCATCGGAGCTGGACCTGTATGCAACGGCAGGCACTTCAATGGAAGATGCGTTCAAGCCGATGGCGAACGACCGGTGATTCCCGCGTGACACCGGTGAATCGCGCCACCCTTCGCGGCGGCGGTATCAGGCCTCGCCCGCGCCGGTCACCCACCGCGCCACAACGAACGGGCGATCCCGTATCCGCTGGTGGCAATCCAGACGCTTTCCAGAACGAATAACGAGCTGTTGAATTCGCCCAGCAGCGACACCAGCACGCCGGCGGCGCCCAGCAGGCTCAACAACTGGTAGTGAGCGATGTGGCAGACAGCTTGCCGCCCTGCAGCAGTAAGAACGCGCCCAGCACTGTGAGGGTGCCGGGGATGCCAACCCAGTGGTACCACCCAAGACTCAGTGTCGTTCTCCCTGCTTGATCAGAGACTTGGTTCGATCGAGCTGGGACCAATCTCGCGCGCGCAGTGCGCGACCTGAGCGGCGCCGGCCGAGGTCTTGCGCACGGTCGCGCTACCAGGCCTCCGATTTCGCGTTTGGTAATTCATTGCCGGTACTGCTGATCGAGAAGGCGTCGAAATCATGATGATATTGGGCGGTGTTGCGCGCGCGCAGCAGCGCAGGGTTGGCGTCGCCCGCGGGGAATCCGTCGAGCACAGCATCCGCGCGTGCCGCGAGCCGTGCATCTCGATGCGCGCCGCCGCCAGCAGCCGTTCCGCCTGCGCCAGCTGGCCCGCGGTCGAGATCGCCGAGGGCCCCGGCATCAACGCGGCATACCCCTTTGGCAGACGCTCAACGACGGTGCCGTCGCTCGTCGGCACCACTTATGCCAGTCCCCATTCGTGAAAAAACCCGGCTGCGCATTCCATCGCAACCGGGCTGCAATACGTCACTTTACCCTGAGCGGGTCACGGAGACGGGTCAATCACGGAGCCAGGGATTGGCGTGTTGAGGTACGGGAACGTGGTGCGGAAATCAGTCGCGGAAACGATGACGCCGTCGGTGTATGGCAACTGGCCCGACGGCGCCACGGATTCGGGCAGCAACGCGCCCATCGCAACGCGCAGCTCGATGTCGACCACGTCGTCGCCCGGACGCCGACCGTTGGGGAATCCGGCGGTGTCCCCGCCGAGCACGCCCAGATTGCTCTGCGCTGGGGCAGCTACCGGGGCAATCGAGGTGTTGAGCCGCATGATTTCCGCCGGTACGACATTCGCCGGCTTGTTGAGCCCGTCGATGCCGGTCAGGAACGCCGCGACCAGGTCCGTGCGCGGGAACAGGTTTGGCGCCGTCACGGTCGGGAACAGGATCTGGATCAGTTCCGGCA
>JBBQNY010000295.1:0-2359 GCA_038330365.1 Lysobacterales bacterium | reverse complement strand
CGAAACACTCCGTGCGCGCCTTGAACGGGAGCGCCAGTTGCCGCTCGACGATGCATTGCGCATCGCCTGCGAAGTCGCGGACGCGCTGTCGAGCGCGCACGCCGTCGGCATCATTCACCGCGACATCAAGCCCGAGAACATTCTGCTGCAAGGCGGGCATGCGCTGGTCGCAGACTTCGGTATTGCGCTCGCCGTGCAGCACGCGGGCGGCGCGCGCATGACGCAAACGGGGCTGTCGCTGGGAACACCGCAGTACATGAGCCCAGAGCAAGCCATGGGCGAGCGCACCATCGATGCCCGCAGCGACATCTACGCGCTCGGCGCGATTACGTACGAGATGCTCGTGGGCGAAGCCCCCTTCACCGGCCCGTCCGTGCAGGCGATTGTCGCACGCGTGTTGTCGGAAGAGCCGCGCGGCATTACACGGCAGCGCAAGTCGATCCCTCAGAACGTCGAGGATGCGGTCCTCACTGCACTGGAGAAGCTGCCCGCAGACCGGTTCTCGACTGCCGCTGAGTTCAGTGCCGCCCTCGCGGGCGGCACGAGCGCCCGCTCAGCCGCGCGCATTCAGCAACAGGCCGGCGCGCGCGCGGGCCCATGGCGTCGCATCAGCATAGGTACCAGCGCAGTCGCACTGCTTGCGATCGGCTTGGCTACATGGGCCTTCACGCAACGGATGCCTGGTAGCGGTCCGCTGGTCTACGATGCTGCACTGCCGGACAGCGCCGAGATGTTCTTCACTGGGCAAACGCCGGCGACACCGTATGGCTCAGCCATGCTCAATCTGTCGCTTTCGACCGATGGCGAATTCGTTGTTTTCCTCGCGCGTTACCGCGAATCCACCAGGCTGTGGCGGCGCAGCCTGCGCGACGCGAGCGCAGCAGCGATTGAAGGCACTGATGGCGGCATCATGCCGCGCATCTCGCAGGATGGCAGCCGGCTCGCGTTTGTTGCCGGCACGCAAATCATGGTCGTGCCGATCACTGGCGGACAGGCTCGCCGCGTCGTCGAAGTGGCCGGCCAGGTCACCATGCTCGAGTGGACGACCGCGTCGAGGATCGTCACAGTCGATAACGAAGGATTCCGCATGCGTCTGCTGGATGCGGAAACAGGTGAGCTGGAGAGTCACCCGATTCCACGCTGTACCGACGGTCGCGGGATGGCCGGCGGCCGCCTGTTGTGCAGCTTCGCCGGTGCCGGGCGTGTCATCGATCCTCAGGCCGGCACGATGACGATCATCCGCAGTGCACCGCAGGGAAGCGCAGCGGCGACCGTCCTGCCGGGCTCTGCATTCCAGCTCGTCGCGCCGGGTTATATCGTGTATTCGGGACCCGAAGGCGATCTGCGTGCAGCGTCGTTTGACATTCGCACGAGCCAGGTGGGTCGATCGATCACGCTGGTCAGCGGCGTTCGGCGCGAGGCGATCGGGACCGCGCAATACGCCGTAAATGACGCAGGCACGCTGATCTTCGCGCCGGGCAGCAACGCGGAGATCGGCCGGCTCGTTCGGCTCGGAGGCGACGGCACCATTACGCCCTTGCCGCTAAAGCCGGGTGGGTACCAGCGGTGGGACCTGAGCCGTAGCGGACGGTGGCTGGCCACCGTCGAGCAGTTGCCCGGGCATCAGGAGCTGCGCATTCATGATCTGCGTGATGGCCAGTCATTCGTGTGGCAGCGCGCCGAGAGCGTGTCCCAGCCGCTGTGGAGTCCCGACGCGTCGTGGCTCCTGGTCTCGGTTCAGGACACGACGCGCGCCGCGTTGCTGCGCGGCTCGCCCTTCACGTCTGCGCCGCCGGATACGGTCATGTCCGGCACCCCGAGGGCCGTGCCCTTGCTCCTCGACCTGCAGAGCGATCACGTTGCGCTGGCGAGAGTCGGTGAGCTTGGAAGGGTCCTTGGAACTGTCCTTCAATTCGACCCGTTGAGCCGCCCGCTGCGCTTCGACACGATCGCCAGGGACCGCGCGTTCGCGATGATGTCACCCGACGCGCGCCACCTCGTGTTCACGGTACCGGGAGCGAGCCGTGTTGTGCTGACGCCTGCCCCACCCGGCGCGTGGGAGCGGCAGCTGGCCACGAACAGTGTCGAGCCGCTCTGGTTGTCCGACGTCGACATTGTCTTCCGCTCGGGCGTGACCTGGAAGCGTGCGCGCATCAATCGCGTGACGGGTGAGTTGACCGGCCCGCCGACGATATGGGCAAGCGATCCGCGCTTTTCGGATACGTTCGGCTGGTCGAATCGGCCGAGTTGGGATGGCGGCATCATCTACCTGCAGGGCCCCGAGGGAACGAGCACGGCGTACCTGCGCGTGGTGCCCAACTGGGTCGCGCACGTCAAGGCGGCTGTCGATGCGGCGAAC
>JBBQNY010000294.1:0-2361 GCA_038330365.1 Lysobacterales bacterium | reverse complement strand
GCGGGGAGGCGGTAGTGGAGCAGGTCGTCATCGTTCCCGAACGCGGCATGGTCACGCTCCATTCGACCGAAGACCCGACCGTCTGGTTCGCAGAGAGCCAGCGCGATCCCGAAGTGAAGTACCGCATTGGTGGCGTCGGCGGCGCGTCCACCTTCTGTCTCTGTCCCGCCACCGTCGTCTGCAAGCACCTGCTCGCAGTGTTCATCCTCCAGGAGGAATCGATGTCCGAATCTACCGCGATTGTCCCGCGCCAATCGACCACCAGCATTGATGCCCGGCGCGCCCAGAACACCAGCTCGCAGGCCATCTCGCTCGCTGCTCGCGGCGCCGTGGATGGTTACCGGGAATACCTCTACCTCGCGGAATCGATGTTCGAGGGGCGCATGGTCCCCGACACGGTGAAGACGCCGCAGGCCGCAGCCGTGCTCATGCTCCGCGCGGCTGAGCTGGGCGTGCCGCCGATGGCCGCCTTCGAACTCTTCTACGTCGTCGGCAACAAGGTCGCGATTCAAGGACAGATGATCGCCGCGCTCATCGAGCGATCCGGCAAGGGCTGGATCGAAATCAAGGAGAGCACCGCCGAGCGCGCCGTGGTCGTGGGGCACCGCGACGGCCGCCCGCCGATGGAGGTGGTCTGGACGCAGCAGGACGCCGCCGCTGCGGGTTCGAAGCAGATGGGCGGCTGGAAGGACAAGCTCGTCTGGAAGGCCACCGCACGCATCGGGCGCCGCATGTTCGCTGACGTGCTCGGGGGCATGGACGTGGCCGATGGCAACGGCGTCGTGGTCGATTACGGCGTGGTCCCGGAGACCGAGGGCGAGTACCAGCGGCCGCAGGTTGAGGCGATTCCCGCGCCGCCCAAACCGACGTACCCGTGGGCTGCCGAGTTCCGAAACGCGCTCGCTGATTCGCCCTTCAACATCGACGACGTATGCGCCTTCCTTGGAATCGAGCGCGGCAGTGCGGGGGCGACGATCGATTTGTGGCTCAACCAAGGATCGCCCCGTGACTTGATGACCGCGATTGGCCGATGGGCAGACGCGGGCCGCAAGCATCCCGAACCCGAGGCATTCGACGAGGCCGAGTACACCGACCCCAGCGCCGAAGCCGCCCAGGAGGCGCTCCTGTGACCACGGAGGACACGGGAGAGATCCCGATGACCGACGAGGAGTACCGCCAGTTCCGCGCCCCGCGTGCGAGCGATGGGGCTGTCCGCCCTGGCAGGGGATGAGTGATGACCGCTACCTTCTCCGGTCCGACCGAATGCCTGAGTTGCGGAGAGCGCCTGTACGAGCGCATGCCAGCCTGCCGCGTCAACAACATCCCCCTCGGGAAGCACTACATCCCGGCCAACCGGCGCTGGTTCGGGGAAGACCTGGCCGTGCCGCCCGCGCTCATGCTCGCCGCGCTCGAAGCCGCCTACGACGCCATGTGGCTGGCGCGCGCCGAGAAGTGGGCGGCCTGACCGATGGGATACGCGCGCATCGACGATAGCTTCTGGATGAACGAGAAGGTGGACGGCCTGAGCGACAAGGCGTTCCGCCTCTACGTGCGGGGCATTTCGTTCGCGTCCGCGCTGAACACTGACGGGGTAATCACCAAACGCCAACTGCGCGTCCTGGAGGGCGCACCGAAGGTAGTGGCCGAGCTGGTCGCCGCTCGCGCCTGGGACGTGCTGGAGGACGGCTGGCAGATTCACAACTACACCGTCCACAACGCCTCCTCAGAGGAGCGCCGGGCCCGCGCAAGCAATGCCGCGAGCAAGCGCTGGCGCAAGCAGCCAGCATCCCCGGGCACACCGGAACCGGATGCTAAACCGATGCTGCTAGCATCCGAAACGCATGCTAAAAGCATGCAGCCAGCATCGATTGAGCAATGCCAAACCGATGCCTATACAAATCAACTCATATCAACTCAAAGCAAAGCAGATACAACTCACCTCCAACCGCTGCCGATGCCGCTGGCATCGCCGGGTGGCGAGATGGGGACTCCGCTTCGCCGTGCTTTCGATGCTGCAGAACGGCTCCACGGAACGGGATTCAGCTCTCGGCAATACGAACTCGTCTCGTCCTGGTGCGAAGAATTCGACCCGGCGTGGGTTCAGGAAGCGTGCGAAAAAGGCGTGCTGAACAACGCCGGCTCGCTGAGCTATGCCCGTTCCGTGCTCGACGGCTGGAAGAAAAACGGCAAGCCAGCCCCTGAAAACAGGAGCAAATCGCATGGAAACCGAAACGGAAAACCGGCCGCAATCGCGCCCGGAGATGAAACCAATGAGCAGCTTACTGCCCGCCTCGAGCAGCGCACGCTACGACGCCTTGGCATCTTCCCAGTGCCAGACCTGCTTGAGCAGGACGCTCAGTG
>JBBQNY010000293.1:0-2375 GCA_038330365.1 Lysobacterales bacterium | reverse complement strand
GAGCGCCTGCGCCAGATGGCTCTTGCCGGTGCCACAGGGTCCGACGATGAGCACGGCGACTTTCTCGTGCAGATAGCGGCCGGCGGCCAGGTCCTGGATCTGTGCGCGGTTGAGCCGCGGCAAGCGGTCGAAATCGAAGCGCTCCAGGGTCTTTTCGCTGCGGAAGCTGGCACGGCGCAGACGCAGCGCGAGTTTCTTGTGTTCGCGCCGTGCGACTTCATCCTCGATCAGGAGTGCCAGGAACTCGGTATAGGCGAGTTTGCCGTCGATGGCCTGGCGGTTGCGCACATCGAGCGAGTCGAGGATGCCGGACAGGCGCAGTTGCTTGAGGGCTGGGGTCAGTTCGGGGAGGCTTTGCATGGGTGTTCTCCTTGTCAGTGGTGCCGCAGGGACGCAGGGTCGCGACAGAAGCGGCCGCCGCGCGTGTAGGTATCGGCGAGGGCCTCGAAGACGGCGTGCGCCGCGATCTGATCGAGGCCCTTGTCGAGGATGGTTTTGACGGTGCGATAGCGCGGGTCGTCGAAGCTCAAGGCGCGCGTGCAGGCCGCTTCCAGGCGCAGGGCGCCGAACTTCTTCTCGAGCCGGATGACGCCCTGCGCGGCGCGCAACTGATCGAGCACCCGATGCGCGAACAGGCGCTCGATCAGGCTGCGGCAAGCGGGCCCGATGCGCAGCGCCTGACGCAGGCAATACTGCGGATCGGCCATCTGGAAGGCCTCGGCATCCGGGGGCAGGTGATCGCGCACCGTCGAGCGTTGCCCGGGACCCCGGCGGGGATGGGTCGCCACCAGCGCATGCTCGTGAAAGCACTGCACCAGCGTGGCCGTCGCGCGCAGCCAGAGCCGCACGCCGATCAGGCGTGCCGGCACCGAGTACAGGGCTTTGGCGAAACTGACGTGGGCGTCGCGATGCACGCGTACCCCGGCCCAGCTCGCGATCTCCGGCGGCGTTGCCGGCAGCGGCAGCAGCAGCGGCTGCTCGATCGCGAAGCGTGCCAGCGGTCGCTCGCGGGTGGTGCCGTGACAACGATTGCCGGCGCCGCCGAGCAGCCACTCGCGCAGTTGGACATTGGCATCATCCAGACTGCGGAACTCGCGCAGCGGCACGAAGGCGCGCTTGATGTACTTGACGCCGGACTCGACGATGCCCTTCTTTTGCGGATCACGCGGCGGACACGGGCTGATCTTGAAGCCATAGCCCTCGGCGTATTGCGCATAGGCGCGCTGCACCGTGGGGTCGGTGTTGCAGACCCGCGTGATCGCGCACTTGGGATTGTCGATGATGATCCGTGCCGGCACCCCGCCGAACCACTCGAACGCGTGGCGGTGACAGGCAAGCCAGGTCTCGATGGTCTGATCGAGTACGAACTCCGCGTACTGGTGCCGTGACCACGCCAGTGTCATCACGAAGAACCAGCTCTTGATGACCAGGCCCGTGTGCACGTCGACGAAGTCCGGACCGCGCCCGAAGTCGACCTGGGCTGCCTCGGCGGGGTCGAAGTCCATGCGGCTGGTGGCGTCCGCGGCAATCGCCGGCGCCATGCCCTGCAGCATGCGGCGCACCGCCGAGTAGCTGCCGGTGAAGCCATGATTGCGCTGCAACGCCGCGTGGATCGTGGTCCCTGCAGGCCCGTGCCGAACCACGCGGCGATCGTCTCGCGCAGCGGTTCCAGCGTGGACACGCAGGTCGCGGCGCGGGGCGCGACTTGGAATGCCGTCGCCAGCACGCTGTCGTCCGGCAGGGCCGTGCCAGCGTCGAGCCAACCGCGCGTCCCGGCCACCGCTCGCAACTGCCGGAGCTTCTTGCGACCCATCAGACGATCGCGGGCAATGTCGCGGTCGGAATCGCCCTGGCGCATGCGCACCAGCACCTGTCGATACTGAAACATCTCGAATCTCGGCTTGCTCATCGCAGTCCCCGGCAAAAACGCCGGAGAGTAACGATGCGGTGGAGTTCGAGACCCGGTCAGGTCATCGCGGTGGCGCCATTACGCCGATCCGGAAGTGGCGCCATAACGGCGATCCTCCAGTGGCGCCATTACGCCGATCACGGGGTGGCGCCTTTACGCCGATCCTGAAATGGCGCCATTGAGGCGGTCAGTGACAGCAGGCAAAGATCGCGGCCTTTGCGATCTAAAAAGTGGACGCGAGAGTTCGATTCTGAGTGCGATCATGCTGCGATTCTCCCAGAACGCAACGCACGCGGGCGTCGCGTGTTCCATTCTTCGCCTATCAGACGTTTCCTACAGCCTCAACGCCGTGTTAAGCCGCCGCGCGAGCAGCGACAGAAAAAAGACGAGGAGATTTCGGCGGTAGGCTTGAACACATGGTTGGACCGCATCGCCTTGACCTAGAACCCGTAAACATCGTCGATAG
>JBBQNY010000292.1:0-2403 GCA_038330365.1 Lysobacterales bacterium | reverse complement strand
CGCACACGGTCTTCCCAGTCCTTGTCACTGTAGGCCCCGGCATCCACGAGTCGCTTTGCGACCCATGTCGAGATATTGAACTCCGAGCCCGCGAAAACGAAACCCATCACGGTTGCAGGCGGGCGGTCGTAGGGTGATGCCATGATCAACGGCGTCAGGCCTGCTTGCATGACTTCACTCAACGGCACGAAATAGGCGCTGGTCGAGGCCGGACTCTGCAGCGCGAGGCTGCGACCCCTGAGATCGGCAAGGCTGCGGATGTCGCTGTCGCGACGGGTGAAGAAAACCGTCCGGTAGCTGGCCTCGCCCGATCTCACGTCCACGAGCTGGGCGGTGGCACCAGCGCGCTCCTGCAGCGCCATCGCCGCGCCCGGAGTCTCGCTGACCCAGTCGATCTTGCCGCGGCGCAGATAGCTCACCATGCGCTGCGCATCCTGCGCGATGAGCACACGACCACCCCGCACCCCGAGGGGCCGCAACTTGTGCACCACGTAGTCGAGCATCGGCTTGAGGCGGTCGAAATCGCGCTGCGGATCGTTGCTGACACGTCCCAGCACCAGCACCCTCCCCTGCATGCCCGCAGGTTCAGTCGAAATGGCAACCGGCGCCGGCGGCACCACCGCAGGCGGCATCTGTGCACGCACGAGGCTGGTCGCGCACAACATCAGAATGAGCGCCGCGCGGACGGGGGCCTTCCATGTCCAGTGAAGATGCAAAACCATGCGAAGTTGCACGTGGCGGCGAGGGTGAAAGTATAGGCCCACGGCTGCTGCAGTGAAGCCGCGGCTCGTCAGCGTCGAGGCCTGCGTACAGGGACTGGACGCGGCTCGATGCCGGACAGTTTCGCGACGCGCTCGACATCGCTGAGGATGCCCCGCACAAGCGCGAGCTCGGCCGAACTCGCACCGGATTTCTGCCCGAGACGGCGCAGACGTCGCATCAGCGTGTCGGGCACACGACCCTTGAAAAAATCAATCGCGAACAGAGTCCGGAACAGATGCTCCATGAGTCCTTCGAACTCGGCCGAGGTGCCGACGCTGTCCGATTGCCCGTTATGGACCGCAGCCACCGCGTGCCGACGCAGCGCCGCTCGCCTGAGCTCGTAGGCTGCAATCTGCACCGCGGAAGCAAGATTGAGCGAGGGATAGTCCGGATCGGCCGGGATGATCACCTGTGCACTGCAGCGCACAAGTTCGGCGTTGGTGAGTCCCGTGCGCTCGTTCCCGAACACCAGTGCCACGGGCCCGGCATCGCTTTCCAGTACCAGCGCATTGGCCGCGTCATGCGGCTCCATGAGCGGAAGCGTGACCGTCCGGCTGCGCGCGCTGCAACCGAATACGCGGATGCAATCGGCGACGGCCTCGTCCAGGGTTGCCACCGGCGCGTGTCGATCGAGCAGGTCCGCGCCACCGGCGGCCAGCGCATAGGCCTCATCGCCGAGTGGACGCTGCGGTGCCACCAGACGCAGATCGCCGAGACCCATGGTGCGCATCGCCCGCGCGGCAGCGCCGACGTTGCCGGGGTGCGAGGGGCGCACCAGCACGATGCGCACGCGCGCGAGCGCGCCGCCCGCAGCCGTATCGGCTTCGCTCGGCGGCACGTATCGTGACGGTAGCTCGCGGCGCACGTGTTAGGCTGCGCGCCGCGGTCGGTGCGGCTTCAACGGAGTTTCGCGGGCCACGGGCTCCCTAGTCCCCTTCCGGAAAGCATTCGACATGAGCAAGGCCGCCCTCCAGATCGCGATCAAGGCTGCTCGGGCGGGCGGTCAGATCCTGCTCCGCCACCTCAGCCGGCTGGAAAGCATTCCAGTGGAGGAGAAGGAACGCAACGATTTCGTCTCCGAAGTCGATCGCAATGCGGAGAAGGAGATCCTGCGCGAGATTCGGCGCGTTTTTCCCCGCCACGCGATTCTCGCCGAAGAATCCGGCGCCATCGGCGACGCACGCCAGGTCTGGGTGATCGACCCACTCGATGGCACCAGCAATTATCTGCGTGGTGTTCCGCACTTCTCGATTTCCATTGCGTTGCTCGACGGTGGCGAGCCGCAGCTCGGTCTGGTATTCGATCCGCTGCGTTCCGAGCTTTTCACGGCAACGCGCGGTGGCGGCGCTTTCCTCAATGACAAGCGCATGCGTGTGGCGCAGCGCAAGTCGCTCGATGGCGTGCTCGCCGTTACGGGTTTCCCCTTCCGGCAGCACGAACATCTCGACGCGCACTGGGGCATGACGCGCGCCGTGCTCACCGCGGCGCACGATATACGGCGTACCGGTTCCGCAGCGCTGGACCTGGCCTACGTTGCCGCAGGTCGCTTTGATGCGTACTGGGAATCGGGCGTCAAACCCTGGGATGTCGCCGCCGGTGCGCTGCTGGTGCGCGAAGCTGGAGGTCGCTGCACGGACTTCG
>JBBQNY010000291.1:0-2433 GCA_038330365.1 Lysobacterales bacterium | reverse complement strand
CTGGGTCAGGCGGTTGCTGGTGGGTGCAATGGTGTAGCGGGTGAGCGCGGGGGTACCCGCTGCGATGCTGCGCGACTGCTGCGTGCGGTTGCCGGTGGGGTCATAGCTCCAGCCCAGGGTAAGTTGGGCGTCCGGGCCTGTCGTGGTCGCATTCGCCGCTGCGGTCAGGCGGTCGAGGGCGTCATAGCCGTAGGTGAAGCGCGGTCGACCGGCGCCCTCCTCGCTGATAGATGAAATGCGACTGGCGGCATCAAAGGCGATGCTGCGCGGCGCACGCGCGACGCTGTGCCGCTCGATACGGCCGTTCCGGTCAAAGTCCCGCGTGTAGCGTCCATCGGTGCCGTAGCGCCAGCCGCTGATCTCGCCCAGCGGGAAGTACGCGACCTCGCGCACCACAGTGACGCCGTTGACCTCGAGGCTGACGTGGCGGCCATCGTCGCGGTAGTGATAGCGCAGCACTGCACCCGAAGGCAGCGTCAGGTCGGTGAGCTGGCCGGTGACGGCGTCATGGGTATAGGACGTGGTGCGGGTACTGGCGGTATCCCCACCCAGCACCTGCGTGCGACCGATGACGCGGCCATCCTGGTCATAGCGATACGCGGTGCTGCCCGAGGCGTCGCGAGCGCCGGTGAGGTGGCCGCGGGCGCCGGCACCACCGGCGGGATCGTCGTAGCTGAAGACAATGCGCTCGGCGGTGGCGATCACGCCGCCCGGGACGCGGGCATGCGTACCGGGAGAGACCCCCGTGCCCGTCTTGCCCGACATCGACTTGCCGGACGCGGCATTCGCGTCACCGGTGGGTGCACCGCGAATCCCCTGCACCGTGAAGTCGATGCCGGTGAGGCGATTGAGGGCGTCGTACGTGTAGTCGGACATGACGCCGCGCGCATCCGTACGGCTGGCGAGATTACCGGCGGCATCGAAGGCATACCCGGTGGTTCCGGTGTCGGGGCTGCCGAGTTCGGCCAGCTCGTCGAAGCCGGTGTAGCGGTAGCGCGTCGTCAGCGCACGCGGGTCGGTGACCGAGGTCAGATTGTCCTGCGCATCGAAGGTGAAGCCGGTTTCGCTGCCGTCCGGGTCGGTGATGCCCGTCAGGCGACTGCGCGCGTCCATTGAGATCGACAGCGAACGGCTTCCTAACGACGCCGTGAGAAGCGCGCACAAGGCAAAAGTAAGCGATCGCCACGCTGCAGTTTTCAATCAGTCTTCACCTGGCCCCAGAAATTTTGCGATTAGAACAGGGACGCTGCACATTCACATCCGTAAGCGCCCGATAAGGGCAACTACGAGTGACAGGTGGGTGTAATCACACCACTTGAGAAACGAAAAGCGTACCAAGCTCTCATGTCGGCGAATCCGTATGGTAGAAGTCTTTACTCGTGAACTCCCCTGCCGCGATCGACATAATGCCGGTGCAATAGTCCCTTCCTATCAGAACAATTTCCGCTTCATCGATGCCGCCTAGAGGAAATCCGATCAATGAGGGATACATCGTGATGCCCGAATAGTCCAGAGCCAAACAGTAGTCACCATCATTTGCAATTCCCAAACGACTAGCTCCCAGTCTGTCCCTAACACCATAGGAGACATTGAGATCTTCGAGTTCCTTGATCGACCACGCGCTGAGGTAGAGTTCCCCGACGGATCCCTCGCCACCATTCGTTTGTAAGAGAAAATTGCGGTAATCCTTGGGCAACCGCAAGTAACTTCTGCGCTCAAAATCGCTGATCTCTTTGGCAGTTGCCGGTTTGACTTTGTACCAACTGGCGAGGGACTCTTTCATCACTTGAATGCCCCAAGGGCAGCGAAATATTTGTAGCTCCTTCTCAGGCCTCGCTTGCGACATACATCAGAGACGCCAGCGGCTCGCAAGTCACCGGACGCGTTTCTGAATTCGCTCCCGATGGTCGAACTCCACCGCGGCTGACCAGAGTTGATACGAGCATCTCGACGGGAATTCTGGCGCGTATTGATCACTGCGTGAGCCTCACGACCAATCAGAATGGATGGAGAAAAGGCGGAACTGTAGTTACCAAGGCTGCTCGCGGCCGCCCAAGCATCTTGGATGATGTGATGGGATTGGAAGCCGCTTGGGCGTGGTCTTGGTTGCGAGCCATGAGGCGCGATGCCGCAGTTGTTGCATCGCTTCAATCCGTACACATCAATCGCGTGGAGCGGCTCGGACGCCGCATACTCATACGCATTTAAGCCGCCATCCAGCCCAACCGGGTCGGACTGGAGGTAGCGTCCGGTGTCGGGCTCGTAGTCGCGGAAGTAGTTGTAGTGCTCGCCGGTCTCTTCGTCGAAGTACTGGCCCGGGAAGCGGAGCTGGTAGGCAAAGCTGCCGAGCTGATCGGGGTTCGCGTTGGCGGCGCTGTCCCCAAAGGCTGCGGAGTCCCAGCGCCAGACGGTGAGGTCGGCGGCGTTCTGGAT
>JBBQNY010000290.1:0-2489 GCA_038330365.1 Lysobacterales bacterium | reverse complement strand
AGCCAGACGTGCTCGGCGATCAGATTGCCGGTGGGGTCGTATTCGCCGATCAGGTGCCCGGATTCGTCGTAGACGAACTGCGTGTAGTTGCCACTGCCCGGGGTGGCGCTGCCGTCGACGTTGAGCTCGGGACAGCGGCCGCCGGCTATGGCCTTGCACACCCGCTCGCCAAAGGCGTTGTGGGTATAGCGGGCGATGGCGGCCGTACCGGACGTGACCTCGGTCAGGCGGTTGCGGGCGGAGTAGACACTGCTGCGGTTGCCGTCCGCATCGGTGACGGTGTTGCCGACGGCATCAAAAGTGCGCGGCAGTGATCCGACCTGGGTCAGGCGGTTGCTGGTGGGTGCAATGGTGTATTCGGTGAGTGCGGGGGTACCCGCTGCGATGCTGCGCGACTGCTGCGTGCGGTTGCCGGTGGGGTCGTAGGTCCAGCCGAGGGTAAGTTGGGCGTCCGGGCCTGTCGTGGTCGCATTCGCCGCTGCGGTCAGGCGGTCGAGGGCGTCATAGCCGTAGGTGAAGCGCGGTCGACCGGCGCCCTCCTCGCTGAGTGCCGTGATGCGACTGGCGGCATCAAAGGCGATGCTGCGCGGCGCACGCGCGACGCTGTGCCGCTCGATACGGCCGTTCCGGTCAAAGTCCCGTGTGTATCTTCCATCAGTGCCGTAACGCCAGCCGCTGATCTCGCCCAGCGGGAAGTACGCGACCTCGCGCACCACGGTGACGCCGTTGACCTCAAGGCTGACGTGACGGCCATCGTCGCGGTAGTGATAGCGCAGCACCGCACCCGAGGGCAGCGTCAGGTCGGTGAGCTGGCCGGTTGTCCCGTCGTGGGCGTAGGACGTGATGCGAGTACTGGCAGCGTCACCACCCAGCACCTGCGTGCGACCGATGACGCGGCCATCCTGGTCATAGCGGTACGCGGTGCTGCCCGAGGCGTCCTGTGCGCCGGTCAGGTGGCCGCTCACCTCATGCGCGGTATGCGTCGCGTGGGAGAGCGAGTCGATGACAAGGAAGTCGAGAATGTGAGGGTGGTTGACAGACGCGATAAGGAGCATTGACAGCGAAACAATGCAGGCTCGGAGATGCTGCGTGCGTCTTCCACGACACCAATTCATTGATGCGAAGAATCGAGGTGCGGGGCCTTTCGCAGCGGCGTAGATTCTGATCTTAGCTGATTCATCGTGTAGGTCGATCTGCGCCCCTGGCCTCAGGCGCAGGACGCAATTGGCTTGCCGTGTCGGGTGCATGAAAGGCCACCAACAGGCCCGCTCGCGACAGAACCCCGGCAGCGGCCTCTCGACTTGCATTGTCATGGAGTGACCACTGCCAGAGCCCAGACTCTAACGGCAGAAGGGTCCCGAATTGTTGCGCCACTTGTTCCAGCTCCGCTCCGCCGACATCCCACCTCAACATCGCATCGTCCAGCACGTTTTCCATGAACACATCACGCAGATAGGAAAGATGTGTCTGCCAGCTCTTCGCTCGCGACCAGTTGGTGACCGCGTCTGGGCTGAACAGTGCTTTCAAACCGTATGAGGGTTTGCCTCTAAACATTCCCATTCCGAATGATGCATCCTTTGGAAAGTCTCCCCGATAGGCATATCCGTAACGAACACGCATGCAGGCGCAAGCCACTTGTTCGCAGAGCCGCATCCAGAGACCCAAATCTAGGTTTCCGGGCACGTATAGGGAAAAATTCAGCTCGGCGGATTCACTTAGCGAACTTAAGTCCAGACCGCCACCGTCGAACGGCGCCGAACTGTGCGGATTGGTTCCTCCCTGTAAGGACCCTATCGAATCACGTGCGAGGATCTCGAACAGGGCACCTCGATGGGCCGGCGCTTTTACCCATTTGCTCTTCCGGCCCACCAAGGTCGGCGGGCACTCAAGCTCATCAAATAGTGCGAGCGCTGCCTCCGCCCATCTCTCCTGATCGACAGTTCCGCGGTCTCCATGAAAGAAACAAAAGCCGTAGCCGCCTTCATTGGTACTCACTAGCAGGACTTCTTCTTCGGACAACGGGGCGTAATCCTGATTTGCCCTCTCTTCGATCCACCGCCCAAGCTATCGGTCCCCCGCTCCGCTCGCCCTTGCAAATCGGGTATTCGGTCGCTGGGCGATGGGATCTCCAGTACGTCAATGGTTCCATCTGCCTTCAATCCGCTTACATCTGGCTGATACCTGCCGTTACCGAGAAAGCCCGTCAGCGTGCTCAGGGCGATGTTTATCCCAACACGAATGTAAATGCCGGAGCACGCCGCTAGCTCGGCAATTTGCTCCGATCTTCGGGCATGTCCCCGTCCCCCGGTGCGCTGACCTCTTCCAAGAACGGTACAGCCGCAGACGTTGCGCGACGGCGTCTGGCGTTTCAGTCCCAGCGGATCGCTGTAGTAGAGCGGCATTCCATCGACGTAGCTGTAGCCGTCGATACTGCCCATGAGCCCAATCGGGTCGGACTGGAGGTATCTCCCGGTGTCGGTCTCGTAGTC
>JBBQNY010000289.1:0-2496 GCA_038330365.1 Lysobacterales bacterium | reverse complement strand
GGAATGCGGCGATTCAATCGACCAGGAATTGGCGCGTGTCCTCGTCGAACAACGCCTGATGCCGCTCGCCTGAATTCGTGAGACTCGTGTAGGAGCGCGCTTGCGCGCGATGGCCAGAGGGTTGTTTGAGCGCGACGCACGGCCGGGCACGGCGCCATCGCGCGCCAGCGCGCTCCTACAGGAGCAGGGCGCGGTGCTGCCGATCAGGTTCGAGATGTGCAAGCCCCACGTGGGAGCGCATCGCGTGCGGGCCGCAAGAGGCGCGCTCCCGATCGCCGGCTGCGGTCACGGAATACAACTGCGGCTGACTGACAGGCGCGTGGCGGCATCGTCCACGGACCAGTGACCCGCAAGCGGCGGCAGCAGGTCCGCTTCCACCGCAATTCGTCCGGAATTGAGCGAACTGAAGCTGCGGGTCAACGTTCCGGCCGGTCGCAAGGTGTTGGCCCGGTACGCACAGAGGGGACAGCTTCCTTCGGACTGCATCAACGACACCTGCTGCGGACCGAACGGGCTGTTCTGACCAATCAGCCAGCGCGGATTTCCCGAACCGTCGTAGAGGTATGCGATCTGCGCATCGTTGGCGACGGTGGTGAACAGGCTGTAGCCATAGCCGGAATTCGCCGGTGCGAACCAGGTTCCGGCAAAGTCGCCCGTGATGCCATTGGCGGTTGGGCAGGCGGCACCGTCGCGGATCTCGACCAGAGGCTCGCTGCCGTGCTGTCCGTACAGCGTCCAGCTGAAGCGGTAAGCCTCGATGCCCGTGCGCGTCAGGGAGCCGCGTCCCACGTTGACGTAGCGCGCATCCGCGCCGTCCCACGTGAACCTGAGGATCGGCGCCTCGAAGTGCGAGGCACCAGCAAGCGGCCAGTCGGTCTGCATCGTGTAGAACTCGGGAGTCGAGTCTTCCCGATACGCGTACCAGATGATCGCCCCGACGGCGCCACCCTGGCTCAGGTACATGCCGTGTCCCGAACGGTTGGGGTTGAAGAACAGGCCCGGCGGAATGCGCTGTGCGGACGTGTCGGCCACGAAGGGTTGTACCGAGATTTCGACCTCGTCGATCGAGGTGGACGTGTTCACCGGCACCAGGAACCAGCGTCCTGGCTCCAATTGCGGCGCGGGCAGTTGCACCAGCGCGGACTGATTGGCACCGACATCGACCGAAAACACGACTGGCGTCCCACTCGTCCCACCCAGCGCGGGACCTGCGCCGGCGGTGCCGCGCACGAAGCGAATCGTCGTGGCCTGACTGGCCCGGACCTGCACTGCAAATCGCTCTGCTCCGACGGGCACGTCGACTCCTAGGCCCTGGTGGCTCGCAAGCGAAGGCAATCGCACCAGCAATGGTGGCGGGCCGGTAAACAGGATTCGGGGCAGTCGATTCGCGCCGGCTTTCAGAAAGACAGGCAGCGGCGGTGAGAACGCACCGACCGGACTGGCGCGCACGCGCATCGCGGCAAACCAGTCTTCGCCGGGCAGCATCGCGCTGCTCGACCAGCTCAGGCGTAGCGGAAATGCAGATCCGGCAGCGACCGCGCCTGGCGCGGTGGCGGTGAACAGGGCTTCGCGCGGAATGTTGGCGACATCATCACTGTCGTGGTGACCGGGTTGCGGCGGAAAGGTGACGCTGGCCGTACGCAGGGTCGCCGTCTCGGTCTGCGGCGAGGCGTTCTGCACCAGATACCAGGCACGTGGATTCGCGAGTCCCGCCGGTATCGTTGCCTGCACGAGGCACTGCTCGAAACCCGAAGCGGACGTCTGGCGGCACAGCTCCTCGGAAGGATCCGGCGTGTTGTTGCCGTTGATGTCGAGTCCGATGTAAAGATCAAGGTCACGACCGCCCGACGATCGCACATCGGCGAACAGTGCCGCTGCAACCGGCTCGCCGCCGGCGCGCACCGGAACCCGTACCGAGCCCAGCACAAAATACGCGCCCGGCGTCGACAGGTCGTAGGGATCGTTGACCGTTTCGTCCTTGGCCACGCTGCGCACATCGGACCGCAGCCGCACCATGTCGGACGTATCGAAACCCGGATTGGCGAGCGCGGACAGGCCCGTCAACGATAGATCCTCCAACCCTCCGTCTGCCGCAGCGAAAAGATCGATGCGATCAGGCAGATTGCCGAGACTCGATCGCACCGAAACGGGCATGCGCAAGGTTGCAAGACCCGTACCCTGCGGCGAAAGCTGGATGGAGCCGCGCGTGCGCGTACCCACACTCGCGGCCGCATCGAAGCGCACTTCGATCCGCAATGTCTGACTCTGGTTCGGTGCCAGCGAGAATGTGGAAGGCGTCACCAACGCCGCCGCGGGAGCAAATCCCTCAGCCGTCGCGCTCCAGCTGCTGCCGTTGCCGTTGTCCTTCACCGTCCGCAGGAAAACACAGCGATCGACGCAGGATCCAAACGCAATAGACGGAAGATTGAGTGCCGCCGGCCCGACAAGCACTTCGCCGTTCGCGTTTGCTGTGCTGCCGTTGCCGCTTGCAAATGC
>JBBQNY010000288.1:0-2516 GCA_038330365.1 Lysobacterales bacterium | reverse complement strand
CAGCGGCGCGCAGGAGTTCATCTTCGTGCCGGGTGGAACCTGGATGAAGCAGGGCAAGAACTGGAGCAAGCTGCCCGTGGACATGAGCCAGATCGCTCAAAGCCTCTCGCCCGATGCCATGCGGCAGTCACTCGCGAACCTTGCCAATGCGCGCATCCTCGGCCAGGAAAAGCTGGAAGGGCACGACGCGATCGTGGTCGAGTACGACACCAGTGCAACGGTCATGGGCATCGATACGCGCAGCCACGTGAAGGCCTGGATTGACGCGAAATCCAGACTACCGCTCAGGCAGGAGGCCTCTGGCACCGCGATGGGTCAAAAGTCCGACACCGTGACCACTTATGAATTCGTGCCGGGCCTCCGCATCGAGGCTCCGAACTGATAGTCGCCCGCTCGGTGGGGCCGTAAACAGGATCCTGGGCCGGAGTCCCTGCGCACAAGTCCCGGACACCAGGTTGTCGCTTTTGCAGGAGCGCGCTCGCGCGCGGTGACGGGATCTGAATCTGTGCGCGCGTTGCAAGCAGCCCATGACGCCATCGCGCGCGAGCGCGCTCCTACAGGTCCCTTGTGCGTGCATTGCTCGGCAGAGCTGCGCCAGTTTGCCGAGGAAGCTGGGCTACCTAGGGTTCCAGTAGAGCCAGCTCCGGCGGGTTCATGCCCGTTGCGCGCGCGCCTGCGAGAGCTTGCGCGGCCCGCACCTCGTTGCCCGCTGCCCCGGCAGCGCGGGAGAGCAGGAGCCAGCTGGACACATCCTGACGCAGGCGGATGTTCTCTTCGGCGAGTTCCAGCGCGCGCGCGTTCTGGCCGGAAGCCAGCAGGAACTCCGCGTAATGTTGCGCGTAGCCAGCGGGATGGCGGGCATAGAGCCGGGCAAAGCCCGCCGCCGCCTTCCGTTCCTGTTCCGCGGCGGCATCTGGATTGCCCGCCTCACGCTCGACGCCTGCCAGGGCGCCCATGAATTCGGGATTTCCCGTCTGTTCGATCACTGCGCGGTAAAGCGCCCGCGATTCGTCGGTGTTGCCGAGGGCTGCTTCCGTTTCCGCCAGGTGCTCGGTGGCGAGCGCGTAGTGCGGCATGCGCTCGTGTGCAGCGACGAAGAAGCGCTTCGCGTCGGCATATTCGCGGTAGCGAAGCGCTGCGATTCCTCTTTGCACGTGCAGCCACGCGAGCGGAACGGGATTGGTGTCGGCATAGGCGATCTGCGCGGCGCGGAACATGAGATCCGCTCCCACGGGATCACCCTGCAAGAGTCGCAGGTCTGCGCGGCTGGCGAGTTCGTAGAAGTTCTCGGTCGGTTGCATCGAACCCGCAAGTGTGGCCTTGAGGTCGGCGTAGCGGCCAAGCGCCAGCTCCACTTCGTCGATCGACTGGTGGATTTCCGGTTCATCGCTTTTCGCTGCAGCGAGCTTGAGATCGTCCATCGCACCATCGAACTGGTGGAACGCACCCCGCACCTTGGCGCGCAGCAGTCGATGCATCGGCTCTTCGGGTTCTTCCTTGACTGCTTCGTCTAGTAGAGCGAGCGCGAGCTCCGCGTCTTCCACTCGTCCGAGTACCCGAAAGCGGTGGTAGAGCACGGAGGCGTAGGCATTGCGAAGTCCTGCCGAAGGCGCAAGGCCCAGCGCGCGCTTGAACTCGCTCACCCTGCCTTCGAGATTGGCGAGATAGATGTCCTCGCTCGTGGTCTGGTAGTCGCTGGTGCTGACCGGCCAGCGCGGATCGGAAAAGGTCGCGGCTTGGACACTTTCGGAAGGGTCGGAGGCCTGCGTTGAGGCCATTTCAGGATTGGATCCCAGGCGGTCCAAACGCGGTGTGGCGGCGCAGCCCGACAGGATCATCAGCGCGATCGCCGAGCACAACAGACGGCGACGCAGGCGAGCGGGGGAAGCGGAAAGCGCGGCGTGGAGGTGTTTCATGGTGATCGGATCCGGATCAGAAGGAGCGGTAGGGACGCTGGCGAAACCAGAGGGTGGCGAGCCATTTGACGCCTTTCTCGACCGGCAGGCCGGCGTGCAGACTGTCGTCGTCGGGGCTTCCATCCTCAAGCAGATTGTCGAACACGATGGCGTCGCCGGCTTTCGGCTCCACCAGGAGGTCGGCGTGCGGAAAACGCGTCCCGCCCCCGGCCACCACATCATTGAGATAGACACAGATCGAGCGCAGACGGTCACCGGCATCGGGCCGATCGCGTGCGATAGCCGCGGGTGCCAGATAGTCGCGGTGGGGCCGGTATTCCTGTCCAGGTTCGTAGCGCAGCACGATCAGTCGTTCCGCCTGGTCGAGCGGGACTCCGGCGGCTGCCGCGAGGCGCGCCTGCACGAGGCGGATCGCCAGATCCTCGTGCAGTGCGTCGAAATGGGCGTCGTGACTGGTTCTGATCTGCGTGGTGAGCGGCTCGCCGCTGACAGGATCAACCGTGCGCGAGGGCCGCAGGAGGGGCTGCGCCATGCCGATCACGAGGCCGCACTCCGCGGCGTTGAGCGCGCCGCCCACGCGTCGTACCAGGGGCCGCTTCG
>JBBQNY010000287.1:0-2518 GCA_038330365.1 Lysobacterales bacterium | reverse complement strand
CTGGACCACCCCGCGCTGCTCGTCGAGTAACTTCTCGTCGATCGCGCCGGTGAAATGTCCCATGCGATCGGATTCCATCCACAGGGCCATGTCGAGCGCGGAGGTCGGCACGTTCTGGAAATAGTTGGTGCGATCGGAACTGGTGGTGCCGTTCTGGTCGGTGGCGCCCACCAGCTCGAACGGCCCGAAGAATTCGTCGCGGTAATTCTCCGAGCCCTGGAACATGAGGTGCTCGAACAGGTGCGCGAAGCCCGAACGACCCGCCGGCTCGTCCTTGCTGCCGACGTGGTACCAGATGTTGACGGCGACGATGGGTGCCTTGCGGTCGGTATGCACGATCACACGCAGGCCGTTGGGCAGGGTGAACTCTTCAAAGGGAATGACGACGGCGGGCGCAGCCTCGGCCGGTGCCGCGTCCGCACGCGAGGACTTGGAGCTGTCCTCGCGCAGCGCCGCATCACGGTTCGCGCAGCCGCCGAGCGCCAGCAGCGCAGCGGTCGCAGCCAGCGCCCAACCCTGTTTCATCCGCATCGACCTTGCAGCCATGTGTCTGTCCGCCCGCGTGATTGAACCGCGCATGTTACCAGTGACCCATCTGCCTCCACGCGCCCGGGTTTGTGGTGCGCCGCGGGGTTCGCGCGCACTTTCCCGGCCAGGGTGAGCCACTGCATTCAACGAACGGATTCTGGAGTGCAGCGCAGTCTCGCCACGAACGGAATCTGGAGTGCGCACCCGGATTCACAGCCCCGTGTTCGACAGCTTTGGCCCGAACGGATACAAAGGCGGACCGGGAGCAATTCCGCCGCCGGTCGCGCGCGAGAGGATGTCATGGCGAATGTGCTGATCACGGGAGCAAACCGCGGCCTCGGCCTCGAGTTCGCCCGGCAATTCGCGGCGCGCGGTGATCGCGTGATCGCAGCGTGCCGGCAACCCGGCAAGGCGCGCGAGCTCAACGAACTTGCGTTCGCGTATCCCGGACACGTCAAGGTGCTGCCGATCGACATCGCCAAACCGGCGAGCATCGCGGAGTTGGCGCGCGAGGCCGCGATGGTGGCGGAATCGATCGACATCGCGATCAACAATGCCGGCGTGCTGCCGGATGGCGAACGTTTTGGCGAGATCGCCGCAGACGCGCTCGAACTCAGCGTGCGCACCAACGCGATCGGACCGCTGCTGCTGACACAGGCGCTGGTGCCGCTGCTTGCGAAGGGGGTCAATCCGCGCGTCGTGAACCTGTCGTCCATCCTCGGTTCGATCGGCAGCACCGAGGCATTCGGTACGCCCAGTTACGCCATCGGCAAGGCAGCGCTCAACATGGCCACGAAGCAGTCGGCGCTGGCACTGCGCGCGGACGGCATCACCGTGTTCGCGCTGCATCCGGGCTGGGTGCAGACCGACATGGGTACCTCGCGTGCACCCTTGATGCCGAACGAGTCGGTGACAGGGCTCGTGCGCGTGATCGATGCCAGCACGCTCGCCGATACCGGGACCCTGCGCGACTACCGCGGACGTCCCTTGCCATGGTGAATCGCGGTGGCCTCCACGTGAATCCGGCCCGTGTGGGTGCCTGGATGCTGGCGATGCTGCTGGGATCGGCGAACGCCACGACTTTGCAGTACGAAGGTCGGGCGATGGATCCCGAATCGGGTTCGCTGCTTTACACCGAGCGCCACCTGCTGCGCGAAGCGGCAGGCAATCCCGTGGAGCGCCTCGTCACCTATCACTGCCCGAACGGCAACGCGTTCGCGCGCAAGTCCGTGGACTACCGGGATTCCCGCTGGGCACCGGATTTCGAGCTCAACGACGCGCGCGACGGCTATCGCGAGGGGCTCCGACGGCAGGAAGGAGCGCCGTGGGTTTTCGTGCGCGACAGCGCAGGCACGCGCCAGCGAACCGCCGCCATCGGAACCACATCGCGCCTGGTCGCGGATGCGGGCTTCGACGAGTTCGTGCGGCGCAACTGGCAATTGCTGGTCGCGGGCGAGACGGTCTCGTTCTCCTTTGCGTTGCCGGCCAACCAGCGTGCCTACACGTTCAAACTGCGCCGCGTCGGCGAGCTGCGCGTCGGCGAGGTGCCCGCCCATCTCATGCGGCTCAAGCTCGGTGGCCTGCTCGGGTTGATCGCGCCACAGATCGACGTGGCATACGCGAAATCCTCGCGGCGACTCCTGCGCTTCGAGGGCGTCACCAACCTGCGCGATGCGGACGGCGAGCAATGGTCCGCCCGCATCGAGTTCGCCGACCGGGCTCCCCAGGCATCGGACGATGCCGAGTGGGCGCGCACGCTTGCCCTGTCGCTGCGGGGCCGGTGTGGCTGAGTGACTCTGCGCGGGTCGCACCGCGGTCGCGCCGCATGCCCGGGAACCCGGGTGCGCGGGATGGCAACGCGAAGCGCAAGGTCGCCGTGATCCACGTCATTCTTCACGAGCCGGAAATTCCGCCCAACACGGGCAATGTCATCCGCCTGTGCGCGAATTCCGGCGCGACGCTGCATCTCGTCGAGCCGCTCGGTTTTGCG
>JBBQNY010000286.1:0-2639 GCA_038330365.1 Lysobacterales bacterium | reverse complement strand
GTCCGCCTCCGTCACCGAACACGATGTGGCGATGGTGTTCGGCGAGCGTCGCTACCGCGTGCGGGGTCTCGCGCGGAACCTCTCCTACGACGTGCTCAAGGTCAACCTCATGGTCAGCGACGCAGCCAGTGCGTTGCACGTCGACACGCTCGATCTGTACCAGGCCAAGGCGCGAGCGGTGTTCGTCAAACAGGCGGCGCTCGAACTGGGCGTCGAGGAAAGCGTGATCGCCCGCGATCTCGGCCAGGTGCTCCTCAAGCTCGAGACGCTGCAGGACGCGGCGATGAAAGCTGCGACACAGCCGCGTGCGTCTGCAGTTGCGGAAGCGTTGCCACCCGAGCTGCAGGACGCGGCCATGGCGCTGTTGCGCGATCCGGCATTGATCGAGCGCATCGTCGCCGACGTCGAGGCGATCGGTGTGGTCGGTGAAGCGTCGAACGCGCTGGTCGCGTATCTGGCGTGCGTGTCGCGCAAGCTCGACAAGCCGCTCGCCATCCTGATCCAGAGCACCTCCGCGGCCGGCAAGTCGACGCTGATGGATGCGCTGCTGTCGCTGATGCCGGAGTCCGAGCGCGTGCATTACTCGGCGATGACAGGGCAATCGCTGTTCTACCTCGGCGAGGGCGACCTGACCCACAAGATTCTCGCCATCGCCGAAGAAGAAGGCGTGCGCCAGGCGAGTTATGCGCTCAAGCTCCTGCAATCGCAGGGCGAGCTCACCATCGCTTCGACCGGCAAGGACCCACAGACCGGCAAGCTGGTCACCGAGGAGTACAAGGTGACCGGCCCGGTCATGCTGTTCCTGACGACCACGGCGATCGACATCGACGAGGAATTGCTGAACCGCTGTCTGGTGCTGACCATCAACGAATCGCGTGAGCAGACTGCGGCGATCCAGTCGCGGCAGCGTGCCAGTCGCACCCTCGATGGCCTCCTGGCCAAGGCACGCAGCGATCAGGTGTTGAATATGCATCGCGCCGCGCAGCAGTTGCTGCGACCCCTGGCGGTGGTAAACCCGTTTGCGGACCGGCTGACCTTTGCCAGCGATCGGGTGCGCATGCGTCGTGATCACCAGAAGTATCTGGCATTGATCGATGCGATTGCGTTGCTGCAGCAGTACCAGCGACCGATTCGCACCGCGCAGCAAGGCAGCCGGGCGATCGAGTATGTCGAGGTGACGCTCGATGACATCGCACTCGCCAATCGGCTAGCGCACGAGGTGCTGGGGCGCTCGCTCGATGAGTTGCCGCCGCAGACGCGGCGCGTACTCGGTGTGATCGATGTGCTGGTGCGAGAACGCAGCGAGCGGCAGGCGATGGCGCGTGCGGACGTACGCTTTACGCGCAAGGAACTACGTGCCGCGCTCGGCATGAGCGAGCGGCAGGTCCGGGTCC
Organism: Lysobacterales bacterium; assembly: GCA_038330365.1. GTDB lineage: Bacteria > Pseudomonadota > Gammaproteobacteria > Xanthomonadales > Ahniellaceae > JBBQNY01. Next base: position 1,245 of record JBBQNY010000286.1, on the reverse strand, counting down.
ACGTCGACCGCCTGGTCGAACTCGATTACGTGTTGCCGCACACGGGTCGCAACGGCCAGCGTTTCGTGTACGAACTCGCATTCGATGGCGACACGGAGAGCGATGCGCAGCGGATGATGGGGCTCGTCGATTTGAACGACGACGCAAACCTCGTGGAGTCAGAACCCAACCTCGTGGTGCCAAGCGACGACCTCGTGGGCCGCTCGTGGCCCGCTCGTGGGGACCTCGTGGGGACCTCGTCGTCGACAGAAAACCCTCGCATCGCGAGTACCGGCGCGGCTTTTTCTCCTTTAGTCGCTGCTGCTCCAGAAACTCCACCACTCGGGACGCCTCGCGCGAAGCCGTCGTACCGTAACGGTAGCGCTGCCGCGCGGGGCTGAGCGTGACCCGGCTCGAACACGCGGTGGCACGTTTCCTCGAAGCGATTGCGGTGCGCGGGCATACGGCGAGCACGGTCAAGACGCGCGAGAGCGCGCTGGGCGCGTTCGTGCGCTGGTGTGCCGAACGGGGCCTCGACGATCCGGCCGAGGTCACCAAGGCCGTCATCGAGCGTTATCAGCGGCATCTCTACTACTACCGTGAGCTTGCGGGTTTGGGCGCGGGCCGCGGTCGCGGCCGCTGTGTCGGCAAGGCGCTCAGCGTGCAGACGCAGCACGGTCATCTGACTGCGGTGCGCTTGCTGTTTCGCTGGCTGGCGCGGGGCAACTGGATTGCCTACAACCCCGCGTCCGAACTCGAACTGCCGCGATTGCCACAGCGCTTGCCGCGCACGATCCTCTCCGTCGATGAAGTCGAGGCGGTACTGGCGGCGACGGCCGCCCGGGGCGATGCCGGGATCCGTGATCGCGCGATGCTGGAGACGCTGTACGCGACCGGTATCCGGCGTATGGAGCTCGCGAACCTGAGTCTTTACGACGTCGGCCTCGATGCCGGCTCGGTGATGGTGCGCGAGGGCAAGGGCCGGCGCGATCGGATGGTGCCGATAAGTAGCCGGGCCTGCGGATGGATCGCGAAGTACCTCGCTGATGTACGGCCGGGACTCGTGATCGATCCGCGCGACACCACCCTGTTCCTGGCTGACGATGGACAGTCGTTCCACGGCGATCGACTGACGCCGTTGGTGAAACGTTACCTCGCCGCGGCCGGCATTCATCGGCCCGGTGCGTGCCACCTGTTCCGGCACACCATGGCAACGATGATGCTCGAGAACGGCGCCGACATCCGTTTCATCCAGGCGATGCTCGG
>JBBQNY010000285.1:0-2688 GCA_038330365.1 Lysobacterales bacterium | reverse complement strand
CAACCGAAATCCTGACAACTTCTTCGCCGAAACCGAGCAGGTTGCATTCTGCACAGCGCACGTGATTCCCGGCATCGACTTCAGCAACGATCCGCTGCTCGCCGGCCGCATTCATTCGTACATTGACACGCAGATCTCGCGGCTTGGTGGCCCGAACTTCCATGAGCTGCCGATCAATGCGCCGCTCGCGGCTGTGCACAACAACCAGCGCGATGGCATGCACCGCCAGGCGGTCCACCGCGGACGTGTCTCCTACGAACCCAACTCGCTCGGCGGCGGTTGCCCGTTTCAGGCCGGCACGCAGGGCTTCATGACATTCCCGGCACCGGTCCATGAAGACAAGGTGCGCGGAAAGCCGGAGAAGTTCGCTGAGCACTACAATCAGGCGCAGTTGTTTTACGAGAGTCAGACACCCGTGGAGCAACAGCACATCATCGACGCCTTCCGCTTCGAGTTGTCGAAGGTGACCGTGCCCGCGATCCGCGAACGCATGGTGGCCTCGCTGGTGAATGTGTCCACGGACCTCGCATCAGGTGTGGCAAAGGGCCTCGGTATGGTGTTGCCAGACGCACTGCCTCGGGCAAATCGAGAACCGGTCGAACCCGAGATCACGCAGTCGGATGCGCTGTCACTCATGGCGTATCCCGGTGACGGCGGCATTCGCAGCCGTACCGTGGCGATCCTGGCGGGCGAGGGCGCCGACGTGGTGAGCGTTGCGCGCGGGCGCGATGTACTGCGCGCACACGGCGCGGTGCCGCGCGTGATTTCCGTGCGGCTCGGCATGCTGACGGGCGACTCAGGTGAGCAGATCGAGGTGCAAGGCACGCTCGAAAACTCGCCCTCTGTCTTGTTCGACGCCGTGATTGTTGCGGATGGCCCGGCGTCGGTGGATGCGTTGCTCAAGGACGGTCGCTCAATCGAGTTTCTCCGCGACTCCTACCGTCACTGCAAGACGATTCTGGCGATGGGCGAGGGGAAACGTCTTCTCGACGAGGCGGGAGTTTCGTCATCTCTGCCTGGCGACGAGGCTGAACCCGGCGTGGTCCTCTCTGCCGCGGACAGCCTGGCCGACGACTTCGACGACTTCGTGACTGCAATGAGCCGGCACCGGCACTGGGAGCGAGAAACGACCCCCCCGGAGGTATGATCGCTCCTGTCGGACGGTGAGAGTCGTTGATCTCGTTCCAGTGCGGGCGCATCATCGCGTTACAACAGGCCGATTCCGAAATCGGTCGGCCTGTTGTGTTGCGTGCCACGCAGTAGAATCAACCAGCACTCACGAGGCGAAGAGATGGACACTCCACGGCATCGGAGCGATAGCCAATGGCCGAAACGGAATGGTGGCAACGCGGACCAGTCGATGGCGTACCGGACCTGCTGCAACCGGTCGCGCACATCCTGCTGCAGGTTCGCGAAAGTGTGCGGGAGCTCACCTCGGGATTGTCGATTGCGCAATGGAACGCGAAGCCTGCGGGCGTGGCCTCCGCAGCGTTTCATGTGCGACACATTGCGGGCGTGATCGACCGCCTCTTCACGTACGCGCGCGCCGAGACGTTGTCCGACGCGCAGTTTGACGCGCTGCGGCGCGAGGGGCAGCCCGTCGCCGGCGATGGCGCCGCTGAGATGCTGCGCGCTCTTGACGAGCAAACCACGCGCGCCCTCGACGAACTGCGTCGTATCGATCCAGCGACACTCGGCGAGTTTCGCGCCGTCGGGCGTGCGGGACTTCCGTCCACGGCGATCGGGTGCCTCGTGCATGGCGCAGAACACAGCATGCGTCATGTAGGGCAGCTCTCTGTGACCGTGCGTGTCGTGCGAGCGATGCAGGCTGGACTCGATGGGCAGTGACGGCGCGACGCTGTAGTGGCAACTGACGAGTACGTGCACGGTGATTGCCGATGGAGTGGATCTGCGCCCACCACTGGCGCGAGGGCGGTGGTATCCGAATCTTTCAGACGTGCCCTGCTACTGACCCCGAAGTCGAGGGGCAGCGCATCGCCTCTCTCCCTCTCTTGCCGCCATGACTAATCGACGCGACTTCCTGACCCACCTCGGCCTGGCCGGTGGTGCGGCCGCCATCGGACTCAGCGCGCCGTCCGCCCTCGCCGCAGCGGCGCCCAATTCGCCCACGCTCACGCGTCTGCCCTCGCACGCGTCCAACGTGCCACGACGCATCAAGCTGCTCATTCTGGGCGGCACGGGGTTCATCGGCCCCCACCAGGTGCGATATGCGGTGGCGCGCGGCCATGAAGTCACCATCTTCAATCGCGGGCGCTCGGCGCCCGGCGTGTTCGAAGGTGTGGAAGAGCTCACGGGCGATCGCTCCACCGGCGACCTCGCATCGCTTTCGGGACGCAAATGGGATGCGATCATCGACAATTCCGCCTCGCGTGCCGATGCACCGATGTGGGTGAAAGACAGCGCCAACAAGCTGCGTGACTCGGCGGACCAGTATCTCTTCATCTCCACGCGTTCGGTGTTCTCCGACCTGAGCAAGGTGCCGGGCACGGTGAATGCGCCACTGCTCAACAAGTCGAACACGCCGAACTGGACCGAAGGGCGGCCCTATCCCTACGGACTTGCCAAGGCGCTCGCCGAGGCGGAAGCGAAGGCGGCATTCGGTGATCGTACGACGATCGTGCGCCCGGGACTGATTGTCGGGCCTGGTGACGATACCGATCGCTTCAC
>JBBQNY010000284.1:0-2694 GCA_038330365.1 Lysobacterales bacterium | reverse complement strand
CGCCATCGCCTGCCGATCGCGGTGGCCGGCGCGCATCTGCATCCCAACGGCGAGCGCCATCTGCGCACGCGCGACGCGCTGGCTGCGCTGTATCCCCGTGACGCGCTTGCAGAGAGCACCCGCATCGCCGCGCGCTGCACGTTCGAGCTGACGGAGATCCGCTACGAGTATCCGCTCGAGCTCGTGCCCGAGCATCACACGCCTTCGGGCTGGCTGCGTGCGCTGACACTGGAAGGCGCCCGCTGGCGCTGGCCCGATGGCACGCCCGAAAAGGCGCGCGCGCTGATCGAACACGAACTCGCGCTGATCGCCGAACTGGGCTACGAAAGTTATTTCCTGACCGTGCACGACATCGTGCGTTACGCGCGCAGTGTGGGAATCCTCTGCCAGGGTCGCGGTTCGGCCGCGAATTCTGCCGTCTGTTTCGCGCTCGGTATCACCGAGATCGATCCGGCGCGCATGAGCATGCTGTTCGAGCGCTTCATCTCGAAGGAACGCAACGAGCCGCCGGACATCGACGTGGATTTCGAGCACGAGCGCCGCGAGGAAGTGATCCAGTACATCTACCGGCGCTATGGACGCGAACGCGCGGCACTCGCCGCCACGGTCATCTGCTATCGCGGGCGCAGCGTGGTTCGCGATGTCGCGCGGGCACTTGGTTTCAGCATTGACCAGATCGAGCAGCTGGCGCGTGCCGTCGGCCACTGGGACGGCATCGATGATCTTGAGGCGCGGCTGCGCGAGCATGGTTTCGATCCCGGCAGCGCGCAGATCCGCCGCCTGCTCGGTCTCTCGCGCGAATTGATCGGCGCGCCGCGGCATCTCTCGCAGCATGTCGGCGGATTCGTCATCTCCGAGCGGCCTTTGTCCACGCTGGTGCCGGTCGAAAACGCCGCCATGCCCGATCGCACCATCATCCAGTGGGACAAGGATGATCTCGACACACTCGGTCTGCTGAAAGTCGATTGCCTCGCGCTCGGCATGCTCACCTGCGTGCGCAAGTGCCTGGATCTGCTGCGCTCGCATCACGGCGTGGATCTCACACCGGCGAGCATCCCTGCGGAGGATCCCGAGACCTACGCCATGATCCAGCGCGCCGACACCGTCGGCGTTTTCCAGATCGAATCGCGCGCGCAGATGGCGATGCTGCCGCGACTCAAGCCTTCGTGCTTTTACGATCTGGTGATCGAAGTCGCCATCGTGCGTCCCGGTCCGATCCAGGGACGCATGGTGCATCCATACCTGCGTCGAAGGCAGGGACTGGAACCGGTGGAATATCCCGCCGACGAGCTGCGCGCGGTATTCGAGCGCACGCTCGGCGTGCCGCTGTTCCAGGAACAGGTGATGCAACTCGCCATCGTCGCCGCGGGCTACAGCGCCGGCGAAGCTGATCAGCTCAGGCGCTCGATGGCCGCCTGGCGACGACGTGGGGGACTCGAGCACCACCGGCAGAAAATTCTCGGAGGCATGTCCGCGCGGGGGTATCCGCTGGAATTCGCCGAGCAGGTGTTCGAGCAGATCAAGGGTTTTGGTTCCTACGGCTTTCCCGAGTCACACGCCGCCAGCTTCGCGCTGATCACCTACGTCAGTTGCTGGCTGAAGTGCCACTATCCGGCCGCCTTTGCCTGCGCACTGCTCAATTCGATGCCCATGGGTTTCTACGCGCCCGCGCAGATCGTGGCGGATCTCAAGCGCCACAAAGTGGGCGTGTTGCCCGTCGACGTGCGCATCAGCGCATGGAATTCGACGCTGGAGCTGCCTGCAGTTGCCGCGCGACGCAACGCCGGTGGGCACTCGGGCGATGGTTGTGACCAGGTTCAAGCCGATGCGGCGGGTGCGTCCGCGTCCGCGCACGCGCAAGCACTGCGTCTGGGGCTGCGCGAGATCCGCGGCATGCCCGAAGACGCAGCGCTGCGCATCGTCGCTGCTCGGGAAGAGCGACCCTTCGTCGACGTTGACGACCTCTGCCGTCGTGCGGATCTCGACGCCCGCGCGCGCAGTCTGCTGGCCCGCGGTGACGCCCTGCGCGGACTGGCGGGTCACCGCCATCGTGCGCACTGGGAAATCGCCGGTGTGGAATCGCGGCGACCGCTGCTGGACGCTATCGGCGCCACGCAGGAGGCGCGAGTGGCGATTCCACCACCCTCTGCGCACGAGCGCGTGATCGAGGACTACGCCCTGCTGGGTCTCACGCTGGGACCACATCCTCTTGCCCTTGTCCGTGGTGCGCTGCGCGCACAGGGCTGCCGCGGCAGCCATGATGTGCGTGCCATGGCGCACGGTCGTAGCGTGCGATATGCCGGACTCGTCACCATGCGACAACGACCGGCGACCGCCAGTGGCGTGACCTTCGTGACGCTCGAGGACGAGCACGGCATGGTGAACGTCGTGGTCTGGCGCGACATCGCCGAACGCAGCCGGCGCGTGCTGCGCGAATCGCGACTGCTGGAGGTGAGCGGGCGCGTCGAGACCGATGGCAACGTGCAGCACCTGATCGCACGCAACCTCACGGATATCTCGCACCTGCTAGGCCCTCTCGACGCCCGCTCCCGAGACTTCCGCTGATGATCTCCCAGACCGCACAGATAGGCCCCTCGCCCACCGGGAGAGGGGTTGCAGAGGGTCCGAGTCCCTGCGTCATTCTGGGAACTGCGCAATGCGCGCTCCGCGTCATGGTTGGACATTGCACTAGCC
>JBBQNY010000283.1:0-2744 GCA_038330365.1 Lysobacterales bacterium | reverse complement strand
GGCGCTGCCGAGGCGCTGGCCATTGTCGACGCGGCGGCGCTTCCGTGCGCGGCGGGTTGGCTAGCAGACACCGGCGTTGCTGGCATCGTCGCGGCGGCGGCCGGTGCGGATTGAGGCGACTTCGCGGCGGTCGCCTCCGCCAGCGTCTTCGTTTGTGCGTCCGTAGCGCGTGCGTCCGTAGCGGATGCATCGACCGCGGTCTTCGCCACGAACGGCAGCTCGACCCGCGTGGTCTGCGGCGGGTAGCAGATACCGGCATCCGCGCACCCCTGCCAATGCAGCACCGCGGACGTCGCTCCGCCACCAACGACGGAGATGTCGACGGCGTCGTAATAGACTTCGGTGCGGCCGAAGAATTCGTCGGTCTTCTCCTTGCCCTTCGACAGCGTGAGCGGCAGGGCGCCGCTCTTGCCGACCACGCTGAGGCGGTGGCGATAGAGGTAGTAGCCCGGCGCGATCTCGCCGCGCAGCAGCGTCCTGCCATCGTCGCCCGCGGTCGCCTCCACCCGGAACACGTCCTTTGCTTCGAGGAATTCGGTTTCCTGCTGTTCCGTAAACGGCGCAAGCCAGCCCTGGGCCTGCGCACCCCAGGGTACGAGCAATAACAATAGCCACGACAGGCGTAACAGCGGCGACATCCACACTCTCCGGGCTTCCATGGGCAGGTACGATGCGTGGTCCGGATTAAGTCAGGATTAAATGCGACCGATGCCGGCAAGGATGCCGTGTCGCCTTCAGGCATGGCAGCACACGGACGCTTGCGCTACGGTGCCCGGAGATCGCGTTTTTCACGGAGTGCCACCGATGCGGGTCCTAGTCGTCGAGGACGATGAACTGATTGCACGCGGCATCGTGTCTGGCCTGCGCGCCTACGGTATGACGGCCGATAGCGTTTCGAGCGCCGCGCGGGCCGAACTCGCGCGACAGAGTGGGCATTGTGACGCGATGGTGCTGGACCTCGGCCTGCCCGACGAGGACGGCATGCAGTTGCTGACGCGCATGCGCCAGCGCGGCGACACGCTGCCCGTGCTGCTGCTGACCGCGCGCGACGCCGTGGAAGACCGCATCGCCGGCCTGCACGGCGGCGCGGACGATTACCTGGTGAAACCCTTCGACCTGGGCGAGTTGGTAGCACGGCTGCATGCACTGATGCGTCGCGCCAACGGCCGCAGCGTCAATCTGATCGAAGCCGGAGCGCTGAGCCTCGATCCGGCGAGTGGTCAGGTCTGGCTCGATGGCGCGCCCGTCGAGTTGTCCCGGCGCGAAACGGATCTGCTTGCGAGCCTGATGCGGGCCGGTGGTCGCTATCTATCGGGGGAGCAGCTCAAGGACAGCCTGTACGGCTTTGAACAGGAGGTGGGAAGCAACGCTATCAACGTGCACATCCACAACCTGCGCCGCAAGCTCGGCCCGGAAGTGGTGGACACAGTACGTGGCCTGGGCTATCGCTTCGGCAGAGTGGGCCGATGAGTCTGCGCCTCCGGCTCGTGCTCACCATCGGCATCGCACTGGCCGTGGTGTGGAGCGTGGCAGCGCTGTGGATGCTGCGCGACCTCGACCGCAACCTGCAGCACACCCTAGACGAACGCCTGGCAATGTCGGCGCGCATGGTGTCCGGCCTGCTGGCGCAGTCGCAAATTGGCGTGGGCGGGGTGTCGAAGGTGACGGTTCGCGACGCCGTGACGGTGCCCGGCAGCCGCGGCATTGCCTGTCAGATTCGGTCACTGCGCGGCGAGGTAGTCGCCATGACGCAGGGAGCACCAAACGCCTTGATGTCAGCGCACGGGTCGGGCTATCGCACGCGGTCGCTGGACGGCACGCGCTGGCGCACATACACCCTGCAGACCGGCGGTTTCAGCATCACCACCGCCGACAGCCTCGACGAACGCGCCGCACTGCGCCAGCGCATTGCGCTGGCGGCGGGGCTGCCGTTTCTGATTGCCGCGATGGGTGGACTGCTTGCACTCTGGATTGGCGCCAGCCGCGGGCTGGCACCCTTGGACCGGTTGCGCCGGACCCTGACCGAGCGTCAACCCGACACCATCCAGCAACTGGATGTGCAATCCCTGCCCACCGAACTCCGGCCAGTCATAAACGCACTCAATCTCCTGCTGGACCGCATCGCCCAGGCGCTGTTGCGCGAGCGCAACTTCACCAACGATGCGGCGCACGAACTGCGCACGCCATTGACGGCGATTGATACCCACCTTCAGGTCGCTCGACTCACCACCGGAGAGGATGCGCAACAGGCGCTTGCCGATGCCGGCGAAGGAGTGCGTCGCATGCGCGCAACCCTCGACCAGTTGTTGATGCTTGCCCGCGTCGAGGGGCACCTCCCGTTCGACGAAGGCGAATTGATCAGCGCCGAAGAAGTCGTCAGACGGGTGGTGGCAACAACCGCCCCCGAAGTCGCCCCGCGCCTGGTTTACAGCGGAAAGGCCGGGACAGCTGTGTTGACCGTCCCCCCTGCGCTTGCCGTTGCGGCGCTACGCAACCTGACCGATAACGCCCTGCGCTATTCGCCTGCCGAAAGCTTGGTGGATGTCATCACCGACTCCGATGGCGAAACAATTCGGTTTCAAATCATCGACCGCGGACAAGGATTCGGGCAGGACGACCACAAGCAAGCACTGCAACGGTTCTGGCGCGGGCGTAGTGGCAATGGCAGTGGCTTGGGCTTGGCCATCGTGGACGCCATCGCCAGTAGATACGGCGGGCATGTCAGGATCGGACCAAGCGAGGAA
>JBBQNY010000282.1:0-2773 GCA_038330365.1 Lysobacterales bacterium | reverse complement strand
CTATCTGAAGTTGCGCAAGGAGCTGGAGAAGGCGGGCATCACGCTGACGATGACACACGATGCACGCGGCGCCATCAGCAGGCGCTTCGGAGTCAAGGTTTTGCCACATCTGTTTGTGATCGACCACGCCGGCAAGGTTGCGCACGTGCATGTGGGCTACGCCGACAGCATGCTCGACGGCTTTATCGATGAGATCAATGCGTTGCTGGCCGCGCAGCAGGCGCAGTCGCAGTCCGCCGAATCCGCCGGAACGGGGTCCGGAACGGGGTCAGAGTGACTTCCTGGAGTCCAATTCGACTCGGATCGAACGAGTTCATCGCTTCCGCACGCTGTTGCCCGCATCGCTGATAAGGCACTCTGAATCGGTTCCTGGGACGAACGTGTTCTCCGCTGCTATGCCTGCAGCACTGGGGCAATGCGGTTGGCACGCGTACCGGCTTCGGTTTCATTCGTCGCGTGCATAGCCCGCCTCACGCTGCGCGCGAACTGCCAGCACGAATACGGTATCGAGTGGCACGACGTACCGGTACAGGGCCACGTATCCGCGGGAGCCTCTGCCGATCACCAGTTCGCGCATATCGCCGCGCGTCGGGTGCCCGATCAGTGGATTGTCGGTGAGTACATCGAAAGCGCTGACAAGTTCGCCAAGACGATCCTCGACGTGGTCGGCTTCGTGCTGTTCCAGATGGCTGACTACGCGTCGGAAGTCCTCGTACAGGCCGACCAGGAACTCGACGCGCGCCATCCTATTTCGCGAACTTGCGGGCGACCGGACGCGGCGCGTCCCTGCCGTCGATGCGGCCCGTCAAATAGCGGCGCATCTCGTCCCAGGGAATGCTCTCGCCCGTTTTCAGGAATTCGGCCCAGCGCCGTTCAGCCTCCGCCTGGAGATCGGACCGGCGCTCGGCCTGTTCGGTCTTTTCGGCGACGGCTTCCAGGATGAAATTGTGCGGGGTGGTACCGGCCGCTTCCGCCGCCTTGGCGATCCGGGACTTCAATTCATCAGGCAGGCGGATGGTGGTGGTGCTCATGCGGCGCTCCGGGCTTGTGCTGACGCGCGTGAATGCAGCACTTTTGTAACACAGTAGACGAGCGGCGATATGGCGTCAGGTCAGTTGGCCGGGGACTGTGGCTTGGAGCAACGAGAAGAGCACTCCGATCCGGGTTTGGCCATCAACGAGCAGTGCACTCGGACCCGGGTTTCGGAGAAAATGTACCTGACCCTGTTCCGGACTTCGTGGCCCCGCGTCGGCGTTCCTTGCGTATCAGTGATTGAACCCGGCGCCGGTCATTCCGATCGGGAGGGCATGTGGAGAAGCTGATGGCCGTGCAATATCTGAAGACTCGAGTCTTTCTGCTCGCGGCGCTCGCCGCCGCTGCCGGATCGCTGCTTGCCAAAGACAGTGTGGACTCGGTCAATGGGGTCGGCCTGATCACCGTGCCGGAGAGTGCCGAGTATCCGAAAGGCCTCAAAGTGTTCGATCCGACTCACGTCTACGCCACGCGTTCGAGCGAGCCGGCGCGGATTTGGATCCTGGTTACGGATCGCGACGCATCTGCCGTTGAGTGGCGCAAGGCTGCTGACCGCAGCGACGTGTTGCGGGCGTGGTGCGAGACGGACAGTGCGAGCTTCCTGCTCTTCGAACTCGATACGAAAGGCGTGCCGGAAATGATGTACTCGTGTGGCGGTAGCGGGGCCCTGTCGACGGCGATGATCTCGACCTGGAACGGTCTTGCATCGGTGTCGCCCACGTTTGAGGAGTTGGGCGACAAGCACATCCGCGGCCGTATCCTCATGGGATCCGGCTGGTGTGGTGACGACACCTACTGCGAAAAGAACGGCGACCTGATGTTCGAAGTGGAAGTGCGCTGACGCCGCTGCCGCTGCCGCGAATGGTTCCGCAGCCGCGCCGAGGCCAAGGTGCTGATCGATCGCTGGCGGCGGCTCTACAACGAACAGCAGCGCCCACCGCTGCAGCCGCCAGCCGGGTGCGCCGAAACGGGTAGAACCCCGTACCATCGCTCAGAGACTCGCGGCCTGAGTGGCCAAGATTCCGCCGCAGGTCAGCCCGGGAAGGCGACTTGCAGCCACGAAGATTGCACTCTCTGGCCGGGCGTGTCGCTCCCTCAAGAGGATTGCACCCGATGTGCCGATTGTTCTCTGCACTCATGCTGTGCGCCTGCTGCATGACTGGCAACGCCAGCGAGCCGCGTGCGCGGGACCTGGGCGTGCCGTTCGAGGGCACCACGGGTACGCTCAATGCGATCACCGACGTCGCCGAACTCACCGTCGGCCAGGTCACGCTGATCGAGGACCTCGCCGACGGCAACAAGATCCGCACCGGCGTTACCGCGATCCTGCCGCGGGGCAAGGCCCATGGTGCGGGGCCGGTGTTTGCGGGCTGGTTCGCGCTCAATGGCAACGGGGAGATGACAGGCACCACCTGGATTGAGGAATCCGGTCAGCTGGAAGGCCCGGTCATGCTGACCAACACCCACAGCGTGGGCGTGGTGCACGACGCGGTGATTGCGGAGCGCGTGCGCTCCATCGACAAGGATGCGAACGACAGCTGGTGGTCACTGCCGGTGGTGGCGGAGACGTGGGACGGTCACCTCAATGACATCAACGGATTTCACGTCAAACCCGAGCATGTGTCGCGTGCTTTGGCAGGGGCGAAATCGGGGCCGGTCGCCGAGGGCAATGTCGGCGGCGGCACGGGCATGATCTGCCACGAGTTCAAGTGCGGCATCGGCACGTCGTCGCGGCGCGTGG
>JBBQNY010000281.1:0-2801 GCA_038330365.1 Lysobacterales bacterium | reverse complement strand
GATTGCCCGCCTTTGCCACCATGTCCCTGACTGCATCGACGTCGATCAGCGTGTCCGATCCTCCCTGCAGCACGAGCGTGCACACGGCAACGTGCGCCAGCACCGGTTCGGTATCGAGCTGGCGCAGATCGGTATCGAGTCGCTTCGAGGCCCGGTCCAGCGCCTGTTCGAAATCCGTGTCCGATATGCGCATCCGCGCCCACCACGCCGCGAGCCGCTTGCGCCAACTGCCGCTGCCGCCTTCCTCGGCGAAGCCGCCCATGCGCCGGATGGCGTCGCCGGCATTGGCGAACGGTTCGAATGCGACCAGCGCGCGCGCTCCGACGCTCGAGTCTGCTGCGGCGTGGATGGCGGCCACCGCGCCGTAGGAAACGCCGAACAGGACCAGCGGCTCCTGCAGACGACGCGATTCCCGCAGCGCGCGCACGACGGCGGCGAGGTCGGTGCCCTCGCGCTGGCCGAAGCCTATGGGAACGGCCTCGGAGCGCCCGTGCCCGCGCAGATCAACCAGCACCGTGCGATAGCCGCGCTCCCCGAACTCGAGCGCCCACGGCAATACGCTGCGCGAATCGAGGCCCCAGCCGTGAGTCAGTACGACCGTACCCACGACCTTGGCATTGACGACTGCGGGCGCGCGGAACTCGACGGCGAAATCGTGCAGGGTGCGGTCAAAGGCGAGTCGCGGACGCAGCCTGAAGACTCTGGGTTCGAGCACCGTGTATGCAATGCGCACGCGATCGGCGGTCATCACGGACTCGCTGCGTGCTCCCACGCGATCGAGCACGGTGTCCCAGGCCCGGTCGATGCGCGGCAGATTGCGCAGCGGCGGGCGCAGGATGCGGTCGACGAGGGGATCATCGCGCAGAGTCTGCGTGGCTGCCCCGGCGGAAACCCGCGAACGCGCACCGTCCCCGGAATCGGGAGGCTCGCCGCAGGCCGTGGCCAGGGCCGCGGCGATGATCGCGAGGCAGAGTGCGGGCGCATGTCGCCGCGATTCCTGCGGGCGTCGTGTTCGATTCAATCGCATGGACGCATCATGCCGACCTGAACCTGACCCGGCGGCAATCGGGCTGACGTGGCAGTCGACCCCCACTGCTGTCCGGACCGTGCGGAACGTTTCCAGGCGCGCTGCGTTGAGGTTTTCGCGCCCGCGCTTAGCCTCGTCGTCACCGTCAGACATGGACGTCGCGGCCGCAAAGCTCGTGCACACCAGGACGCGCGGACTGTGCCGCGCGCACTATCAGGCGCCGCGCAGCGCCACCGTGACGGGCTGTCGGGCTGCGCGCAGGGCGGGAAACAGACCGCCAACGAGCCCGATGCCGAGCGCCCACTTGATGCCGCTCCAGAGCAGTTCGGGCGTCACCTGGAACTGGAACATGACCTGGCTGAAGTTGGCACTTAGAGTTGACACCGTGTAGCCGTTGAACACGACCCACGCGAGTCCTGCGCCCAGCAATCCTCCCACGAGTGCCAGCAGCATCGTCTCCAGCATCACTGCCGTGACCACGGGCAATCCGGGAAATCCGAGCGCCCTGAGCGTTGCAATCTCACGTGCGCGATTCGCGACTGCCGCGAACATCGTGTTGAGCGCACCGAACACGGCGCCAATCGCCATGATGCTGCCGATCACCGTGCCAAGGATGCGGATGAGTTTCGTCAATCCTTCGGACTGCTTGCCGTAATAGGCCCGCGTGGTGGATGCGTCGAGCTTGAGGCGTGGATCCTCGCCGAGCGCGGCGCGCAACTGCTTGAGGCCGTCCTTGCCTTCGAGCTTGATGGTGACCGACTGGAAGGCCTGGCGGTTGTAGGTCGTAGCCAGCACCTCGGCGTCGGCCCAGAGCTCCGACTCGTGTGAATCACCCGACTCGAACGCACCCACGACTTTCCAGGGCTGGTTGGAGAAGTCGATCTCGTCGCCGACGGCGAGTCCGACGTACTGCTGCTGTGCCTTGCGACCGACGATGAGCTCGCGCAGTCCGGAGGTGAACTTGCGACCTTCGACAATCCTCACCTGCGGCCGCAGCAGCCACGCCTGATCGCCGACGCCGCGCAGTTGCGCGTTGGCATCGGTGCGGTCCTTGCGGGTCATCATGTTGACGACCTGCGAGAGTTCCGGCGATACCAGGGGACGCCCATTCGGGCCCTTGGCGATGCCCGGCAGATTCTCCAGCAACGGAATCTGGTCACGGGTGATGACGGAGTTGGTCTCGGCCTGCGAGCCGCCACGCAACACGATCGCGCTGTCGTCGCTGCCGGTGCCGCGCAGCGTTTCGGCGAAGCCCTCGCCCATGGCAAGCATCGCGACGAGAACCGCGACCACTCCGGCGATGCCCACCACGATCACGGCGGAAGCACCCCAGCGCTGGCCCAGGCTGGCGACCCCCACTCCGGTTACGGCAAGAGCCTGCCGGCCAGTGCGCGTCAGCAGCAGCCACGCCGCGATCAGCGCCACTGCCGCCAGCACGCCATACCAGGGCAAAACGATCCAGACACCGATCGCGGCGATCAGCGCCAGGCCGATGGCGAGATTGACCGCGAATTTCTTCAATCCACTCATGAGTAAATTCTCCTGCTTGCGGCGGGCATCAGCGGTCCGCCAGCGCGTCGACGATGTTGAGGCGCATGGCGCGCAGCGCCGGCATCAGCCCGATCAAGGCGCCGATCACCAACATCACCGTCAGACCAATGGCCCAGGTTTCCCAGGGAACGGTGGGCAGCGAGATGATGCCGCCGCTCGCCGCGCTCAAGCTGGGAATAATCAACGCGGCCAGTCCGATGCCAAGCACGCCGCCCAGCACCAT
>JBBQNY010000280.1:0-2872 GCA_038330365.1 Lysobacterales bacterium | reverse complement strand
CCTTGCCGGATCCGGAAGCGCTGCGTCAGCTTCTGTCTCGTCGTCCGCCCTGGGAAGCGTGATCAATGGCGCTATCAGCGCCTGCTCCCATCGCGGCTGAGCACGATACCTCTGGCTTCGAGTGCCAACATGCCTCGCTGTCCGACTGGCTGCGGCGACGCGCGCTCGCAAACCAGGTGTCGGGTGCTTCACGGACCTTCGTGGTGTGCGATGCAGGCGTAGTGATGGGCTACTACTCGCTGGCCGCGGCGAGCATCGAGCATGCGCACGCACCCAATGCTCTTCGCAGAAATATGCCGGACCCCATCCCTGCAGTCCTCTTGGCTCGACTGGCCGTCGACCATCGCCAGCAAGGTCAGGGGCTTGGCTTGTCGTTGCTCAGAGATGCGATTCTGCGGAGCGTCCAGGTTGCGGAAAATATCGGCGCGCGCACGATGCTTTGTCACGCAGTCGATGACGCGGCTATTCGCTTTTACCACCGGCACGGATACCGGGAGTTTCCAGTTCACTCGTCGATCGTCATGCTGGACTTGGCGAAGATCGGACCGTCTCCGTAGCGGTTGCCAGACGAGCCTGCAGCGACGGCCGAGTTTCGTTGTCGCGAGTGGCCCCGGAATCAAACAAGGCGCCAGAGGCGTCCTATGACGAAGCGCGCTTTCCGGCACTGCCGCCCGGATCGTACGCGCAGCTGATACTTTCTACATTCTTCGCAAGTCAATTTGCACGGCAATCGCCCGCGCATGCGACCAATGGCGTTCATTTGAGAGGCTGCGCACCGGGGGGGCGGAGTATGTGGAATCGCCGGACCTGGCTGAGTGTCGCCGCCTGGGGCGCGCTGCTCGCGGCGGGCAGCCTGGCGCTGCAATGGCTCGACTACCAGCGGCTGGCGCGGGCGCAGTCGCTTGAGCTGTATCTGTTCCTGGTGGCGCTGGGCTTCCTCGTGCTCGGCCTCGTGCTCGGCGTGCGTGTGATCGCGCCGCGTCCTGCGCTCCGATTCGACGGCAACCCGAAGGGACAGGCGGCGCTGGGCATCAGCGAGCGCGAGCTGCAGGTGCTGCATGAACTTGCGGCGGGCTACAGCAACAAGGAAATCGCCCGCCGCCTCGAGGTATCGCCCAACACCATCAAGACGCACGTCGCCCGACTGTTCGAGAAACTCCAGGCGCGGCGCCGCACCGAGGCGATAAGGCGTGCGCGCGAACTCGGGCTGGTGCCCTGATCCCGTGAAACGCATGATTGCGCTGGAATCACCCTTTCGGGCGATTGCCCCCCGCCGCCGGATCGGCATCAATGGCGGCCACATCCACAGCGGGAGGGGCAATCATGTTCCGGAACATCCTGAAGTACGGCGTGCTCGCTGGCCTCGTCGTTGGCGGCGTGAATTTCTCGATGATCCTGGCGCTGGACGGCCGCCCGCCGATCGAGAACGGGCTACTGATCGGCTACGCCACCATGCTGCTGGCCTTGAGTGCGATCTTCGTCGGCATAAAGCGCCACCGCGACGTCGAACTGGGCGGCGTGATCCGGTTCTGGCCGGCGTTCGGCATGGGCGTCGCAATCAGCCTGATCGCGAGCGTGTTCTACCTCGTCGCATGGGAACTCTCCCAGGCCATAACCGGCGCCGACTTCGCGGAGGCCTGGAGCAAGTACACGATCGAGCAGGCACGCGCCCAGGGCCAGAGCGCAGCGGCGATCGCGAAGATGTCCGCCGAGATGGCGGAGTTCAAGCTGCAGTACGCGAAGCCCTGGTTCCGCCTGCCGATGGTCTTCGCCGAGATCTTCCCGGTCGGGGTGCTGGTGTCGCTGGTGTCAGCAGGCCTGCTGCGCAACCCGCGCTTCCTTTCCGCGCGCCCCGCGCCCTAGGGAGCCAAGTCGAATTCGATCCGGTCCACATCAGTAACCGCGCTGCAGCGCATTGACCCGAAGCGCCAGCGTGGCGTTGCGTATGGATGCATCCCAGGGGATGAACTCGCCGGAATCCCAAACGGTAAACGACCAATCCCGGTGTGCGCGGTTGTTGACCACGTAGCGACCCCGTTGTGTTGAGCGGGTGCATCCGATCGCACTTGGATGCTGTCGCAGAAGCGCGCGCGCATGCCCCCCGCGGCTGGACCCGTCGCACGACAGGCGTACGAGCCAGCGGCGCGCAAGCGTCTCCGGCCGCCTTCCCCCGAAGTCTGCGGTCGCCCGCTTGCTGAAAGCTGAATGGGACGTTTGGCAGGCCTTGCCGGCAACACGTGCCGGGCGCAATGTCGGGAGTGCAACAAACGTGCAACACAAGTTCAACGGTGGAATCGCGGCACCGCAGCCAAAGGAACCGGGTTCAGAACGGAGTGGGCTCCCGGCCTGATCGCAGTGTCCGCGGTGCCTTCACGCCGTCACACGACACCTCGCACAGGAGTGCGCATGAACGCCAAGCCGACAAAGCCCGCAAACAGCGTACGAAAAGCCGCGACCGGCATCGACGGATTCGATGCGATCACCGGCGGCGGACTGCCGAGCGGTCGAACCACGCTGGTGGTTGGCGGGCCGGGATCCGGCAAGACGATTTTTGCCCTGCAGTTTCTCGTGCACGGTGCGGCAATTGGCGACGAGCCGGGATTGTTTGTCGCCTTCGAGGAGAGCGCGGATCGCATCGTCGCCAATGCCGATGGCTTCGGCTGGAACCTGCCGGCGCTTCGGGACAAGCAACTGATCTTCATCAATGCCCAGCCCTCGCCGGATCTGGTGCAGTCGGGAGATTTCGATCTGGGTGGAATGTTGGCCGTGCTGGAAGCCCAGACCTCAAGGGTCGGCGCGCGCCGCATCGTTTTCGACGCACTGGATGTCGTCCTGGCACTGCTGCCGGACGAGGCCGCAAAGCGCCGCGAGT
>JBBQNY010000279.1:0-2953 GCA_038330365.1 Lysobacterales bacterium | reverse complement strand
CCGGGATGCGACGCGATCTGACTCCGGGTCTGGTGCAGGACGAGAGCCGGGAGAGCGAGCCCGCGCCACGGGCGACTTCCGCTGCGCCCGGCGCTGCCGACCCGCGGCGTGCTTCATCTCCACCATCCGACAGCGAAGCTGCGGCCGCGAGCCGCCCAGCTGCCGTTCCCGATGCTCGCGGCTGGGTAGTGCAGGTGGGCGCATTCTCCAATCCTGCGGACGCAGCGTCGCAGGCGCGAAAGCTGCGCGCTGCCGGATTCACGGCCTTCATCGACCGGCTGGATGCGCCCAAGGGCACCTTGCATCGGGTACGCGCAGGCCCCGAGTCCCAGCGTGCCAGTGCCGATCGATTGCGCGCGGATATCCAGTCGAAGCTGGCGGTCGAAGGCGTGGTCATGCGACATCCCTGAGGCCGCACAACAGCTGCCCCGGTTGCAGTCCACATCAAGCCAGTCATTCACCAAGGAAATTCCACCGCCTCATGTGCGCCATCATTGGAATCGTCGGTCGCGCCGATGTCGCAGGCGCGCTCTATGACGGCCTGACGGTGCTCCAGCATCGAGGGCAGGACGCGGCCGGCATCGCCACGGTCGACGGTCGCAAACTGCGGCTGCACAAGGGCGCCGGGCTGGTGCGCGATGTGTTCGGGCCGAAGGACATGCAGATGCTCGCCGGTCATTACGGAATCGGCCATTGCCGCTATCCGACTGCGGGCAGCGAGGCCACCGACGAGGCGCAGCCGTTCTACGTCAACTCGCCGTTCGGCATCGCGCTGGCACACAACGGCAATCTGACCAACATGGCGAGCCTGCGGCAGGAGGTCTTCGAGCAGGATCTGCGTCATTGCAATACCGAATCGGATTCCGAGGTCCTGCTCAACGTGCTGGCGCACGAGCTTGAGGCCGA
Organism: Lysobacterales bacterium; assembly: GCA_038330365.1. Lineage (GTDB taxonomy): Bacteria > Pseudomonadota > Gammaproteobacteria > Xanthomonadales > Ahniellaceae > JBBQNY01. The sequence continues at coordinate 2,047 of JBBQNY010000279.1, read as the reverse complement.
GGGCAAGCCGCTCAATGCGGACAAGGTGTTCGATGCGGTTGCGCGCGTGCACGCGCGGTGCGTCGGCGGCTATGCCGTGATCGCCTTGATCCTCGGCGTGGGCGTCCTCGCGATTCGCGATCCGCACGGCATCCGGCCGCTGGTGATCGGCAGTCGCGTGGCCCCCGATGGCGGCAATGAGTATGCCGTGGCGTCCGAGAGCGTCGCGTTCGATGCCCTCGGGTTCAATCTCGATCGCGACGTGCGCCCGGGTGAAGCCGTGTTGATCGCTCCCGACGGCAGTTTCCACAGTCGCCAATGCGTCAGCGCAGCGGTGCACGCACCGTGCATTTTCGAGTATGTCTACCTCGCGCGCCCCGATTCGATGATCGAGGAGATCTCGGTCCACAAGTCACGCATGCGCATGGGTGAGAAGCTGGCGCAGAAGATCCGTGCAGCGCGGCCGGATCACGATATCGATGTGGTGATCCCGGTACCCGACACCTCGCGCACGGCGGCGATGGAGCTGGCGTTGGGACTCGGCGTCAAGTACCGCGAGGGTTTCATCAAGAACCGCTACATCGGCCGCACCTTCATCATGCCGGGGCAGGGCGAGCGCATGAAATCCGTGCGTCGCAAGCTCAATGCGATACCGCTCGAGTTCCGCAATCGCGTGGTGCTGCTGGTGGACGACTCGATCGTTCGCGGCACCACGTCGCAGCAGATCATCCAGATGGCGCGCGAGGCGGGCGCGCGCAAGGTCTACTTTGCGTCGGCGTCCCCACCCGTGCGCTTTCCCAATGTCTACGGCATCGACATGCCAGCGGCCGATGAGCTGGTCGCGCACGGGCGCACCGAGGCCGAGATCGAGCAGGTCCTGGGCTGCGACTGGCTGATCTACCAGGATCTTCCGGATCTCGTGGATGCGGTTGCGGGTCCAAAGCGCAGGGTTGAGCACTTCGATACCTCGTGTTTCTCCGGTGAATACGTCACGGGCCTGGTCCCGGGTTATCTCGAACGTCTGCAGACGCAGCGCTCCGACTCCGCCAAGCGCGCGCGGCGTGACGCCATCCTGGTCGCGACGGGCGCCTGAGCGCGTTCGACGCATCGACTCCTTGAGGATGTCCGTTTCTGCGACTTTTCCGTCTGCCTTGCAGCGCTGCTGCCAGGTTGATCCGCGCAGGGACAAGGGCCAGGCGGATGCCGGAGCCTCCGACGCGGCTTGGTCGGCGCACAGCGAGCGGCCCGCTTGAGCTGTTGCGTCCACTGCGTGGCGTTGTCATGCCTGATGGAGACGGACGCGAGCCGCAAGTGCACCAAGGTCGCGGCGATGCTTGCCGACTGGGCAAACGGTTCGTTTGAGTGCGCAGCACCGTGTCGGCAGTGCGCGGTGACTGAAATCCCCGCGCCCGGGCGTCCCACGCGGCCATTGCTGGTGGATCCGCGTCGACTCGCTCCGCGCGGGCTTGGTACGCTCGAAGGGCGGATCGCACTCGCGCACGCGGTGGCGCATATCGAGTTCAACGCGATCAATCTCGCCTGCGACGCGGTCTACCGCTTCCGCGAAATGCCTCCGGATTTTCTGGGCGACTTCATTGCAGTGGCTGCCGACGAGGCGCGGCATTTCTCCATGCTCGAGAAAAGATTGCGCGACATGGGCTCGCATTACGGCGCCCTCGATGCGCACGATGGTCTGTGGCAGATGGCCGTCCGCACGGGACACGATCCGCTGGTGCGCATGGCGCTGGTGCCGCGCGTGCTCGAAGCGCGGGGGCTCGACGTCACACCGGGCATGATCGAGCGACTGCGGGCCGTTGGCGATGCCACCAGCGCGGATTGCCTCGCCGTGATCCTTGCAGAAGAGGTGGAACACGTCGCCAAGGGCACACGGTGGTTCCATTATCTGTGCGCGGCGCGCTCGCTCGAGCCCGACGCCACCTTTCTCGAACTGGCCGCCCAGTACGCACCGCGTGCCTTGCGAGGGCCATTCAATGCTCCGGATCGGATCGCCGCGGGTTTCAGTGCAGCAGAGCTGGCCGGCCTGGCGCAAATGCCATGACCTGCAGTG
>JBBQNY010000278.1:0-2971 GCA_038330365.1 Lysobacterales bacterium | reverse complement strand
ATCGATGACGAGTTCCGACGGGATCAGCGGATTGATCTGGCTGGCTTCACCGCCGAGTTTGACCACCGCATCGCGCATCGCCGCAAGATCCACCACGCAGGGCACGCCGGTGAAGTCCTGCAGGACCACGCGCGCCGGCATGAAGGCGATCTCGGTGTCTGACTCGGCGAGCGCGTCCCACTGGGCGACTGCTTCGATGTGACCGCGCGTGACCGAGACTCCATCCTCGTGGCGCAGGAGATTCTCGAGGAGGATCTTCATGGAATAGGGCAGCCGCGCCACGTCGAATCGCGCGCCGAGTTTGGCCAGGCTCGCGAACGCGTAGCGCCTGCCGTTGACTTCAAAGCTGTCGCGGACCTGGAAAGAATCGAGCATTGCGGCATTCCCCTGTGCGACGTGGTTGTCGTCGCGCATTATCGCCCAAGCCGGCGACCTCGGTGCTGCCGTTGTTGCAGGAGCGCCGCGAGGCGCGAAGGGAAAGCCCGACGCTGCTATCGGAGCGCCACTGCCACCGCGCCTTGCGGCGCTCCTACCCGAGCGTCGGTACGGCGCAACGACGCTGCGGCCGGCGCATTCGCGTTCGCCTGCACCCCGCTGGCCGTGAGAGGGACATCAGGATTGATCGAGGAGGCGGGCGCATTCCGCACGCAGCGCGTGCCATCCGAGCAGCACGCCAACCCGGCTGCCGCCCATCTGCCGCCACAACACAACCCCGCGCAGGGCTGCGAGCAGGTGCGCGCGCACGGCGGTGACGACGGCGGACCGCGCGAGAAGCTCCGGATCCCCGGGGATCATCACCCGGGGTGTTAGCTGGCTGATCGTCAGCGCGTACAACTCCCCGAGCCGCGGCACCGCCGCAGTGGATGTTCCGCCATTGGAACCGAGCTGAGCGGCCGCGCCGCGGATGCCTTCCGCGACCTGGATCGCCATATCGGGCCTGCCTGCGAAATTGCGTTCCACCTGCGTCAGCACGAAGAGCGTACGGACCAGGATGGGATCGCGTTCGCGCGCGGACATGAAATCGCGAAGCGCCACCAACGCGGGACGCAGGGCCTCGCCGCCCCCGTAGCAGTCGGCGGCCGACTCTGCGTCGATCTTCAGCGTCGCCCCGATGACGAGTTCGGAAGCTGCAGGTTCCGCCTTGCCTGAGCGCGCGATGGCGAGCGCCTGCTGCGCCGCCAGTAGCGCACCCGCCATTCCCACGATCTGTCCGCTGCGATTCATCCGGTTGTTTCCAGCGGGGCGTTCGTTGAGTTGATGGGTCCGCCGCCAAGGCATTCTTCAGCGCGATAGAACACGGCGGACTGTCCTGGCGCCACGGCGCGCTGGGGCTGGTCGAATTCGACAGTCCATCGCGAACCTTCGCAATCGATCAGCCGGCATGCCTGGTCCCCGTGACGGTAGCGGAGCTTGGCCGTGAGCGGAATGCCACCCTCAGGCGGCATGCCGGCAATCCAGTGCACGGGATCGACCACCACACGGCTTGAGAAAAGCAGGGGCGAGTCGCCCTGGTCCACGATCACGGCGTTGCGGGACATGTCCTTTCCGACCACGAACCACGGCGCGGAGGCACTGCCGCGCCGGCCGCCGATGCCAAGTCCCTCGCGCTGGCCCAGCGTGTACAGCGCAGCGCCAGCGTGTTCACCCACGATGCTGCCGTCCGGGGCTTCGATCGGGCCGGGACTCAGGCTCAGGTGTTGCGCGAGGAAGCTGCGGAAATTCCCGGGCTCGATGAAGCAGATGCCGGTCGAGTCGGGTTTGCGTGCGGTGGGCAGGCCGCGCTCCTGCGCCAGTGCCCGCACTTCGCGCTTGTGTAGCCCACCGAGCGGAAAAACCGTCGCGGCGAGTTGCGCCTGGCCGAGTGCGTGCAGAAAGTAGCTCTGGTCCTTGTCCGGGTCGACGGCACGCAGCAACTGCCAGCGATCTCCACGCTGTGCTGTGCTTGCGTAGTGACCCGTGGCGATCCGGTCGGCTCCCAGCGCCCGCGCCTGTTCGATGAAGCGCGTGAACTTGATCTCGCGGTTGCACGCACTGTCCGGGTTGGGCGTTCGGCCCGCGGCGTATTCGGCAAGGAAATCGGTGAACACGCGATCCCAGTATTCGCGCGCGAAATTGCAGGCATGGAACGGGATGCCGAGCAGCCCGCAAACTGCAGCCGCATCACGACGGTCGTCCTCGGCACGGCACGCGCCAGTGGCCGCATCGTCCCAGTTCTGCATGAAGAGTCCCGCCACGGGCTCGACACCGTCCGCAAGCAACGCTGCAGCAACCGACGAGTCGACCCCGCCGGAGACTCCCACCATGATCATGACGGCGCGCCCCCGGGTACTGGCGCGAATCCGGCCGTGACAGGAGCCGAACACGGCGCGCGGGGCATGCAGGACGGCAGGCGAATAAGAATGCGCTTGCCGCTCAGATCGAGCCGGCGAGGGGATAGCAATGCAGGGTATCGAGCGGCAAGGGCGGACGGCATCGTGCGTCCGCAATGTTGCGCAAGACCATGGGGCTCCGCGGTCGGTGCGTGATGCCATCGATCTCGGCTGGTTCCAGCCACAGCGCCCGGAGGATGCCCGCGTCGAGCGGCAGGCTCGGATCGTGGGATTCGGCGATCGCAGTGAAGGCAAATCGCACGTACTGCTCCCGGCTGTGCGGACTCGCCCACTGGTACACGCCGACGAGCCCGGTGGGCCTGACATGCCAGCCGGTTTCCTCGAGCGTCTCGCGCACCGCCGCATCAATGAGCGACTCGCCAGGTTCGAGATGGCCCGCAGGCTGGTTCAGCAGGCGCTCTTCATGGATCTCTTCTTCGACGAGCAGGTATTTTCCGGACCGCTCGATCACGCAGGCGACGGTGACACGGGGCCGCCACACCGCTTGCGCGCGACGCGCCTGACCCGCGCGGCCGGTCGCAGCGCGCAGACCTGCAGGCGCGCGTCTCAAAGCGCGTCCGCTCCACCCGTCGCGCGCTCGA
>JBBQNY010000277.1:0-2975 GCA_038330365.1 Lysobacterales bacterium | reverse complement strand
ACACGCTTGAGCTGATCGTCGTCGAGGAACCCGGCGCCCTTCGCGATGGCCGCGTGACACCCGTCGGCCGCATGACGTTCAGGTGGCCCGACGGACCGCGCGACTGCGAAGGCGTGGCCGTCGATGGCGTGCGCGGCGACGTGTTGCTGCTGTCGAAGAGACGGGTCCCCGCGCAACTGTTCCGGCTACCGCTGGAGGCGATCTTCACCGCCCCTCACGGGACGGTGTCCGTAGCGCAGGAAATTGCCCGCCTGACCGCGTTGCCGCAGCCGACGGCGCAGGAAGTGAAGATTTCCTCGCGCTTGGGTCGCTATCGCGCACAGATCAGCGGCATCGCCCTGCGCGACGACGGATTGCTGGCGATCCAGACTTACCGCGATACCTATGTGCTCTGGCGCGAGCCAGGCCAGAGCTGGCGCCAGGCGATGCGCGCCGTACCTCAATCGCTTGGTATCTCGGCCCTGCCGCAGCCTGAGTCAGTCGCATTCGATCCTCGCACCGGCGACCTGTTCGTGGCTTCCGAGCGGATCCCTTCTCCCCTGATCAGGCTGCGCCGGATTGATGCCCCGCGGCATGCCGGGGATTAAGTTGCAGAAAGATATCTTTGTGATATCTTTCTGACACCCAACGGCGGAGCGGTCTCATGACTCAGGAAAGGCAGGTCCGGACGGCTTCCGGATTGATGGCGTTGTTGTTGCTGCTGGCGCTCGGCGGCATCGCGATTTTCCTGCTCACTCGCGGGATGGTGTGGATGGCGCCCGTCCTGGTGGTGCTGATCGTGCTGCTGTTCGGTCTGTTCATCGTGCAGCCGAACCAGTCCGTGGTACTGCAGTTCTTCGGTCGCTACATCGGCACCGAGCGCGAAGAAGGCTTGCGCTGGGCCAACCCGTTCTATTCGAAGAAAAAGGTCAGCCTGCGCATTCGCAATTTCGAATCGGGCAAGCTCAAGGTCAATGAAATCGAGGGCAGTCCGATCGAGATCGCCGCGGTCGTGGTGTGGCAGGTGGTCGATTCCGCCGAGGCACTGTTCGAAGTCGACGATTACGAGAACTTCCTGCACGTGCAGAGCGAGGCCGCCTTGCGCCAGATGGCGACAAGCTATCCCTACGACCAGCACGACGAGCACAAGATCGCGCTGCGTTCGCATTCCACCGAGATCAGCGAGCACCTGCAGCGCGAGATCCAGGAACGGTTGGCCAAAGCCGGTATCACGGTGATCGAGGCGCGCATCTCGCACCTCGCCTATGCACCCGAGATCGCCCACGCGATGCTCCAGCGCCAGCAGGCCAACGCGGTCATCGCTGCCCGCACACGAATCGTCGCCGGTGCGGTCGGCATGGTGGAACTCGCCCTGGCGGAACTGGAGAAGAACGGCGTCGTGCAGCTCGACGAGGAGCGCAAGGCCGCGATGGTCAGCAACCTGCTCGTGGTGCTGTGTTCCGAGCGGGGCGCGCAGCCGATCGTCAACGCGGGCTCGTTGTACTAGGCGCGCGGGGATGCCGATCGACGAGCCCTGGGCGGTGCTGCTCCTCGCCTTCGTGGCCTTGCTGCTCGTGAACCGGTGGTGGCGCCCCGCGCGTCGTCGGCCGCCGGCATGAGCGAGCGCAAGGCCTTCCCGCTGCGCATCGGGGTCGACGTGCTGGCGGCGATGCAGCGCTGGGCGGACGACGACCTGCGCAGTGTCAACGCACAAATCGAGTACGTGCTGCGCGAGGCGTTGCGGCAACACTCGCGCCTCAATCCGCCCGCGTCGCGCTCGGGCAGGAACTCTTCCAAGCTCAAGGAATAATCGCGATGGCATCGCAACGCTGGCAGCATCTGGTGATCGAAGTGAAGGCGAAGTTCCTCGGCAATCGCCAGGAAAGCCTTCAGGCGGAACTCGACAAACACGGTACACACGGCTGGGAGCTCGTTGCAGTCAGTCAGTCGCATCCCGTCGAGACCGTGCGGCTGTTCTTCAAGCGTCAGCATTGAGTGTTCGGGCGGGCACGCCTGGCGGAGCGTGCCGGATGGGCCCGGAATGGCTAGGCTTGGCTGATGTGGAACGCCTTCCTCGTCAACGGCGCACTTCTCGATCTCGCGCCAGCGCGCGTCATGCGCGCGCGATCGGTCGCGTTGCAACGCCAACTCGCTGCGCACGATTGGTTGCTGCGACGCAAGTCCGACGGCAGGTACCTTGCATGCGCCGCGATTCGCGAAGGCCACGTTGGCTGGACCTGGTTGTTACGCGCGGATGCGAAGTGGCGATTGGAAGCCGATGCGCTGGCCAGGCAGGCGATGCAATTGCCACGGCGTGCGAGCGGACGCGCGCCTGCGTATCGCGGGGCATCGAGAGTGCCCGGTCGACAACGCGAGGCTTGTCAGCCTACCCACACCATCGGCTCGCAATACACGCTACGCACCGGCCTCGAACGAGTTCCCGAGCCTTCTCTGCTCGCGTTCGGCGGAATGGACCGATACGGACGACCCTTGTGGCTCGACGCATCCGCCGCCGTTGCGTGGGCACGCCTGCACACCGCCGCTGCCCGCGACAACGTGGCGCTCGAGCCGATCTCTGGTTTTCGCTCGCGCGACTACCAGGTGGGAATCTTCCGCCGCAAGCTGGCGCGCGGGCAAAGCCTCGACGAAATTCTCACGGTCAACGCCGCGCCGGGATTCAGCGAGCATCACAGCGGTCGCGCGCTGGATATCGGCACGCCGGGCGATGCCCCTGCCGAGGCGTCATTCGAAGGCACTTCGGCATTCGAATGGCTGACGATCAACGCGCAGCGTTTCGGCTTCGCGATGAGCTATCCACGCGGCAATCCGCACGGCATCGCCTACGAACCCTGGCACTGGATGTGGCATCCGTCACGTTCGCTTCGGTGCTGAGCGTCGCGGAGTTCGAGCGCGTCTCGCAATCCAGGTCTGCGTCCTGCCCGCTCGTTGCAAACGCGGCCTAATCCTGCGATCGGGCGATCGGCTTCGCACCGGCA
>JBBQNY010000276.1:0-2986 GCA_038330365.1 Lysobacterales bacterium | reverse complement strand
GATCGAAACGTATGCGCGCGCCAGCCAACTGGCGGGTGACGACATCCGCGCCGGCGAGGCCTACGCGGAATTGACACTGCTCAACGGCCGACCCGACGACGCCATGGGCCAGCTCAGAACACTGCTGGCACGCTCCGACGTGGATCACTACGAACGCGCGCGCATCGAAGCGCGCATCGTGCAGATCACTCCCTGGGCCCTGTTCGTGCAGGAGCAGCGCCGCCAGCGGCGGGCCGAGTAAAGCGCTGCGGGATTCACGTCCGGCAGGGGAATCGGCGCTTCGGGCGTACGATGGAAACCGGCAACGAAGTCGTCTGCGCTGGCAGCGCCCGTCGGTCTGCGTCGACCTTGTCATCGCAACGAAACAAAACTGCAGTCCAATGGCGATCGCGATCACGCCACTGTCATCCCGGGAAGGCCCGTGCAGAAACAGATACTTATCGTCGAAGACGAGGACGCGATCCGCGACATGGTCGCCTTCGCCGTGACCCGTTCCGGCATGAGTGCAGTGCACGCGAGCGACGCCCGGACGGCGCAGGACGCCATCATGCAGCGGATTCCCGATCTCATCCTGCTCGACTGGATGCTGCCGGGAATGTCCGGCCTCGACTTCGCCCGCCGGCTGCGGCGCGATGAAATGACGCGCGACGTCCCCATCATCATGCTCACCGCCCGCGGTGAGGAAAACGATCGTGTAGGCGGTCTTGAAGCGGGAGTCGACGACTACATCGTCAAGCCCTTCTCCACCCGCGAGCTGATGGCACGGGTCAAGGCCGTCATGCGACGGACACGTGCCGATGCCGAGGACGGCAATGTCGAGCTCGGCGGACTCAAGATCGACGGTCCCGCACACCGTGTGTACGCGGGGGATGCGCCGATCGCCATCGGCCCAACCGAATACCGTCTGCTGTACTTTTTCATGACGCACGCCGAACGGGTGTATGCGCGCAGCCAGCTTCTCGACCAGGTCTGGGGCGGCAATGTCTACGTCGAGGAACGCACGGTGGATGTGCACATCCGGCGCCTGCGCAAGACGCTGGAGCCGCACCAGCTCGACGGGCTCATCCAGACGGTGCGCGGCTCGGGCTACCGCTTCTCGACCACCCCGGCGGTCTGAGAAAGCGCCCCGACGGGTTACTCTTGTGCCGTGAGCGTCCTCAGACAGAACCCCTGGCAGGTGTCGATCGGACGCCTGGTGCTTCTGCTCGTGAGCGCGACGCTCATCGGGCTGGCAACCGGGCAGCTCGCGTGGGCCCTGCTGATCGCACTCGGCGGCTATGTCGCCCTGTCGATACGCAGCCTGTATCGCATCCAGCGCTGGCTGCGTTCGCGCCGCCGCACGCCACCGCCCGAGGACTGGGGCGTGTGGTCAGACCTTGCGCACATGATCGATGCCCGACTGGACCAGGAGCGCTCGCGCAAGCGGCGCATGCTGGCCCTGCTGCGGACATTCCGGGAAGCCGCGGCGATCCTGCCCGACGGCATCGTCGTGACCACGCTGGGCCGTGAAGTGCTCTGGTTCAACGAATCGGCCGCGCGCCTGCTGGATCTTGATGTCCGCAGCAGTCGCGGCCTGCGGCTCGATGCGCTGCTCGCCTCGCCCCGCGCGCAAGCCTGGCTCGCGGAGCCCGGCATTCCCGAGCCGCTGTTCGACGTCACGTCCCCGCATGACCCCAACCTGCGGCTGAGCCTGCGCCTCATCGCGTATACGCGACAGGAGCAGCTGCTGGTCGTTCGCGACATCTCCCCGTTGATGCGGCTGGAACTGATGCGCCGCGACTTCGTCGCCAACGTGTCGCACGAGTTGCGCACGCCGTTGACGGTTCTGCACGGCTATCTCGACATGATGGATCCCGATGACGTGTCCGAGCTCGCGACCATGCTCGACGAGATGCGAAGGCAGTCGGCGCGCATGGGCCGACTGGTCGAGGACCTGCTCACACTCTCGCGGCTCGAAGCGCAGGAGCAGGTGGAACTCGAGCGCGTCGCCATGGGCAGCATGCTGACCACGCTGCAGCGCGAGGCCCATGCCTTGAGCAAGGGGCGGCACCATTTGGTGATCGCGGCCAGCGCCGACATCGATCTCGCCGGCTCGGTGCGCGATCTCCACAGTGCGTTCTCCAATCTGGTGTCGAACGCCGTTCGCTACACCCCGGAGAACGGCACCATCACGCTCGAATGGTCGCAGCGTGATGACGGGAGCGCGGAGTTCTCGGTCGCTGACACGGGGGTCGGCATCCCGCCCGAACACATCGCCCGCTTGACGGAACGCTTCTATCGCGTTTCCACTTCGCGCTCGCGCGACAGCGGAGGTACCGGACTCGGTCTTTCAATCGTCAAGCACGCGTTGAACCTGCACCGCGGTCATCTGCACATCACCAGCGAACCGGGAAGCGGCAGCCGCTTCGCCTGCCACTTCGACGCCGCCCAGGTGTGGCCGCACGACTGCGAGGAACAGGATGTCGCGTAAGCGGGAAGCATTGTCCAAAGTGGCCGACGAGGCGGCGGTGTCAGGCCGACGCCGTCGTTCGAAGTCCGATCGCTCGCTGTTCTTCAATCGCGAACTCAGCCAGCTCGAGTTCAACGCCCGGGTTTTCGCGCAGGCGCAAGATGAACGCGTGCCGCTGCTTGAACGCGTGCGCTATCTCGGCATCTGCAGTTCCAATCTGGACGAATTCTTCGAGATCCGTGTCGCCACGCTCAAGCAGCAGATCCTGCTGGCGCAGGCGGCTGCAGGTCCCGACGGTCTGGACGCACACGAGGCGCTGGCACGGATCCGCACGCGCGCCGGCCACCTGATCGATGCCCAGTACGGTTACTGGTCACGGACGCTCCGTCCCGCGCTGCGACGCCAGGGCATCCGGCTGCTCAACCGCACGGAGTGGAAGGCAGCGCAGTCGCGCTGGCTGCTCGAGCATTTCCGGCTCGAGATCCTGCCCGTGCTCTCTCCGCTCGGGCTCGATCCCGCGCATCCGTTTCCACGCAT
>JBBQNY010000275.1:0-3030 GCA_038330365.1 Lysobacterales bacterium | reverse complement strand
GGCTTCCCGATCGCACTGGTGATGGCCTGGGTGTTCGACGTCACGCCCGCAGGCGTCAAGGCCGAAACCGGCCGCACCGGCAACAAGCTGGTGTTCATCGCCGCCGCCGCGCTGACGGCGCTGGCGTTTGGCTGGTACTTCAAGGGGCAACCGTCGTATCGCAAGGATGCAGCGGTCGCCGCACCCGCATCCGCGCCCACATCCGCAACGGCGGCGGCGCCGATCGAGTCGACTCCGTCCATCGCGGTGCTGCCATTCGCCAACCTCGGCGGCAAAGTCGACGACGAGTATTTCTCGGACGGCATGACCGAGGAACTGCTCAACGTGCTGGCGCGCAACACCCGTCTCAAGGTGGCGGCGCGTACTTCGGTGTTCCAGTACAAGAACCGCGGCGGAGACGTGCGCGAAATCGGTCGCACCCTCGGGGTGGGGCACATCGTCGAGGGCTCGGTGCGGCGCGATGGCGAGCGGGTGCGCGTCACCGCGCAGTTGATCCGCGTGGCAGACGGCTTCCACGTCTGGTCCCAGACGTGGGATCGCGAGCTCGAAAGCGTGTTCGCGCTGCAGGACGAGATCGCGCAGAGCCTCGCCCAGCAACTCGACAGCACCCTCGGCGGCGATGCAAAGGTACAGAGCCGACAGAACGTCGACCCGGTCGCCTACGACGATTTCCTGCGGGCACGTGCGCTCTACCGCGAGCGCCGCAATACCCTCATGGCCTTGCAGCTGTTCCGTTCGGCGGTTGCGCGCGACCCGCAGTTCGCTGCCGCCTGGGCCAACCTCGCACTGGCCTGCGAGATCGCGGCCTACCACGCTACGGCGATGCAGCAGCGCGCGGCTGGCGACCGCATCGCCTGCATGCGCGTAGCGGTGGCGCGTGCGACCGAACTCGCGCCAGGCGCGGCGATCACCCTGCACGCACAGGCGAATCTTGCGCGATCGGAAGGTCGCTTCCTCGACGCCGAGCGTCTGTATCGCGAGGCTATCGTCCGCGACGACACCTACCCGGACGTGCGTGAGGACCTCGCCGAATTCCTCACCGACGTGGGTCGCCGCAGCGACGGATTGAAGGAGGGGCGCGCACTGGTGGTGCTGGAGCCCACCAGTCCGTTGTTCTGGTTCCGGTTGGCCCTGATCGGATCCATGGACGACGATTCAGTGGCGGTGGACGAAGCTTTGGCGCGCATCGCGGCGCTGAATCCCACTTTTCTCTATGCGATCACCACCCCTTTCCGGCGTGCGCTTTGCCACGCGCGAATGGATGAGGCGCGCCAGGGAATCGAGCGTGCCTATGCAGCCAGCCCTGACGCAGTCGCGTCCCTGCTGGTGCTGTTTCGCTGGTCGCAGCGCAATCCCGGGGGTGACGATGCACTCGCACGCCAGTTCCTGCGCAGCACCTATCTGGTGGATGGCGGGTTGATCGCTGCCGCCACCGGGGACGCCGACCTGTTCTTCGAGGTGGTCGCCAATCCGAACGACCGCGACAAGCACTTCGACAGCTTCCGTCACCTGACGTGTCCGATCGCCGCGCCGATGCTGGCAGACCCGCGCGCGCACGCCTTCCTTCGATCCGCAGGCTTCGAGGCCTACTGGCGCGCTACCGGCTGGCCGCCGCAATGTCGTGCAGTCGGCGAAAACGACTTCACCTGCAGCGTTCCCGAAAGGCGAAAATGACTCGGGCGAAAAGGGGTCCGAAAAGGGGTCAGAGTCATTTTCCACCGCCAGCAGGACGGCAGCCGCTGATTCCGCTGGTGCGGAAAATGACTCTGACCCCTTTTCGCGGTTTAGCGGGGGCCGAACTTATTTCTTCGGGTCATCGCCACCTGCCCAGGCGATGAACTTCCAGTTGTCTCCCTCCTTGATCAGCACATCCGTGTAGTGACCCGTCACGGTCTCCCGTTCCTTCTTGTAATTCTCGCGGGCGACCATGTAGCGGTACTGGACCACCGCAATATTGCCGGTGATGGTGGCCGAGATCGGAAACAGTTCCTGCTCGAGCGTGGTGGAATTCCCGGACTGGTAGCGGTCCCAATGCCTGAGGGAGGCCTCGTCGCGAGGCATGGGCGCGCCCATCTCCCACATCCTGAGGTTCGGATGCACCATGGTGTCTATCCAGCTTGAATCCTTCGCCGCCGACATTTTCCATTGCTGCTGCTCGAGCTTCCAGAGCGCCTGCTGCTCCGCATTCCACGTCTCCGCATTTGCGCTGAAAGCGAAGCCAACCAGCAACAGCGAACATGCGGCAATAACTTTCGTCCTCATGGTCATGGTTCTACCTCCTGAAGTGCGACGCGCGCGCCGGACGGCGCAGCGGCCACGGCTCTCACCGCCACAAGGCCAGTGCAAGGTACTCCGATCGAGGAGCGCGCACGGCCCTCCGGATTCGGGCGATCGCCTGAGTCGCGATCGGGCGATTTGTCGGCCGGGGCGGTGCACGCTGGAACTGAGTGACCGCTCTGAATGACGGGTTTCCACTAGGACACGCCGCGAGCTGGAAGGGGCGGGTGTCTGCGGGAATGCTAGTCTCGCAACAGCGGGTGGGGGACCCAACAATGACGATGTTGCTTCTGCGCAATCACTGCCGCCAGCGCTGCGTGCAGCTCGGCAAGATCGACGCGCTTCTGACGCAACTGTGGATCCCTCACGGCCTGCTGGTGCGGAGCGTGGAACAAGACTTCGCGCACGCAGCGAAGCGCTGCACGCCGCGACTCTGGTGCGGACCTTGAGCTTCCTCGCCGAACTCAGGCGCCGTAACGTCATCCGCATGGCGGGGCTGTACCTCGTTGGTGCGTGGCTCATCGTGCAAGTGGCGGAGACGGTATTGCCGGCGTTCGATGTGCCCGCGTGGGTGCTGCGGGCGATCATCATCGTGCTCGCGCTCGCGTTCGTGCCGGCGCTGGTATTTTCGTGGGTGTTCGAGCTGACGCCGGATGGACTCAAGCGCGATGCCCAGGTTGCGCCGGATCTATCCATCGCACCGCAGACCGCGCGGCGCATGGATCGGTTGATCGTGTTCGGGTTGCTCGGTGT
>JBBQNY010000274.1:0-3058 GCA_038330365.1 Lysobacterales bacterium | reverse complement strand
AGCGGAGATAGTCGCCTTCGACGTAAAAGCAGGGCTGTCGATCGTTGCCACGCTGGACGACGTGTTGCGGGACGCCGGGCGGATCCAGTCGGAGAGGGCGAGGCATGGGGAGCGGCCGTGCGAGGGTTTCCCCATGCTGCTTTGCGGACGGGCATCAGTCGTGAGGCAGAAACCCCTGGCAGAGGTAGGAAAAGTCCACTCTGACCCGGCTTTTCGCGGCTTTTCGGCGCGGTTCAACCACTCTGCATCGGCAGCAACTCGACGGCCTGGAACTGGCTGACCACGCGATAGCAGCTCACCGCAATGCGCAGCAGCGCGCAGTCGGGCGACGTCACGAAGTCGCGCAACGTCGGGTGCTTGAGAACATAGATGGCGAGGAATGCGGCGCGTTCGTTGTCGGGAATCGCTTGGGCGTAGCCGCACGCCGCGATCGCGATAGCGCCCTGGTAGTCGGCCGGATCGTTGCTGCGATCGTCGATGAGGAACGACACCGCCGAATTGAGCAGCAGGTTGGCGTGCTTCTGGGTGTCCCGATAGGTCGCGAAGACGATGTGCCGCAGATCCGGCGTATGAGCAAACGCCATCAGGCTGGTGTAGGGCTGTGCGGACTGCTGCGTGGCCAGCACACCCTGTAGTTGCGTGATGAACAACTGGTTGATCCGGGTGCGAAGGGCGTCGCTGTGCATGCCAGGGTTCCGAATGCACGCACCTGCGCGCGGGACGGACCTGGCGCCGATTTCGCAAGACCGCGTCCTGGCGACAATACAGGCCGCGAGGCTGAAGCCACGGATCGGACCGCTACACATTTTCCGGACCCACATGCCCAGTCGTTACGTTTGTGCCTCGCGCCGCCGCGCAGGACCGCGACAATGGACACCCGGTGCAAAGCTGACCGGATCAACAATTTCACAACTGAGGGAACATGCGACCCATCTTGCAAGGATTGACCGAGCCCGCCCAGGCACTCGTCACGGGTGCCAGCAGCGGCATTGGGCTGGCGGTGGTGCGGCAGCTGCTCGGGGACGACAGCGTGGCCTGCGTGTTTGCGATCGCGCGCGGCGCTGAAGGCAGCGAGCCACTCATGGCCTTGGTCAAGGCACATGGCGATCGACTCGTACCCATTGCCGCTGACCTGACATCGGAATCGGATCTGCGCGCGCTCGTCGCACGCATCGGCGCGCGCACCGACCACTTGCACCTGGTTTTCAACGCCGCCGGCGTGTTGCACGCGCCGGGGCTGCGTCCGGAGAAATCCCTGTCTTCATTGCGAGCGGGTGCGTTGGTGCAGGTCTTCGCCATCAACGCCTTCGCGCCCGTGCTGCTCGTGCAGGCCTTGCTGCCCTTGCTGCGCCATCGTGCGCCGATCGTGCTGGCGTCGCTGTCGGCACGGGTCGGGTCGATCGGCGACAACCAGCTGGGAGGCTGGTACGCGTACCGCGCGTCCAAGGCGGCGCAGAACCAGTTGTTTCGCACACTCGCCATCGAGATGCGCCGCACGCACCCCACCGCTGTCTGCGTTCTGCTGCATCCGGGCACAGTCGACACGCCGTTGTCGCAACCCTTCCAAAGCGGGGTGCCGCCGCTAAAGCTGTTTACGACCGAGCGCGCGGCGCAACAATTGCTGGCGATCGTTGCGCGCATGACGCCAGCAGACAGCGGGCAGTTCCTCGCATGGGACGGCGCGCAGATTCCCTGGTGACGCAGCGCGTGCGTCGCGTCGATGTCGAAATCGAGGGTCAGAGTCGACTTTTTTTCTCGATGCGCTGGCTACAGAGTTGCTCGGCGACCAAAGTCCACTCTGACCCCTACTTCGCACCGGCAGCGTCCCGCACTGATAGTGTGGGCACTCCTCCGGGGGAAGGATTGGGTCAGTGAGAAATCTGCTGCGTGGACTAAAGAATGCAACGCTGCTCTGGCTGGTCGCGCCAATTGCAGTATCCAGTCCGGTGCCAGATGCTGCGAAGGGCGATTGCAGCGCAGCGGGCGACTACCGCTTCGTCTGCGGTCCGCGCAACGCGGAAGACCTGGTGCGCGTGCCCGGCACCAAGTGGATCATTGCCAGCGGACTCGCCCCCGACACGCCCATCTATCTCATCGACGCGCAACGCAAGACCTGGCAGCCGCTCTATCCGGGCGATGCTCCGCGCGCCGTGCAGGACATGGAAAAGTTCGGCGCATGCCCCGGCGCGCCAAATCCCAAGGCCTTCATCAGCCATGGCTTGAATGTGCGTGCTGGTGCAGACGGGCACTCGACGCTGTACGTGGTCGGGCATGGCGCGCGCGAGGCGATCGAAGTGTTCGATGTCGACGCGAGCGGCGAAGTGCCGGTGTTGACCTGGACCGGTTGTGTGCTGACCCCGGACGGCATGCAGGCCAACAGCGTCGCATCGACCGCCGACGGCACGTTGCTGGCGACCATCCCCTTGCATACGGGCATCGACATCGGCGAAGCGCTGGCGGGCAACAACACCGGCGGCGTCTATGCGTGGTCGCCGGGCGACGCCGGCTTCAAGCTGGTCAAGGGCACGCAACTGCCGTATGCCAATGGCATCGAGGTCTCTGCAGACGGCAAGGAGTTCTACGTTGCCTCTTCGGGTCAATTCACGGTGGGGGCCTATGCCAACACCAATCCCACGCGTCGCTTGCGCAGCAGCGGGCCGCTGACCTTCGTGCCAGACAACCTGCATTGGGGCGACCAAGGGGAGCTGTTGACCGCGGGCCTCCACCTCGCGTCCGCCGACTGCGGCGATGTCCCGCTCACGACCGAGTTCAAGCTGGAGTCGATCACGGGCTGCGCCCGACCCTTCACCGTGTGGGCCATCAATCCGAAAACACTGAAAGGCAAAGCCATCGCCGAAGGCCCGGCGAATCCGAAGTTCAGCAACATCACCGGCGCTGTGCCAGTCGGCGACACGCTGTGGATCGGCACTTTCGAGGGTGATCGTGTTGCATGGTGGTCCTTGAAACCGGCGGATTGATTGCGACCGAAACAACGTCGACTCTGCGGCGTTCCTGCGCCAGCCTGGAACCACGTCCGTCTCCCGAAGGATTGTCCGCA
>JBBQNY010000273.1:0-3077 GCA_038330365.1 Lysobacterales bacterium | reverse complement strand
GCAGGTGTTCGCGGATCAGGTCCTCGCTGACGTTGGGGCCGTAACTGTCGGCGGTGTCGATCAGGTTGACGCCCAGTCCGGGCAGGCGCCGGAGGACGTTTCGCGCGGCGCCTGGATCCTCGGGTTCGCCCCACACGCCCTCGCCGGTGATGCGCATCGCGCCAAAGCCGAGGCGATTGATCTCGAACTCGTCGCCAATCCTGAATTGACCGGCGTCGGCGGCGGAAGGCGGACTGGACATGAGCGAAGCTCCACGCGAAAGATGCCCGCACACTAACCGCACCGATGCTAAGGCCGAGGAAAGAGCGGGCCAGAGGTCCCGGCTGGCGGCACCCTGTCCCGATGGAAAAGGGGTCAGGTTCAATTCCGCACGATGGACGGGCCATCGCTGATACCGGAATGCCTTCACGACGTGCGGCGCGTCGAACTTGATGGGCTGGTGGCGCGTCAGCGAAGCCCGCGGCCGACCGCCAACGGCTAACCGCCGACCTGCACGCCCTTCCAGAACGCCACCCGACCACGGATCTCCTCGGCCCCCTGCTTCGGCTCCGGGTAGTACCAGGCCGCATTGGCGTTGACCGCGTCGCCGACCACCACGTCGTAGTAATGCGCGGTGCCCTTCCACGGGCAGCTGCTGGTGTGGTCGGAGGGGCGGAAGTGCTCGCGCACCAGCGCATCGGCCGCGAAGTACTGGTTGTTCTCGACCACGACGGTGTCGTCGCTGCGGGCCACGACGGTGTCGTGCCAGGTGGCGGTCTTCATGGCTTGGCTCCGGATGGGTAGTCGAGCGTGCGACGTGCGGCCGTAAAGCGACGTCAAGGCGATGCAGCCGCTGCAAGCCATGCGCAAAACCAGAACCGGGGTCAGAGTGGTCTTTTATTGCCCAGCAAGCGCAGCCCTGACGCAACCTGAAAAAGTCGACTCTGAACCCCGTTTTCCTACCCCCGTTTTCCTGGGGCATGAGAAAGCATTGGGCGCGGGCTTCTATCGCGGCTCCGAGCTGCCTCCCGCTTGGAGGCGACTTTCGAGAGCGGAGCGCACCCGCTCCAGGATTACGGGGTCGCGATGGAGCAAGTACGCGATGTCGGCGCCGGTGAGCATTACACCCAGCTCGAAGGCGAGTTGCTCGGGCGACTCCGCCGAACGGAGATGCCCGAGTTCCGCGGCGCGCGTCGCGCTGTGCCTGAGCAGTGACGTCCACTGCTGTTGGTCCATCGCCACGCGATCGCGGATCGGCCCGGGGCGGCCGCCAACTTCGGATGCCACCGAGGCAAAGAAGCATCCGCTCGGCCACTCCCGAAAGGCGATGTGGTCCAGGTAGCCCTCGCAGAGCGCGCGCAGTCTCGGTGCGGCAAGCGCCGGCATCACTACCTCGTGCGTGAAGACTTCCCGCGCTTTGTCGATGATGGCGAACTGCAGGTCCTCCTTGGAGCCGAAGAGCCCGAAGAGCCCGCTCTTGCTGAGTCCTGCGGACTGGGCGAGGTGCGATAACGAGAGCCGCTCAAGCCCTTCTACCGCCGCGAGTCGTATCGCCGACTCGAGTACGCGTTCCCGGGACTTTTCACCATCGATTCGGATGCGTCTGGAGGCGATGTTTTCCTTGACCCTTAGAGCGCTCGCGCCCGTTTGGAGCGTGCGGACTTGCTTGTAAGAGACCGCCTTGGCTGGATCCTCACGATACCGTTGGCGGAGGGAGTCCTGGCGGCGGGCGACGGGAGAATCCGGGTTCTTCATGGCTTTCTCCTTTAGTAGAGCGCATGATCGTGCGCTCTAAATAGACCGTACGATGCTGTCCACGGGAGCGTCGCGCCAACTGGCTTCCCGGAAATCCGCTGGCATTACGGCATCGATGACAAGGCCGGAGGTTTCGACGACCTCCCCAATCCGGGACACCTGCTTTGCGCGGCGCTTGCGGCCTGCATGGACAGCACGGTACGGATGATCGCGGATCGACTCGGCGTGCGCATCGAACGCCTCGAAGTCGAGGTCAACGGCGATGCGGACGTCCGAGGGTGTCTCGCGATGAGCCGTTCGGTCAGGCCGGGGTTTCGTCAGATGCAGTGCCGGCTGAAACTGGAGCTCGATCCCGGGGTGGACCCCCAGATCGGCGCGAAGCTCATCCAGCAGGCCGAGATGCTGTGCGTCACCCTCGACACCCTTCGCAATGGAACCACGATTGCAGTGGACTTCTAAAGCCGGAGTAAAACCGGGGTCAGAGTGCACAAACCGGGGTTAGCGTGCACTTTCCGATGTGTCTGTAGAACCCGGGACGCTTCACTCTGACCCGTGTTTTTGACCCGTGTTTTTCAACTTCCAGTTCAGCCCGAGATCGCGCGCACCGCCCGCACCGCCTGGTCCACCTGCTCCGGGGTATTGACCAGACTGGGCGCGAGGCGGGCGTAGGTGATGGCGTACGGGCTGGTGCTGGCGATGATGCGGCGGGCCAGCAGTTGCTTGACCACCTCCGAAGGTGTGAGGCCGGCGACTTCGAAGGCGACTAGCCCCGCCGACAGCTCGCCGGAGCGCGGCGTATGCACGGTCACCTTGGGATTTTCCGCCAGGCCGGCCTTGAGCTGGTCGTTGAGGCTGCGGATGCGCGCGGCGACGCGGGCGCGACCCATCTGCCGGTGCATGCGGAAAGCGGCGGCGGTGGCCCACTGGTGCTCGTAGGCGTGGAAGCCGCCGGGCATCATGCGATTTGCATTGTTGGGCGTATCCGGCGCGCGGCCCTGCTCCCAGGCCTGGTATTGCCCCAGGTCGCTGAAGCTGGGGATGGTCGGGCGCAACCGCGCCCAGTTGTCGGCGTTGGCCCAGACCAGCCCGGTGCCGCGCGGAGCGAACATCCACTTGTGGGTGCCGGCGCAGAAATAGTCGCAGCCCAACGTCGCAATGGTCTCGTCCACCGCGCCGATGCCGTGCACGCCGTCCACCACCAGCGTCAGCGGCGGGCCACTGCGCGCGCGCAGGGCGGCGGCAATCTCCTGTATCGGCAGTCGGATCCCGCTGGCGGAATGCACCCAGGTCAAGCCGACCACGCGCGTGCGCGGGCCGATGCCCTTCAGCAGTGCAGCAATGAC
>JBBQNY010000272.1:0-3125 GCA_038330365.1 Lysobacterales bacterium | reverse complement strand
TTGCCGGCAGTGTCGTAAGTGAAGAACGCGCTGAAGAACACCGCGCCGGTCGGGGTCGGAACCACGTCGACGAGCAGACCGCGGCCGGCTTCGTTATTGTTGATCCACGTGCCATCGAATGAATTGTTGAGCGAAACCGCGAGTGCGGCGCCGCCCGTGAGCGTCAGTGCAATGGCGAGGGCGAGTCTGCGAGTCTGCAGCATGTTGGAACTCCGGACGGAAGAGGGGGACCACGCGGCATACCCAGCGCGATGTCGCCACCGTAATTCCGGCACGTGACAATTCCGGTTGCGCCCGGCTACAGATTTGTTGCAACCCGTTGGTAGTGGGTAGCGCACCAGCTTATTTCGAGTATTCTGGAATCATGGAACTCAACGCCGCGACCGCTGCGCTCGCTGCCCTCGGCCAGTCGACCCGGCTGTCGGTGTTTCGACTGCTCGTCGAGGCCGGGCCCGAAGGCTGCATGCCCGGTGAGATCGCCGAAACGCTCTCACTGCCGGGCGCCACGTTGTCGTTTCACCTCAAGGAACTCGCGGCAGTCGGATTGATCACCGCCGAAGCCCGGGGACGCAGCATCCGTTACCGCGCGAACTTCGACGCCATGAATGGCCTGATCGATTTCCTCACCCGGAATTGCTGTGGCGGCGATCGAACCAAGTGCCTGCCCGCGCGCCCTGCGTTGCGGCGAACACGCGGAGCGCGCGCGTGAGCCAAACGACGTGCTGAATTTGCACGAAGCTGCACTTCTCGACCAGACCGGGCAATCCGAATGACCATCCGCGTGGGCATCAACGGCTTCGGTCGCATGGGTCGCCTGGCGTTGCGTGCAGCCTGGTTCCAACCCTCCATTGAGTTCGTGCACATCAATGACCCGGCCGGTGACCCGGCTACGCTCGCGCACCTCCTGGAATTCGATTCCGTGCATGGACGCTGGGCGCGCACATTCGACGCCGACAGCGCTGGCGTAGCGATCGACGGACAAAGAATTCCAGTGACCCGCAACAGGGAACTGGCGGCGACCGACTGGTCGGTCTGCGACCTGGTGCTCGAGGCTTCCGGCAAGTTTCGCAAGCCCGACGTCCTGCAGCCGTATCTGGACCAGGGCGTGAAACGTGTGGTGGTCGCCGCGCCGATCAAGTCGACCGGGACGCTCGACATCGTCATGGGCGTGAATCACGACCGTTACGACCCCGCGCGGCATCGCATCGTCTCGGCCGCCTCCTGCACCACCAACTGCCTCGCCCCGGTAGTGAAGGTGATCCACGAGGGCCTGGGGGTACGACACGGCAGCATCACCACGATCCACAGCCTCACCAACACCCAGACGATCGTGGACGGGCCGCACAAGGACCTGCGCCGCGCGCGCGCGTGCGGAATGAGCCTCATCCCGACGTCGACCGGTTCGGCGACGGCGATCGCGGAGATCTTCCCGGAACTCAAGGGACGGCTCGACGGGCATGCCGTGCGAGTGCCGCTGACCAATGCCTCGCTGACCGACTGCGTTTTCGAAGTTGAACGCAGGACTACGGTTGACGAAGTGAACATGCTGCTGCGCACCGCAGCGGAAGGCGCACTGTCCGGCATCCTCGGCTACGAGGAGCGACCGCTCGTTTCGATCGACTACAGGACCGATCCGCGTTCGGCCGTCGTCGATGCGCTGTCGACGCTTGTCGTGAACGGGACCCAGGTGAAGATCTTCGCCTGGTACGACAACGAATGGGGCTACGCGAACCGCCTGGCGGAACTCATGCGAATGGTCGGCCAGCCGGACATCTAGGCAATGCCCGCGAACCTGTCTGCGGATGTGCGCCAGTACGCGCTGATCACCGGCAACTACTGGGCGTTCACGCTGACCGACGGCGCGCTGCGCATGCTGGTGGTGCTGCATTTCCACGAACTCGGCTACAGCCCGCTCGAGGTTGCGATGCTGTTCCTGTTCTACGAACTGTTCGGGATCGTCACCAACCTTCTCGGCGGCTGGCTGGGCGCGCGCATCGGGCTCAACCGGACCATGAGCTTCGGCCTTGCGCTGCAGGTCATCGCGCTGGCGATGCTGCTGGTGCCGGCGGCCTGGCTCGTCGTGCCGTGGGTCATGGCGGCGCAGGCCCTCTCGGGGATCGCGAAGGACCTCAACAAGATGAGCGCCAAGAGCAGTATCAAGCTGCTGGTGCCCGAAGATCGGCAAGCGACGCTGTACCGATGGGTCGCGGCGTTGACCGGCTCCAAGAATGCACTCAAGGGCGTGGGATTCTTTCTCGGCGGCGCGTTGCTCACCACCGTGGGTTTCGCGCCGGCGGTTGGCGTCATGGCCGGAGCCCTTGCGGTGGTCTGGCTGCTCAGCCTCGGGCTGCTCAAGCGCGATCTCGGCATCGCCAGGGTCAAGCCCAGGTTTCGCGACATCTTTTCCAAGAGCCCCGCGATCAACCTGCTGGCGGCGGCGCGCCTGTTCCTCTTTGGTGCGCGGGATGTGTGGTTCGTGGTTGCGCTGCCGGTCTACCTGGCCGCATCGCTGGGCTGGGACTACTGGAAAGTGGGTGCATTCCTCGCCGCATGGGTCATCGGGTACGGCATGGTGCAGTCAGTCGCGCCGTACATCACCGGCCGCCGGAGCGGCAGGCTGCCGGATGGTCGGACTGCCCTGGTGTGGGCGATCGGGCTCGCCATCGTGCCCGCCTTGATGGCCGTGCTGCTGGTGCAGGGTGAGTCTCCACAGTGGGTGCTGATGGTGGGCTTCACAGCCTTCGGCGTGATGTTCGCGATCAACTCCTCGCTGCACAGTTATCTCATCGTGCGTCATGCGGCCGCAGATGGAGTGTCGCTCGATGTGGGCTTCTATTACATGGCAAATGCGATGGGACGTTTGCTCGGCACGCTCCTCTCCGGCTGGCTGTTCCAGCGCTCGGGACTCGTTGCCTGCCTGGTCGCGTCCGCCGGACTGATCGCACTTGCCGCGCTGGTATCGATTCCGCTGCCACGCAGCACGCCTGCCGACCCGACCGGCCCGCCGCGCGTGCATCGCTAGACCACTCCGTTATCGCTACCCGGATCCGGTGCGTCGTTCGCGGGGTTGCACAAGTCCGATTGGCCTTTGCAACATCCGGCTGTCAGGAAGCCCGCGAGGCCCG
>JBBQNY010000271.1:0-3138 GCA_038330365.1 Lysobacterales bacterium | reverse complement strand
ACTTTGCTACAGCGAGCACTTGAGCTACTGCGCCGATGACGGCCAGCTCTACGATCTGATGCCGCTACCCTTCACGCCCGAGTGCGTTCGACACGTGGTGCGACGCATCGACGAGGTGCAGCAGGCACTCGGCCGACGCATCGTAATAGAGAACGTCTCCTACTACGCGGCGCCGTATCAGGCGCTTGCGGAAACCGATTTCATCAACGAAGTTCTGGCTCGCAGCGATTGCGATCTGCTGCTTGACGTCAACAACATCGTGGTCAACAGCATCAATCACCGTTACGACGCAGTCGAATTCCTGCAGGCACTGCCGCGCGAGCGGGTCGCCTATATCCATGTCGCAGGGCACTACGACGAGGCCGAGGATCTGAAGGTCGATACCCACGGTGCTGCAGTAAAGCCGCAAGTGTGGGAACTGCTGGAAGCCGCTTATCACCACTGTGGTCCCCGACCCACGCTGCTTGAACGCGATTTCAACTTTCCGCCGTTCGAAGAGCTGCTGGATGAGCTCGGCGAGATCCGCAGACGGCTCGCCGCCGTACCCGCGAGCGCCGGGGCCGCAGCGGAAGTGCGGCCGCGCGGCATCCGTCACGCCTCGTCGTGACGACACCCGCCGCAGCGCGCGAGAGCGCCGCCGAAACGGAGGCTTTCGCGGAACTCCGAGCGCAGCAGTTCGCTTTCGCCGCGCATCTCAGGAACCCGGACTCCGCGCCGCCGCCGCCTGATATTGAGGATCGCCGGCTCGCGATCTATCGCGAACTCTTCTACAACAGCCTTGAAGGGTTGCTGGCGGGCAATTTTCCGGTTTTGCGCCGACTGCTGGACGATACGCTCTGGCATGCGACTGTGCGCTCCTTCTACCGGGATTTTCGCTGTCAGACGCCGCTGTTTCCCGAGATCGGCCGCGAATTCCTGCAGTACCTGCAGACGCGAGTCGGCAATGACGCAGATGCAGAGCAGGCCCCACTGCCTGCCTGGACGCTGGAACTGGCGCACTACGAATGGGTTGAGCTGGCACTCGACATCGCGGAGGAGCCTGACGCCGTCGCGTGCGATCCCGCAGGCGATCTCATTGACGGCGCGCCGCTGCGCAATCCGCTGGCATGGCCGCTGGCGTACCGTTGGCCCGTGCATGCCCTGGGCGGCGACGCGGCGCTCGACGTCGCGCCGGAGCACCCGACCTTTCTGCTGGTGCTGCGCGAAGAAGGCGGCAGCGTGCGCTTCAAGTCCCTGAGCCCGGTAACCTTCCGGCTGCTGCAGGTGATCGATGCGAATCCATCGTCGAGCGGCCGCACACATCTGGAAGCGCTGGCTGTCGAGGCGAACTCGGATGATGTCGAAGCCTTCGTCGCTGCGGGCACACGAATGCTGGACGCATTGCGGGTATCCGGCGCGATCCTGGGCACACGCATTCAACCCCAGGAGCGCAACTGATGAGTCAACGCGGCCTGATTGAACGCTGGACCCATCTCACGGAACGTCTCGACGGTGTTGGCGCCTGGCTCGCGCCGCTCGGTTTGCGCATCATCCTGGCGTGGGAGTTTTTCGAGGCCGGCCGCGAGAAGCTCAACGGCGACAACTGGTTTGCGTCAATCCAGACAGATTTCCCGTTTCCCTTCAACATCGTGCCAGCGGATTTGAGCTGGGCGATGGCAACCTGGTCCGAGCTGGTACTCGGCGTCGCGCTGCTGCTGGGTCTTGGCACCCGCTTCGCGGCGTTCGGGCTGTTCGTGCTGACCGCGGTGGCCACCGCCGCTGTGCACTGGCCCGACAACTGGATGGGCATCACGCAGTTGCTCAAGGGCTACGCCATCAGCGACATGGGCCACGGCAACTACAAGCTGCCCGTCATTTTTCTCGCCATGCTGCTGCCGCTGATCTTCCGGGGTGCGGGAAAACTGAGCCTGGACGCGCTGCTGGCGCGCGCCTTGCGCGTAGGCGAGACGCGAGCCTTCGCGGATTCGGTTGGCTGGGGCATCGCTCTGGTGGGCCTCGGTCTGCCGCTGGCGATGCTGTTGCCTCTGCCCGGGCTCGCATTGGCAGCGTTCGGAGCGATGCTGTTGCTGATGCGACTGGTGGTGCTGCGCTGAGTGCGGCGCGCGGCGGTCCCCGATCTCGCGAATCAAGGCTTGATCCCGACCCTCCGCTATCCTGCGGGCATGAATGCACGTCCGAAATTTCCGGGATGACCGGCCAGGCACCCGCGCTTGATGACGACCTGACCACCGGGCCCACCCAGGCTGCAACCACGCTGCCCTCGCCATCGGACTTCACCCGTTCGATGGCCACCCGTTTCCGCGGCTTTCTTCCCGTCGTGGTCGACGTGGAGACGGGCGGGTTCGATCCCCAACGCCATGCGCTGCTCGAGATCGCGGCTGTGGTGCTCGAGATGGACTCGGCGGGACTTCTTCATCGCGGTCCGACGCACACCACGCATGTGGAGCCGTTCCCGGGCGCGTTGCTGGACCCGAAGTCTCTGGAGATGACGGGCATCATCGTCGATCATCCCTTGCGATTCGCCATCGACGAGCGCAGTGCCCTGGATCATGTGTTCACGCCCGTGCGTGCTGCGGCCAAGGCCGCTGGATGTCAGCGCGCGATTCTCGTCGGACACAACGCATCGTTCGATCTGTCAGTGCTGAACGCGGCCATCGCGCGATGTGCACACAAGCGCAGTCCGTTCCACCCGTTCTCGTCCTTCGATACGGTTTCGCTCGCGGGTCTGGCATTCGGACAGACCGTGCTGAGCCGCGCGCTGCAGGCAGCTGGAATTGAATGGGACGCCTCCCAGGCGCATTCGGCGGTCTACGACGCCGAGCGGACGGCAGATCTTTTCTGTCTGATCGTCAATCGCTGGCACGGCCTGACCCGCGAGTAGCCTCCCACCGAGCATGGCGCCATCGCGCGCAAGCGCGCTCCTACATGCAGATTGCGGTACGCCGATCTTCGCGCCAACGCGTGAAACTCGTGTAGGAGCGCGCTCGCGCGCGATGGCGGCATGTTTGATGGTGGAGCGTGCGGCACGGACATGCATGGCGCCATCGCGCGCAAGCGCGCTCCTTCTATGGGATCTCTTGTGTCAAGCCTCTGTGTTCGGATTGCGGTTCGTTGATGTGGGTTGTTCGTTGTGTCCGG
>JBBQNY010000270.1:0-3154 GCA_038330365.1 Lysobacterales bacterium | reverse complement strand
TACGCGCAGCGAGAGATCCACGGCGCGCACATGCTTGGTGAGCGCGCCGATCGAGATGAAATCAACACCGCTGCGGGCGATGCTCACGATCGAGTCCAGCGTCACGTTTCCGGATACTTCGATTTCAACCCGACCGCCGGCCATGTGTACTGCGCGCTCCCGCTCGGCGGCCGAAAATTCGTCCAGCATCACGCGTTCCACGCCGGCATCGATTGCCTCGCGCAGCTCATCGATATTCTCCACTTCCACTTCCACCGGCAGGCTGGGCGATCCGGCGCGCGCGGCGGCGACCGCCCGGGCGATGCCGCCGGCCGCCGCGATGTGGTTTTCCTTGATCAGGATGGCGTCATAGAGCCCCATGCGGTGATTGGTACCGCCGCCTGCACGTACCGCGTACTTCTGCGCGTAGCGGAGACCAGGCAGGGTCTTGCGGGTATCGAGGATGCGACAGCGAGTTCCCTGGATCGCAGCCACATAGCCCGCGACGGTCGTCGCCGTGCCCGAGAGGGTCTGCAGGAAATTGAGTGCGCATCGCTCGGCGGTGAGCAGTGCCCGCGCGTTGCCCTGGATGGTGCAGAGCGTGTCGCCCGCAACAAAGCTCGCCCCGTCGACGCGCGTCCACATGATCTCGGCAGCGGGATCCAGGGCGTGGAAGCACGCGTCCGCCCAAGCGCTGCCGGCAAGCACGCACGTCGCTGCGTCCTTGCTGACGACGCGCGCACGGACGATGCCCAACGGCACCAGCGCCGCGGTGGCATCTCCCGTTCCCACGTCTTCAGCCAACGCGCGTTCGACGTCCGCGGACACCGCCGCAGCATCGGGATGCGCGAGGCTTCCAGTTGTGCTCACGAGATCCGACGGGCGCCCAGAGGTGGGGGCCTGATCCGGCGCGGCGTCAGCGCCGCCGCACACCATGCCCGCGCGCGATTCACGAGGGGAAATCGGACAGTTGAGTGGTGCCGATGCCGAGATCCGGCAACATCACCGGAATGCCGTCCTCGATTCGATAGATGACCTTGCGATCGGTTGTGATCAGCGCCTCGTCGACGTGTTCCGCGATCGTTTTGCCGGCCACGTCCAGCGCATGACCGGCCTCGATGGCGCGGTTGAGACAGGCCAGTTCGGCGCTCGCGGCCAGCCGCACAGGCACCTTGCTCACGGGGCAACAGAGGATTTCGAGCAGCCTTCGATCGATGGCCATGGACAGGCGTCTTTCCTGAAAACCAGACTGCTAACATAACGTTTTTGCAGGGACCGGGCCATGCCACAGGCTGCCGACGCCAGTCCGCTTGTGGGCGTCGTGATGGGCTCGCGTTCCGACTGGGAAACGCTCGAGTCCGCTGCATCGATGCTCGCCGAGTTCGGGGTTGCCCACGAGGTGCGCGTGGTTTCAGCGCATCGGACTCCGGATCTGCTCATGGAATATGCCGCCGGCGCAAGTCCGCGCGGCATCCGCGTGCTCATCGCCGGAGCCGGCGGGGCCGCGCACCTGCCGGGAATGCTCGCCGCCAAGACAACGCTGCCCGTGCTGGGCGTGCCGGTGGCTGGCAAGGCGCTGCGCGGACTGGACTCCCTGCTGTCGATCGTGCAGATGCCGAGCGGAGTGCCCGTCGCCACTTTCGCTATTGGAATGCCGGGGGCGAGCAACGCCGCGTTGTTTGCGGTGTCGATCCTCGCGCTGGGCGATCCCCGCCTCGCGCAGGAGCTGGATGCCTTCAGGCAGCGCCAGACCCAGGCCGTGCTCGCGCGTCCCGATCCCCGCGACGCGTGAGTCGAGTCGGAATCCTCGGCGGAGGCCAGCTCGCGCGCATGATGGCGCTGGCGGGCGCTCCGCTGGGTGCGCGCTTCCGGATTCTCGACAGTGCGGCCGATGCCTGCGCCGGAGAAGTCGCGCCACTGACGCGCGCGGACTTCACCGATCTCGAGGCGCTTGGCCGCTTCGCCGAGGGCGTCGACGTCGTCACCTTCGATTTCGAGAACGTGCCAGCCGAATCGGCGCATTGGCTGTCGAAGCGGCTGCCGGTATTTCCTTCGCCGCACGCGCTGGCGGTATCGCAGGACCGGCTTGCCGAAAAGAACACGTTCGTGGAACTCGGCATCGGTACGCCTCTCTTCGCGGCGGTTTCATCGCGGGCGGAACTCGATGCTGCGGCCGATGCCGTGGGCTTGCCGGCTGTACTCAAGACCCGTCGGCTCGGTTACGACGGCAAGGGTCAGGCGCGACTGCACTCGCGCGATGATCTCGATGGCGCCTGGCAGGCACTCGGTCCGGGAGAGCTGATTCTCGAGTCGTTCGTGCCGTTTGATGCAGAGGTCTCGGTGATCGCGGTGCGTTCGCGTGAAGGGCAGTTTCGCGCATGGCCGCTCACGCGCAACTGGCACGCGGACGGCATTCTTTCGCTGAGTCTTGCTCCGTGGAGCCTCGGTGCGCTGGATGCGCAGGCGCTTGCCGCCGCGCGTCGGGTTGCGGAGCGTCTGGATTACGTCGGAACGTTTGCGCTGGAGCTGTTCGTCTGCCAGGGGCGGCTGCTGGCAAACGAGATGGCGCCCCGCGTGCACAACTCGGGTCACTGGAGCATAGAAGGAGCGGTCTGCTCCCAGTTCGAAAATCACGTGCGTGCCGTTCTGGGCCTTCCCCTCGGCGATACGGGCATGCGATGCCATTCCGCGGCGATGCTGAACTGGGTCGGCCAGATGCCGGATCGCGCCTCGGCGCTACGCGCCTCCGATGTGCATTGGCACGACTACGGCAAGGAGGCGCGCCCGCTCCGCAAGCTCGGGCACGCCACTGTGTGCGCGGCATCTGACGCGGAAATGATCGAGCGGCTCTGCGGACTCGGACAGCGTCTCGACCGCGCAGCGCAGTGCGCCCCGCTCATCGAGGCACTACGGGCGCGACTCAACTCGCCTTCGTAGGAGCGCGCTCGCGCGCGATGGCGTCATGCATCAGGCTTGCATCGCGCTTCGGGCAACCATGCCGCCATCGCGCGCGAGCGCGCTCCTACGCAGAGCTTGCACATCGCGAGGATGGTTGGCGGCACCGCTCCCTGCCTCTGTAGGAGCGTGCTCGCGCGCGATGGCGTCATGCATCAGGCGTGCATCGCGCTCCGGGCAACCATGCCGCCATCGCGCGCCAGCGCGCTCCTACGTAGAG
>JBBQNY010000269.1:0-3179 GCA_038330365.1 Lysobacterales bacterium | reverse complement strand
TTCTACGAGCAGGAAGTCAACAACGCGGTCGATGCCCTGTCGAGTCTGCTCGAGCCGTTCATCATGGTGATCATCGGAACGCTGGTGGGCGGCATGGTGATTGGAATGTATCTACCGATCTTCAAGATCGCCGCGGTGATCTAACCGGAGCCATGGGGGAGCTGACGAGCCTGCTGGCAGGTAGTTCCATGCTGCTTGTCGCGGTCTGTGCAGTGATCGGTCTGCTGATCGGCAGCTTTCTGAACGTCGTCATCCTGCGGCTTCCTGTGCGTCTACAACGCGATTGGGAGCTGCAGAGCCGAGAGATTCTCGGATTGGATGTTGCGCCCGCACCGGACGGAGCATCCGCGCCGGGCGACGCAGGCAGCTCAGACAAGGTGCCCGAGGTTTCCGGGCCAGTGCACAGGCAGGAAGACACCCGCCGCGCGGAACTTGCGCAATCCCCGACTCCAGTCGACGCATCTCTGTTTCGCGGCGGACCCTTCCCCGGTCCCGTTTCCGGTCACCAGCGCGCGCAGGTGGAGGCCTCAATCGACACTCTGCCCGGCACTCGGCCGAGCGCAGACCCGCCTCCGGACCTGGTGTTCTCGCGTTCGCGCTGCCCCAGATGCGCGCATGCGCTGGCGCCGTGGGAAAACATTCCGCTGCTGAGCTATGCGCTGTTGCGAGGCCGCTGCCGCAGTTGCCGCGAACCGATCTCTCCGCAATACCCCTTGGTCGAGGCGCTGTCAGGCGTCGTATTCGCGCTCTGTGCGTGGCGTTTCGGGTTCACGCCGCAGCTTCTGGTAGCGCTCGCGGTCGGCGCTTCGCTGATTGCCCTGTCGGTGATCGACGCGCACACGCAACTGCTGCCGGATCAGATCACCCTGCCGCTGCTGTGGTTTGCACTGATCGTGTCGACGCTGGGCTGGACGGTTTCACCCCCGCTGGCAATCCTGGGCGCAACGATCGGCTACCTCGCGCTATGGAGTGTGTACTGGTTGTTCAAGCTCGCCACCGGCAAGGAGGGCATGGGTTATGGCGACTTCAAGCTGCTTGCCGCACTGGGCGCGCTCACCGGCCCGGCTGGAATCCTGCCCATCGTCCTGATCGCCTCGATGGCCGGTGCGATTGTCGGCAGCTTGCAGATCCTGATGCAGGGCCGTGACCGCGCGGCTCCGCTGCCTTTCGGTCCCTATCTCGCGGGCGCGGGAATGATCCAGATCCTGTCTGGTCCCGCGATTCGCTCGGCGTGGAATGCGTGGTTCGCAATCGGATGATGGTCGTTGCGGGCCGTGCTGCACCGGTTGACGCGCCTTTGCAACTTTGGCGCCGCCGATGACCGCGCACGTGCCGCTTCGAATTGGTTTGACCGGAGGCATCGCCTCCGGAAAGTCCGCCGTCTCCGACCGGTTCAAGTCGCTCGGCGTCATGGTGTTCGATGCGGACGACATCGCGCGTGAACTGGTCGAGCCCGGGCAACCGGCACTCAGAGAAATCCGGAACGCGTTCGGCATTGCGTGCCTGACCGAGTCCGGAGAACTTGATCGACGAGCCATGCGCGAACGCGTGTTCCACGATCCCGAAGCACTTCGGATGCTCGAATCCATTCTCCACCCGCGCATCCGCGAAGCGCTCGAATCGAGCTCGCATTCCGCTGCGTCTCCGTACGTCATCGTCTCGGTGCCGCTGCTTGCCGAAGTCGGCGGATACCCGTGGCTCGATGAGGTCATCGTCGTGGACGTGTCGCGCGTGACGCAGTTGCGGCGGTTGCTCAAGCGCGATCGCGTGGATCTCGAACTCGCCAATCGCATGCTCGATGCCCAGGTTGCGCGCGAGGACCGCGCGGCCATCGCGGACCATCTGCTGGTGAACGAAGGCACGCTTTCCGAGCTGGACACCGCGGTGCGGAACCTGCACACGGAGCTGCAGGCTCGCGCCGCAGCGCGTCGCGGCTAGAGTCCGCGGGATACTCAGGGAGCCTGGAAGCCGCGGATGCCAGCGACTCCGAAAGCGCCCAGTTCCCTGACCTCGTCAAGGTCAGCGGGACCGACTCCACCGAGGGCGTATACGGGCAACGGGCAACGGGCAACGAGCTCGGTGAAGCGGCGGTCGCCGATGGGCTCGGTTGCGGGATGCGTTGCCGTCCGGCGGAGCGGTGACAAGGTCGCATAGTCCAGCTGCAATCCGGACGCGCAGGCAAGTTGTGACGAGTCATGGCATGAGGCACCGATGATGAGCTCGCCGGCATTCCTGCGCTCAGCCTCCGACATCGCAGCGAGCCGGGCACCCGTCAGGTGCACGCCATCGGCACCCAGTCGCCGTGCATCCTCCACGCTGCCGTTGAGCAACCAGCGCGCGTTCGCGTCGCGGCAGCGCGCAGCGACGGCCGCAGCAATGCTCTCGAGGGTGTCGCCTTCTAATCCGGGAATGCGCAGCTGGATCAAGCGGATGCCCGACGCGAGACGGAGGTCCAACTGGCGGAGCCACGCCGACCGCTCCGATGCGTCCGGGCCGGCCAGCGTCGGCGTGATCCAGTAGAGCTCCTCAAGGCGCAGCGCGGAACAGAGCGGCACATCCGCTGGCGGCATGGACAGTGAGCGTACGGCGTACGGCTCGAACCAGCGCAGCGGCTGGCCCTGACATCCTCGTGGTGATCCGGCGACGATGCGCGTGCGCCAGAGCTCCAGGATCAGGATCCGGCCTGCCTCGTGCCAGCGCACGCGGTGCACGCGTCGCACAGCCTCGGCTTCTATTCCGAGTTCTTCGCGCAGTTCGCGCCGCAGCGCCTGCTGGGCGTTCTCCCCGGGCTCGATCTTGCCTCCCGGAAATTCCCACAGCCCCGCGTGCTCGCCGGATTCGGCGCGTCGTGTCAGCAGGATACGGCCGCAGGCGTCCTCGATGAGGGCAGCAACGACCAGAAGCTCAGGTACGGTCATTGCGGTTCCAGTGCAAACCCGGCTCCCGCTGGAGAACCGGGCGCGCTGCATTCAAACGGTCAGGCGAGCTGGCCGTGGCAGTTCTTGAACTTCTTGCCGGAGCCGCAAGGACAGGGTTCGTTGCGCCCGACCTTCGGTCCGCCACGAACCACGGGCACTCCGCCCGCTTCCTGCGCTTCCTGCGCGCGCACGGCCAGGGCCTCGTCCCTGACACCGTAGTCGCCCGGCGACTCGTGCTGGAACTGCATCGCGCGCTGGCTC
>JBBQNY010000268.1:0-3185 GCA_038330365.1 Lysobacterales bacterium | reverse complement strand
CTGCACGTGGCCATCCAACGCCATGTCGGCCGCTCGCAGCACGGCGTCGCCGGCCATGCGGCCCGCGTGGGCCGCGACAATTTCGGGCGTGCCGGCAGTAGCCTTCGGCCAGTCCCCTACTGACTCCGCAACCGGAACCTCGGTGCCGGTAGGACCCACGACCACCCATTCAACATCCAACGCCTGAACCCGAGGGTCGGCCATCGCCTTGCGCGTGACCTCCGGTCCGATGCCGCGCGGATCACCAAGCGTCAGGGCAAGGCGCATCCGGTGTGCCCTGCTAGGGTACGACAGTCGTGAACGCTTTGTCCGGATTGTAGCGAATGGAGATGTACGTCTGCTTCTTGAGCGTATCGATCAGGCGACGCATACTCCGCTCCTCCGACAGCTGCGAACGAATGCGCTGGCGCATTTCGTCGAACGTGTACGCGCCCGCTTCATCAAGAAAGGTGATCTGCGCCACGACGAACTTGTTGATGCCGTCCTGTCCACTGGGAATCGGAAACGGGTCTAACACATCGCGAAGGACGTGACCTTCAATAGCATTCCGATACGCCTCCGGCAGCGAATCCCGCGGATACTCGGGAATCGTCTTCTCCTCACCGCCCGAAATGTCGTGGAAGCGATTGCTCAGTGAATCAAAGCTCGCCCCCGTCCGCCACACCGTGGCGATAGAGTCCGCCTGTGCCTTGGCACGCACCTCGTCGGCGGAATCCAGCGTCCAACGAATGAGGATATGGCGGGCCTTTACTTCAGCCGGCTGCACGCGGTCCACGCGAATGACGTGGTATCCAAATGTCGTTTCAATAACCGGACTGATGGTTCCTGGGTTGAGCGCAAACATTATGCGATCAAACTCCGGGACCATGCGCCCGCGACGATTCCAGCCGAGATCGCCGCCTAGCTCCTTCGAGCCGGGATCCATCGATTCCTTTCGTGCCATCGACTCGAAATCATCGGGATGCAGCACCAACTCGGCGCGGATAGAATCGATCTTGGCGCGTGCCCGCTGTTTCGACGTTTCCGATGGGGTGGTAGCCAGCACGATCTGCCGGAACCCGACGCGCGCTTCTTTTTTCGGAAGTCGGTCCTTGTTCTCCTCAAACGCTTCCGTGACCTCGGCCTCACTCACATTCACGGCCGTCATCTTGCCGTCCCGCTTGAGCTTTTGGATCAGGTCGCGCTGCAGATTGTCACGGCGCATGAAATCCGCCTGCATCCGACGCCACTCGTCGTACGTGCCGAAGCCGTTCTCCCGCAACGCCTGACGGAATTCTGCCTCGGTCTTAAACTGCTTCTTGATCTGCTGCTCGTGATCGTCAACGCTGCGCTGCAATTCCGCATCATTGACTTCCACCTTTTCCGCCTTGGCCTTCTGCACCAGCAATTCGGCCTCGAGCATCTGCATTAATGCCTGAGATTCCAGCTTGGCGAGCTCTGCTTCCGACCGCACTTGGGCGCCCGCACCGCGGCGACGTAGCGCCTCGGCTTTGACCTCCGAGATCAGCACGACCTGATCACCAACCACGGCGGCAATGCCGTCCACCGGAAGCGTCGCCTGCGACGTGCTGGTGTCGGCTGCCGGAGGACGGGTCGCGCTGTTCTGGGCCGCGACCGGTGCGGCGAGGAACGCGGCGAGAAGAAGTGACAGCGGCGCCGCTCGAAGTGCGGCGCCGGTCAGGAAGCTGGAGAAATTGCGTGTCATCTGTAAAAGTACCCTACGCAACGCTCAGGGTTACAGCGTCCACCCCAATTACGGGGTGGGCGGCTTGGCCGGAGGCGGGGTCATGCCCGGAGGCGGAGCCATGCCGGGTGCCGGTGCGCCTGGCGCCGGGTTTTCCTGCACGCGCAACGAGTCCGCCGTGGCCCGCACCGACTTCGCGCGTTCCACGGCTTTGTCGAGGCCTTCATCGTTTACCGAGAAGTCGTACTTGTTCTGCAGGGCGCGGGCTACCGGGTAGGGCACGTCCACGAACTGCGCTTCGTTCTTCACCAACCGGTCAAAGAACGACTCGATGCGGCTGGCGGCGATGAGCGCCTTGTCGCCACCGGCCTTGGCGCTGTCAGCGAGCGCGGTGGGCTCGATGCCCAATGCGGCCCACGTCTGCGTTACCGCGTTCTTGTAATTCAGGATGATGTTGTTCACTTCAGCAGTGTCGATCTCGACCTTGGCGCTGTCCGCGGCGCGGAGCATCAGCTCGTTACGCACGATCTGGTGCACAAACTTCTCGGCCAGCGAATCCGGCGCAGCGATGAGCTGCGGACGCACCTGCGACTGCGGGGGATAGGCCGACAGCCAGTCAGCGAATTCGGACGCAGTGAGTTCTCCACCCTTGTACTTCGCGATCGCGGCGTTGTCCTTGGCATAGCCAAGCGGGTTGCGAGCGATGGCCTTGGCCTTGATGGCGGCACCGCTGGTCAACTCGACCTTCGCGTTCTTTTCCGCCGTCACCAAGTACACGCTGTCGGCAATGGCGGAATTCCGCTGCGTGGCCATGGGTCCAAACTTGTCCTTCACCTCGTCATACGTTTCGCGATAGATGACGTGGTAGCCGAAAGACGTTTCCACGACCGGTGAAATCTCACCCGGCTTGAGCGCCGCGACGGCCTGCTCGAATTCCGCCACCATGGCCCCTTTGCCAAACAAGCCGAGGTCACCACCACGTTCGGCGGCACCGGGCTCGTCGCTCTTGGCAGCCAGACGGGCGAAGTTGGCCGGCGTGGCTTCGGCGCGGATGCCTTCCGCCTTCTTGCGCGCGGCAGCCTTCTGTTCCGGCGTTGCCGTCGGCTCCACCTTCACGAGGATATGGCGGGCGGCAAAGGCCTCACCAGAGTTGAAGCGCTCCTCGTCGGTGCCCACCTTTACGGTGTCCCACGTCTTCTGGTACATCTCATAGAACTTCTTGACGCGCATGTTCTCGATATTCGACCACAGGGCGTCGTCCATCACCTTTTTGTCCGAGAGCGAATCGCCCTTGGCTGCGGCAACGCCCACCAACTGGTAATTCACCCACAGCTCGGCGATCGAGCGCGCAACGTCCTTTTCGAGGGGCGCTTGGGAGTTGCCGAGGATGTCGGCCAAACGGGTGACGGAAAGCTGCTGGCTTCCCACCGTGGCGGCGACATCCGGATTGGACGAGGCACCGCACGCAATGGCGAAGGCAGCAGCAGCAAGCGCAGGCAGA
>JBBQNY010000267.1:0-3190 GCA_038330365.1 Lysobacterales bacterium | reverse complement strand
CTTGAGATCCTTGACGAATGCGAGCTTCTCGGTGGTGATGCCTTCCTTGTCATAGATGAAGCCAGCCGAGTCGCTCAGCGTGACGGGCTTGCCACCGAGCGCGATGAGCTTTTCCACCGCGTGCTGCGCGACGTTGCCCGAGCCGGACACGATGCAGACGCGACCGTCGATTTCCTCACCGATGCGCTTGAGCATGTCCTGCATGAAATACACCGCGCCATAGCCGGTGGCTTCCGTGCGGATCGGGCTGCCGCCGAACTCGAGACCCTTGCCGGTCAGCACGCCGACATACTTGTTGGTGATGCGCTTGTATTGGCCGAACATGTAACCGATTTCGCGGCCGCCGACTCCGATGTCGCCCGCCGGCACGTCGGTATCTTCGCCCAGATGCCGGTACAGCTCCGACATGAAGGACTGGCAGAAGCGCATGATCTCGGCGTCGGACTTGCCCTTGGGATCGAGATTGGCGCCGCCCTTCGCACCGCCCATCGGCAGGCCGGTCAACGCGTTCTTGAAGGTCTGCTCGAACGCAAGAAACTTGAGCACGCCCTGGTTCACCGTGGGATGGAAACGGATACCGCCCTTGTACGGCCCAATCGCATTGTT
Organism: Lysobacterales bacterium; assembly: GCA_038330365.1. Taxonomy (GTDB): domain Bacteria; phylum Pseudomonadota; class Gammaproteobacteria; order Xanthomonadales; family Ahniellaceae; genus JBBQNY01. The sequence continues at coordinate 2,584 of JBBQNY010000267.1, read as the reverse complement.
GTTCTGGATGCGGTAGCCGCGGTTCACCCGCACGTGGCCGGAGTCGTCCTGCCAGCACACCCGAAACGAAATCACGCGATCGGGCTCTGCCATGCGCTCGAGGATCTGCGCGTCGTGATATTTCGGGTGGTCCCGGATGTACTCGAGAACGCCCTCGGCGACTTCCTTGACCGCCTGTATGAATTCCGGCTGCCCCGGATTGCGCTTCTCAAGACCCTCAACAAACTGCTGCAGTGACGGAACGTGCTCGCGTGCCATGTCTCCCCCCTGGGTTGTGATCGGATGGACGCTCACCCTACTCCGGAGCGATGCTTCCCGACAATTGCGATGAGCACAACGAAGCCATGTGCGCTCGCAGCATGCGTTGCAGCAGCCGTCTCCGGGAACGGAAATCACCCGTGGCGCAATTCGTGCGCAGGGCATGACTGCAGTCGTCAGTTCAAGGGACCTCATGCAGGCGGTGCACTCGTACCCGTCGCCTCGACTGCAGGCAGCGAGCGGTGGCGCGGTGCACGGGCACGCGCAAGACTCCGCAGTGCTCTATCGTCAGTCCCACTCTGGATTGGCGCGGTTGTTGGGGGCCCTTGAACATGACGAGCGATTCCGCTGCGCACGCCGCAACTGCCGCCGGCCCGGCTGAATCCCTTGCAAGCGAAGGCGCGCCCACCCTGCGGCGCGTCGTATCGCGCTGGCAGATCGTCGGCCTGTCAATCAACGACGTGGTCGGCAGCGGCATTTACCTGCTGCCCGCGGCTGTCGCGGGACTGCTCGGAGCAGGCGGTGTGTGGGCAATCCTGCTGGCGGGCGCCGCCGTCGCGATGCTGGTGCTTTGCTATGCGCAGGCCTCGAGCTGGTTCGATCAGCCCGGCGGCAGTTACCTCTACGCGCGCGAGGCGTTCGGACCGCTGATCGGGTTCGAGATCGGCTGGATGACCTGGCTCACCCGGGTCACCGTGGCCGCGGCGCTGAGCCAGGGTCTCGCGCAGGCAGTCGCACATCTCTGGCCTGCCGCTGCCAGCGGCTGGGCAAATGTACTCATCGTTGCAGGCTCGCTGGGTCTGCTCACCTGGATCAATGTCATCGGCGTGCGCGCAGCGACACACACGGCGATGGCGCTGGTCATCGCCAAGTTGCTGCCCCTGCTTTTCTTCGTCGTGGTGGGCGCATTCTTTACCGATTTCTCGCGCGGCTTCGCCTTCGAGGCCCCACCGCTGGCAAACCTCGGCGAAGGCGCCCTGCTCCTGCTGTTCGCGTACGCAGGATTCGAGAACACCCCCGCTGCGGCAGGAGAGTTCCGCAATCCGCGTCGCGACGTGCCGTTCGCACTGATCGCGATGATCGCCCTGGTGACCTTCACCTACGTGGCCGTGCAGGTTGTGGCGCAAGGCACCCTGCCGGGACTGGCCGCATCGAAGTCACCCCTGGCGGAAGCGGCCGCGCTCTTCGCCGGCCCGGCGGGGGCCCTGCTGCTGACCGTCGGCGCCGTGTTTTCCATCCTCGGCACCAACGGCAACACCGTCCTGTTCGGGCCGCGCTATCTGTATGCGCTGGCGAACGACGGCTACGGGCCGCGCGCTTTGGCGCGCGTGCATCCGCGCTTTCGCACGCCCGCCATCGCCGTGGTGGTGCAGGGCGTGATCGCGGTCCTCCTGGCACTGTCGGGTTCGTTCGTTGAACTGGCGTTGCTGTCCGTCGTTGCGCGCCTCTTTTCCTACATCGGCACTGCAGCTGCGGTGCTCGTGTTCGCGCGGCGATTCAAGGATCGGGAGCACGCGTTCCGACTTCCGGGCGGACCGCTCATCCCCGCGCTCGCGTTGCTGCTCTCGCTGCTGTTGCTCGCATCCGCCACGTGGCAGAACCTCGCCGCTGCGGCCATCGCCCTCGCCGTCGGCGCCGTTATCTACCGCTGCCGCCGCACACCCGTCGCATCCCCCGCAGAAACTCCCTCAACTCCGCCTTTGTAGCAGCGCGTTCACGCGCGATGGCGGCGTGCTGGATTGGAGCACGGAGCCCGACCATCCAAGCCTCCTTCGCGCCCCAGGGCGCTCCTGCAACATCACCACAAAGGCACTGGACACCTGTTCGGCTACCCTGCCCCGATGCAGGCCGAAGCACCCGCCGCACACACTGCGCGCACGCACCTGCTGCGCCACGGGCTGTTCCTGTGCGGATGCTGGCGGGACAAAGTGACCCGCGCCTCCGACGGGCGCACCCGATGAGTACAGCGTTCCGCCGCTGGCACACGATCGGCATCACCATCGTGTTCATATGGTTTTTCGTCGGTGGAATCGCGCACTTCGCGTTTACCGAAACGGAGATGCGCATCGTGCCGCCCTGGTTTCCGTGGCCGCGGGCAGCGGTGCTGGTCAGCGGCGTGTTCGAGCTTATCGGCGCTGCCGGTCTCCTGTTTCCATCAACGCGGCGCATGGCCGGTTGGGGACTGTTCCTGCTGACGCTCGCAGTGACCCCCGCGCACATCTACATGCTGCAACGCTCGGACCTGTTCGATGTGCCCTACTGGATTCTCATCGCCCGACTGCCACTGCAGGCTGCGCTGCTGGCGTTGATCCTCTGGAGCACCGCA
>JBBQNY010000266.1:0-3197 GCA_038330365.1 Lysobacterales bacterium | reverse complement strand
CACGTCCGCGCCGTCGGCCTCGATCTGCTCCGATTCGAGCCAGGTGAGTTCGACTTCCAGCGCATGCGCGAGTCCGCCATGACGCAGTGCCTCGCCCAGCGACTTGTACGCATCCTTGTGCTCGACGTACTTGCCGCAGATCGCGATGCGGACACGATCCTTGGGCGCGCGCGCAGCCGTCACCACGCGCTGCCAGTCCGTCATGTCGGGTTCGGCGGTGGCGTCGAGCGCGAGCTGCTTGACCACAATGGCGTCGAGGCCCTGGGAGTGCAGCCAGTCGGGAATGGCGTAGATGCAGTCGAGATCCGGGGCGGAGATCACCGCGCGCTCGGGCACATTGGTGAACAGCGCGATCTTGCGACGCTCGGCCTCGGGCAGGGGCTCTTCGCAGCGGCACAGCAGCACATCGGGCTGGATACCGATGGATCGGAGCTCCTTCACCGAATGCTGCGTCGGCTTGGTCTTGATCTCGCCCGCGGCCTTTATGAAGGGCACCAGCGTGAGATGCATGTACAGCGTCTGGTCCGCGCCGCGTTCGACACGGAACTGCCGGATCGCCTCGAGGAAAGGCAGCGACTCGATGTCGCCAACGGTGCCGCCAATCTCGATCAGGGCGACATCGAAGCCGGTGGTCGCGGCTTCGACCTGGCGCTTGATCTCGTCGGTGATGTGCGGAATGACCTGCACCGTCGCACCGAGATAATCGCCGCGGCGCTCACGCCGGATGACGTTTTCATACACCTGGCCGGTGGTGACCGCGTTGCGGCGCGTGAGCCGGGTGCGCACGAAACGCTCGTAGTGGCCAAGGTCGAGATCGGTTTCGGCACCGTCGTCCAGCACGTAGACCTCGCCGTGCTGGTATGGGCTCATGGTGCCCGGATCGACGTTGATGTAGGGATCGAGCTTCATCATCGTCACGGACAGGCCGCGCGCTTCGAGGATGGCGCCGAGCGAGGCGGCAGCAATGCCTTTGCCCAGCGACGAGACCACGCCACCGGTGACGAAGATGAGGGGAGTCATGCGCAGGGAAACGTCAGCGGCGAAGCTGGGAGTTTAGCGCACCGCCCTGCGAAGCCCCGATGGAATTATCCCGCGGGCCCGGCTTTCTACCCGCCGCGGGGTCAGGCTCGAGGCCGCCCGCTGGTCGTCGCGAAGCGTCGGCCGGCGCCTCCGTCCCCTACCGTGGGTGCGATCAGCGGCTCGCTGGCTTGTCAGCATGCGGCGCTGCCGCCATTGTGCCGTGCCCTGTTCCTTCCGGTAAATCGCGCCAAACCATGAGCCAACGCTATTCCGCCGCCGACATTGAAGTGCTCTCGGGCCTTGACCCCGTCAAGCGCCGCCCCGGCATGTACACCGACACCACGCGACCGAATCACCTCGCCCAGGAAGTGATCGACAACGCGGTCGACGAGGCGATTTCCGGCCACGCACGGCGCATCGACGTGGTGCTGTTCACCGATGGCTCGCTCGAGGTCGCGGACGACGGTCGCGGCATGCCGGTCGACGTGCACCCCGAGGAAGGCTTGCCTGGCGTTGAACTGATCCTCACCCGGCTGCATGCCGGCGGCAAGTTCTCCAACCGGAACTACAGCTTTTCGGGCGGTCTGCACGGTGTTGGTGTGTCGGTGGTCAACGCGTTGTCCACTCAGCTCGAAGTGTTCGTCCGTCGTGATGGAAACGAGTACCACCAGCGATACCGCGATGGCGCGCCCGACTCGGCGCTGGAGGCCATCGGCACGGTTGGCAAGCGCAATACCGGCACGCGGCTGCGTTTCTGGCCGGACCCGACGTACTTTGATTCACCAAAGTTCTCGCTGCCGCGCCTCAAGCACGTTCTGCGCGCCAAGGCAGTGCTCTGTCCGGGGCTTGCGGTCGGCCTCACCGACGAGAATTCCGGCGAAGTCACCGAGTGGTACTTCGAGAATGGACTGCGTGATTATCTCGGCGGTCAGCTGGCCGAGTTCGATACCTTGCCCGAAGCACCGCTCGTCGCGGGGATGCAGCGCGAAGGCGAGTTCGCGGACTTTGCCGCGGCATGGCATGTCGAGGGCGATCTGATCCAGGAAAGCTACGTCAATCTCATTCCCACGGCGCTGCACGGCACGCATGTCAACGGGCTGCGCAGCGGCTTGACCTCGGCCCTGCGGGAGTTCTGCGACTTTCGCAATCTCCTGCCGCGTGGCGTGAAGCTGGCCGCCGAGGATGTTTGGGATCGCATCAGCTTCGTACTTTCCGTGAAACTGCGCGACCCGCAGTTCTCGGGCCAGACCAAGGAGCGGCTCTCCTCGCGGCACGCGGCCGGACTGGTCGAGACCATCGGGCACGACAGCTTCTCTCTCTGGCTCAACCAGCACGTCGCGGTTGGCGAACAGATAGCCGCGCTGGCGATCGAGCGCGCGCAGGATCGACTGAAGCAGAATCGCGTCGTGGTGCGCAAGAAGATCGCCAGCGGTCCGGCACTGCCCGGGAAACTGGCCGACTGCGCCTCGCAGGACCTCTCGCGCACCGAGCTGTTCCTGGTCGAGGGCGATTCCGCCGGTGGTTCGGCCAAGCAGGCGCGCGACAAGGACTTCCAGGCGGTTCTCCCACTGCGTGGAAAGATTCTCAATACCTGGGAAGTCGAGTCCTCAGCTGTGCTGGCCTCGAACGAGGTGCACGATCTGGCCATCGCCATCGGCTGCGATCCGGGATCCGATCGCCTCGATGGATTGCGCTACGGACGCGTCATCATCCTTGCCGATGCGGACTCGGACGGATTGCACATCGCCACCTTGCTGTGCGCACTCTTCCTGCGGCATTTTCCGGCGCTGGTGCTGGCGGGACACGTATTCGTTGCGATGCCGCCGCTGTTCCGGATCGATGTCGGCAAGCAGGTGTTCTATGCGCTCGACGAGGAGGAAAAGCGGCATACACTCGATCGGATTGAACGCGAAAAGTTGAAAGGCGCCGTCAGCGTCACGCGTTTCAAGGGATTGGGCGAGATGAATCCGCCGCAGTTGCGCGAATCGACCATTCACCCGGACACGCGCCGGCTGGTGCGGCTCGACATTGACGATGCCAGGGAAACCCATGCCTTGATCGACATGCTGCTGGCCAAGAAACGGGCCGGTGACCGCCGACAGTGGCTTGAAGAAAAAGGCGACATGGCCTCTCTAGACACCTGATCTGCCCCCCCCCTTTCGCGTGTGTAGGAGCGC
>JBBQNY010000265.1:0-3199 GCA_038330365.1 Lysobacterales bacterium | reverse complement strand
TTCGTGCTCAACGATTGCATTCGCAAGGACAACCGCATTCCGCCGCTCGGGTTCCGGGGCGGCAACGATCTCGAAACGCGTCCGGTAGGGCAGGTGTATCCGGAAACGTTTCCGGGCTCCGGAAAGCTCGTGAACTACGATGACGTGACGTACTCCATCCCGGTTGCTGCCGGGGTCCCGCGACCCATCCGCGTGACGGCGACGCTTCGTCACCAGATCGCGAGCAAGGAGTACATCGAGTTCCTGCGCGACGAGTCGGCCCGGGTCAACGTCCCGAGCGAAAACGCGATGTGCGCGGCGCCACCGTTCAATCGCGCCCCGCTGGCCTCGGGCCCGCGCACACAGCGCCGCGCCGACTTCATGTACGACCTGTGGCGGAACAATGGTCGGTCGCCACCCGTGAGCATGCGGACAGCCAGCGCTTCGACTGCAGCGCAGTAAGCGCGCGCTGTAGAGCCGAGCCGTGCTCGGCTGAAACTTCTGGTATCGCGAGCACCGGCCGAGCGCAGCCCGGCCCTACCGCGAGCGCGGCCTTGCCGCGATCACTTCATCCGGTAGGTGATGCGGCCCTTGGTGAGGTCGTAGGGGGTCAGCTCGCACTTGACCTTGTCGCCGGTGAGGATGCGGATGTAGTTCTTGCGCATGCGTCCGGAGATGTGCGCGGTGACCACGTGCCCGTTTTCGAGCTTGACGCGGAACACCGTATTGGGCAGCGTCTCGAGGACGGTGCCTTCCATTTCAATTTGGTCGTCTTTTGACATAAATCCTGTGCATGAACCTTGGTGCTCGCCCGCAGGAACCGCGGGCAAGGGGCGCGCATTCTGGCACAAAGCGGTGCACCTATCTTAAACGTGAGCAAGTGCATGCCGCGTCCGGGTGGCGCGGTCCGCCGCAACGGAGCCATACTCAGCTCTTGTGCGTGCAGCAAGGCCGGTCGCGACGCGATGACAACTCACGATTCCGCACATAGTCGCAAAAAACGCGAAGCCGACAAGGCAGCCGCACCCGCGGCAGGCACGCTGGTGGCAGAGACACTTGCGGCAACCAATCCAGCTTCCGGCAAGTGGGCAGGCGGGCGCGCGACAGCAGACGCCGTCAAGACGCTCGCCGGAGCGCCTGCAAAAGCTGCGGCGCTCTCGCCGAGGCGCGACACCAGAGGCCACGCCGACACCGGGTGCGATAGCGGCTCGCCAGCTGCGCTTGCGCCGTTGATCGTCGGCATCGGCGCATCGGCGGGCGGGCTCGAGGCCTACAAGAGCTTCTTCGCGCACATGCCCGCCGACAGCGAGATGGCCTTCGTGCTGGTGCAGCATCTCGCGCCGAGCCACGCCAGCTTGCTCGCCGACCTCATCGGGCGCGGTACCCCAATGAAGGTGATCGAGGCCGTCGACGGCGAAGCCGTATTGCCGCGCCACGTCTACGTCATCCCGCCCGATGCCACGCTGACCATCGTCAAGGGCGCGCTGCGCGTGCAGAAGCCCGCGCCGCCACGGCCCGAGCGGTGGCCCATCGACACGTTTTTCATGTCGCTCGCCGCGGACCAGGGCGACTGCGCGGTCAGCATCGTGCTCTCCGGCAGCGGTAGCGATGGTGCGCGCGGTCTGCGCGCGATCAAGGAACACGGCGGGCTGACCCTGGCGCAGGCGGGCATCGACCACGCCGCGCTGAGCGGAATGCCCGCGAGCGCGGCGGCCACGGGCCTGGTCGACGACGTGCTGCCGGTCGAGGAAATGCCGGCGCGCCTCAAGGCGCATCAGGAATTCCTCCGTGCAACGCACCAGAACAAAGGCCCCGACGGCATCCGTCACGATGTGCCGAGCCATCTGGTGGAGATCGCCCGCCTGTTGCACGCCGACAGCGGGCACGACTTCAGCCAGTACAAGGAAAAAACGCTGGTCCGGCGGATCCAGCGCCGCATGCAGGTGGTGCGAATCGAGACCGTGCCCGACTACATCGAGCATCTGCGCGAGAAGCCCATCGAGCTGCAGAACCTGTTTCGGGAATTTCTGATCAGCGTCACAGAGTTCTTCCGGGATCCGCCCGCGTTCGACCTCCTGCACAGGCGGGTCATCCCGACGTTGCTGGCGGACAAGGGCGCTGCCGACACCTTGCGCGTGTGGGTACCGGGCTGCGCTACCGGAGAAGAGGCCTACTCGATAGCAATCCTGCTCAAGGAGTCGATGGGCGCGTCGCACGGACTCCCCAAGGTGCAGATCTTTGCCACCGACATCGACGACCGGGCGATCGGCGCGGCACGCGCGGGTCGCTTTCGGGGACCCTTGGCCGGGGTTTCGCCGGAGCGTCTCGATCGCTGGTTCCAGAAAGACGGCGACGACTACGTGGTGTCCAAGTCGATCCGCGAGTGGCTCATTTTCTCGCCGCACAGCGCGATCAAGGATCCGCCGTTCACGCGCCTCGATCTCGTCTCCTGTCGCAATCTGCTGATCTACATGAACGCGGATCTGCAGGAGCGCGTGGTGCGGGTATTTCACTACGCGCTCAAGCGCGGCGGATACCTGCTGCTCGGGCCTTCGGAAGGGTTGTCGCGCAACGGCAAGCTGTTTTCGGTGATCGACAAGAAGCACCGGCTGTATCTGCGGCGCGAGGACTCGAGCACAAGGCTGCCACCGTTAGCCGGCCCTCCCACCGCAGGCGCCAGCTTCGCCGCTCCGCCGCGCAGCGTGGCCACGAAATCGCGCACCAGCGCCGACGACCTGATGGAGCGCAACGCGCGCCGCGCGCTGGAGATGCACTCGCCGGCTTACGTGGTGATCGACAACCAGCACGACGTGCTGCGCTTCTGCGGCGATACCGGACGTTACCTGCAACCGACTTCGGGTGCCGCCAGCCTCAACCTTTTCAGCCTGCTTCACAAGGGATTGCGCGGTGCCGCGCGCAGCGCCGTGCAGCAGGCCTTTGCAGAACAGCGCGCCGTGCTGAAGGACGACCTGTCGTTCGTCGTCGATGGCCAGCGTCGCGCGCTGCAGCTCATCGTCGAGCCTTTGCCTGAGACCGATGGCGCGATCCAGCTGTGTGCGGTGGCATTCCGCGAGCGGGAGTCCGAACAGAATGCGGCCATCGGCGAGGAAACCAATTCAGATCATCGCGGCGCCCATCGGCTGGAGCAGGAACTGGAGGGAATAAGGTTGCAGCTGCAGGTCGCAATCGATCAGTACGAAACCGTGAACGAGGAACTCAA
>JBBQNY010000264.1:0-3206 GCA_038330365.1 Lysobacterales bacterium | reverse complement strand
AAGCATGCCTTGTGGATTTCGATGGAAGCGCCGTTGACCGCGCGCTGTTGAGATTCATGTCGACCTCGGACCCTCATCCGGCGCTGCGCGCCACCTTACGCACCACATCCCTGTGGTGCGCCCTGCGGGCCGCCTGCGGCGTTCGCAGCTGCTCCTGCAGCTGTGGTCTCCCACAGCGAGAAGGGACCGCGAGCATTCGTCCGCTCGCCGCGACAACTCCCCTCTCCAGTGGGTGTGGGGCGGGGGGTGAGGGTGCGAGTCCCCGCGTCATCTTGGATGGCGCCAGTCGCGAGGCCAAGCTCCGTCTCACCTCAAAAAAAGACGAAACAATTCAATCGCGTATTTCTTGTTTGATGAGCGACGCAGTCGCGAAGGCACGATGCAGGGCCGTGCACCACGCAGAAATCCCAATATGACGCCTTCGCGCCTGCGGCGCTCCTACAGGGCCTCATGGCAGCGCAGCGGCGGAAGCGCGTGCCAGGCGGCAACCCGCTTTCGGAGGCGAGACGCAAGGCCCTCGAGGATCAGCAAAAGAAGGGATGGTTATCATCGTGAGCTTCCGCATCGCTGGAGCCGTCATGAAGAGTCGCGCCGCTGTCGCCTTTGCTGCGGGTCAGCCCCTCGAGGTGATGGAGATCGATGTAGCGCCGCCGCAGGCGGGCGAAGTCCTGGTCCGCATACACGCAACGGGCGTTTGCCATACTGACGCCTTCACGCTCAGCGGCGACGATCCCGAAGGGATCTTCCCCTCCGTGCTCGGCCACGAGGGTGGCGGCGTGGTGGTTGAAGTAGGCGCAGGCGTGACCAGCGTGAAACCCGGCGATCACGTCATTCCGCTTTACACGGCGGAATGCCGCGAATGTCGATTCTGCCTATCCGGCAAGACCAATCTTTGCCAGGCGGTTCGGGCGACGCAGGGTCGTGGACTGATGCCCGACGGCACCACGCGGTTCTCCTACAACGGGGCGCCCATCCATCACTACATGGGTTGCAGCACCTTCAGCGAATACACCGTGGTGCCGGAGATCTCTCTCGCCGTCATCGACCGCAACGCGCCGCTGGAAAAGGTCTGCCTGCTCGGATGCGGCGTCACCACCGGCATCGGTGCCGTGCACAATACGGCCGGCGTAGAGGAGGGCGACAGTGTCGCCGTGTTCGGCCTCGGCGGAATCGGACTCGCGGTTATCCAGGGCGCCGTGCAGGCGAAGGCCGGGCGTATCCTCGCCGTCGACACCAATCCCGCAAAATTCGAGCTGGCGCGCGCCATGGGTGCGACTGACTGCATCGACCCGCGCGCCGACCCGCGGCCTGTCCAGGAAGTCATCGTGGAGATGACGGACGGCGGCGTCGACTACAGTTTCGAGTGCATCGGCAATGTCGGCGTGATGCGCGCAGCGCTCGAGTGCTGCCACAAGGGCTGGGGCGAGAGCATCATCATCGGCGTCGCGGGCGCGGGACAGGAAATTTCGACGCGCCCGTTCCAACTCGTGACCGGTCGCGTGTGGCGCGGCTCCGCGTTTGGTGGCGTCAAGGGCCGCACCCAGCTTCCCGGCATGGTGGAACAGGCGATGCGCGGCGAGATAGATCTGGATCCCTTCATCACGCACGAGTTGCCGCTCGAGCGCATCAACGAAGCCTTCGACCTGATGCACAGCGGCGAATCCATCCGCACCGTCATCCGCTTCTGAAGTCCGCACCGCCGGCGGCGCTTTGACGCATTTTTCGACTCACGCGAAACGCGCACCGCGGGAAGACGAATTAACTGGGAACACATCCCCCTTGACTGGCTGCGACCAGTCCGACCACGATCATTAATAGTCCGAAACAACGGGACGAATATGCGCAAGCTGGAAGATCACGGGAGTTTTGGCGGACGGCAGCAGGTCTGGGAGCACGACTCGCAAGCGCTCGATTGTCGAATGCGCTTCGGCGTGTATCTGCCGCCGCAAACTGACGGCGGCGCGTGCCCGGTGCTGTACTGGCTATCGGGGCTGACGTGCACCGAGCAGAACTTCATCGGCAAGTCCGGGGCGCAGCGCTTCGCAGCGGAACATGGCCTCATCCTGGTAGCACCCGACACGAGTCCGCGTGGGGAAGGCGTGGCTGACGCGGAAGGCTTCGACATCGGCCTCGGCGCGGGCTTTTACGTCAACGCAACACAGGCGCCGTGGTCCGCGCACTACCGCATGTTCGATTACGTCGCGCAGGAACTGCCAGCGCTTGTCGAGGAACATTTCAATTGCAACGATGCGCGATCGATCAGCGGGCACTCGATGGGTGGTCACGGCGCACTCATCGTCGCGCTCCGCAACCCGGGCCGCTACCGCAGCGTCTCGGCTTTCTCTCCCATCGTTGCGCCGAGCCGCGTGCCCTGGGGCGAAAAAGTCTTTGGTGAATATCTGGGAGATGACCGCGCAGCCTGGCGCGAGTGGGACGCAGTCGAGCTGGTGCGCACGGCCAGGGAGCGACTACCGCTGTTGATCGATCAGGGCACGCATGACGAGTTCCTGTCCGACCAGCTACGGCCCGAACTATTGCGCGAAGCGTGCGAAGCGGCAAGACATCCGCTCCACCTCCGACTGCGCGAAGGCTACGACCACAGCTACTACTTCATCGCCACCTTCATCGGCGAACACGTCGCCCACCACGCCAAAGCCCTTCGGCAGTAGGATCGACGTACTCATCGGCGCGCTGGCACTGATATGCCTGGCAAATCCGTTCGTCGTGGATTCTGCAAGGATTTTTCCTGGTCGCAATCGATTCCCTGCGGCACTCGTAGGCGCGCGCTCGCGCGCGATGGCATCATGGTGGAACGGAGCGCGCGGCAAGGACGTGCATGACGCCATCGCGCGCTAGCGCGCTCCTACGACAGCGCGGGACATGCATTGCGTAGGGCCGGCACGCGCGGAGTTCGACCGTGGCTGATTTTCATCACTACCCCGGTGCGCGGGGGCGACGCGTCGCCTGGATGGCTCAGGTCACCGGCCGCACGCAGAACTCTGGCGTTAGCACGATCCCGGACCTCGACGCGCGTGGTCAATGGTGCGGGTGTCCACGACAACCACTTCTCGACGGGCAGATATCACGCCATACCACCACAGCCACGCGGCTTTTGTAGGAGCGTGCTTGCGCGCGATGGCGTCATGGTGGAACGGAGCGCGCGGCAAGAACGTGCATGGCGCCATCGCGCGCTAGCGCGCTCCTAC
>JBBQNY010000263.1:0-3228 GCA_038330365.1 Lysobacterales bacterium | reverse complement strand
GCAGGCGCGAAGGCGCAATGACTGATCGAACCACTGTGCACGGACTGGCATGCCGCCTTCGCGACGGCGTCGCTCTCAGCAAACAAGAAATAGGCGATTGAGTTGGCGCGTCTATTTTTGCCGTGAGACGGGCGTTCCGGCTCGTGATTGGCGCGATCCACCATGACGCGGGGACTCGCACCCTCACCCCCAGCCCCTCTCCCACTGGAGAGGGGAGTGCTCGGCGGCGACCCTGCGCTCTTCCCTTCTCCCCGTGGGAGACTGCAGCTGCAGGAGCAGCTGCGAACGCCGCAGGCGGCCCGCAGGGGTGAGAGGCAGCGCTTGCGCGGCCCTGCCGCGCGCTGTCTCGAACGCACGGCCATGGATGGCCGGGCCGGATTACCGCCGCATGGACGCATGCTTGCCTCGAATTGCAGTCCGGATCACCGCGCACAGTCCCGCAATACCCGCACCCTGTTTGCTACGCGACAGCGCGCCGACGAAGTCGGGGTGGAAGCTCCTACGAAAAGCACCGTGAAGGACGCCTGCCGGGTTTCCGCGCGATTTCGCCAGCTCGCGGTTTTTTACGGGTCCCCGCCCGGCGCCGCGGGCTCGCGGGTGAAGCGGTAGCCGTCGTCGCCAAACAGCGTGAGCGTCGCGACGTGGCCACTGGCGTCAAGGGCGAAGCTCGCGGGCCACGTGCCGGAGCGGCTATCCCCCGGCACGATCTCGAACGTGTCGTAATGCCAATGGCGCATTGGTCCACGCGCCTGCGGCGCGGTGCCCGCACGGAAAGCGAGTGTGTCGCCGTTCTGGCTGATCACCACCTCGCCCCAGACCGGGTGGCTGTAGGTGCCGGTGTAGGCATGGAGCGATTTGCTCGGGCGGGTGCCGGCAACGCGTGCGGCCCTGGAATCTGCTTCGGCGGCCTTGCCTTTGCGCTTCGCATCGCCGTAGAGCTTGAGCAGCTCGGCGTTCCAGTCGCGCGTGCCACCCCCGATGGCACTGTCGAATGCGTGCCACATCAGGGCGTGCCGGAACTCGGCGTGATCAAGGTTGCCGAGCACGACGATGCCGAAGTGACGATCCGGAAGCAGGCCGATGATGGCAGTGCGACCGTCCATGCTGCCCGTGTGCATGGCGACGAACTCGCCGCGATAGTCCTGCAGGAACCAGCCAAGGCCATAGGTCGTGAAGTGCGGCTGCGTCAACGCCTTGGTCGGATAGAACTCGGCGGCGGGGACGATGCTCTGGCTGTGCATGAGTTCGAGAAAGGTTTCGGGCTTCACCAGCGCGCGTCCGTCGACCGCGCCGCCAGCCAGCAGAAACTGTGTCCAGCGGGCCATGTCGCGCGCGGTCGACCACACCGAGCCTGCGGCGGGCACCGGATCGACCGGCACTTCCTCGATCCGGCGAGTGCGCCCGTCGATCTCGAAATGCGCCGACGACACGTTGCCGGGGTTGGCGGCGCGCATGGCGCCCAATGTCGCGTAGCTGCGCGTCATGCCGAGCGGCTCGAAGATCCGCGTCTGGATGAAGCGTTCCCAGGGCATGCCCGAGACGGTCGTGACGATTTCGCCAGCGACCTGATACATGAGGTTCTGGTAGACGAAGCCGTCGCGCATGGAATACCCGGCCGGCAGCTCGCGCAGACGCCCGAGGATTTCCCGCGTGTCCATGTCACCCCGGACCCAGAGCCAGTCTGCGTTCGGCACGCCGGCGTTGTGGCGCAGCAGGTCGCGCACGGTGAGCGCGCGCGTCGCGTAGCTGTCGCCGAGAGCGAACCACGGCAGATGGCGCGTGACCGGATCGTCCCAGCCGAGCTTGCCCTCGTCGACGAGCATCGCCAGCGCGACAGTCGTCATCGCCTTGGTCGTGGACATGATCCCGAACAGCGTGTCGGCGTCGACCGGGTCGGACTCGCTGCCACCGAGCTCACGTTCTCCGAAGCCCCGCACGTACACGACGCGACCGTTCTCGATCACGGCAACGGAGAACCCGGGAACCTTCCAGTCGGACAGGCCCCGTGCGGCGAAGGCGTCCATGTTCGCCTCGAAATCGGCGGGTAGATTTCTGGTCGAGCTGGAAACGTCTGCAGCGAGCGCTGCATGAGTGGCTGCATCATCCGCCGCAGCGCCAGGGCTCCACGCCAGACCGAGCACCAGAACCGACGCGGCCACCGATTTCAGGAGATGCATGTCGAAGGTTCCAGGCGGAAAGAACACACGATAGCTCAGCGCCGGATTGCTCATCGCGCAACCTTGCCGTCCGTGCAGAGCCGACGATTTCCATGCGCGCCTTCGGTGAGGCGTGTGCCGAGAGGTCCGGTATTCGCGTCGCATCGACTCTATCGAGCATTGCGGTCGTGACGCGGTTCCCGCACTTCCGGAAAGGTGAACGGAAGTTGTGAAAATTGTGTTTGACTTGCCCCCGCAAGAGGGCTATCTGGGGAACTGTCCGCGGTTGCGGTCCTTCTGGGGAATCTGAATGCAGCTCAATCCGTTGCGCCTGGCCATCTTGATCGCGCTCGCGGCGCCCGTCGCCTTTGCGCAGACCGCGCCCTCGTCGAACGACGACAAGAAGACCGAACTCGAAACAGTGATTGTCACCGGCACGCGCGTCAGCGATCGCACCGTGGCCGAGTCGACCGCCCCCATCGACATCATCACGCCCGAAACGCTGGCAGCCACCGGCACCGTGGAACTCGCGACCGCCTTGTCGCGTGCGCTGCCGTCGCTCAACTTTCCGCGGCCGACCATCTCCGACGCGACCGTGGCGGTGCGTCCCGCCCAGCTGCGGGGCCTGGCCCCCGATCAGGTTCTGATCCTCATCAACGGCAAGCGCCGACACACCACCGCGCTCATCAACATCAACGGTACGCAGGGCCGCGGCTCCTCGCCGGTCGATCTCAATGCGATCCCGATCGCCTCGATCGAGCGCGTGGAAGTATTGCGCGATGGCGCGTCGGCCCAGTACGGCTCGGATGCGATTGCGGGTGTCATCAACATCGTGCTCAAGGGCGACGATCAGGGTGGCGGTGTATCGCTGCAGGCCGGGCAGTTCAGCGCGGGCGACGGCGAGCAATATCAACTTTCCGGCGATGCGGGCTTCCCGCTCGGCGGCAATGGCTTTGTGCACTTCGCCGGCCAGGTTGGCGAGCAGGACAAGACCAATCGCGCCCGTCCCTTCATCCTGCCACCCGCGGGATTGTCGCCGCCACAGTCGCCGCCGAATGCTGCGGTGCGGCCG
>JBBQNY010000262.1:0-3249 GCA_038330365.1 Lysobacterales bacterium | reverse complement strand
AGCGACGAATCAAGCTACTGCACCGGCGCAATTCATATGATCGATGGCGGATGGATCGCCGCTTGATTGAACAATAGGAATCGTCTTGGTCGGCTTGGCTTTGCTGGTGACTGGTGGTTTCATTCTGGCGGCGGTTGCGCGCTGCAGCGCCGCCTAACGTGTAAGGGTAGATCGCGCGCAGCCGCGATCTGATCCGATTGTTGAACAAGCCCTGTGGTGGGTGTTCGACATACTTATAGGAAAGAGTTTTTCGGCTCTTGGCACCGCGATGGCGGCGGCTGGTGTGACGGGTCTGGGTTCAACCTCCTGAGCGTGAGACCGGCGAGTGCCGGGTGGATTTGCGTTTGGTCCTAGCCGATTGCCGCGGGTTTTTCCCGAATCAGGCACAGGCGATTTCGCGCCTGTCACTAGGCGTGTTTTGCTGCCGGCGCGGGCGGGTGGTCTACACCGTGGCGCTCCCGTTTGCTTGGGCGGGGCTGTCGGTTTCCACGTCGATGCGGAATGCCCGTGGGATCACACGAATTCGCATCGGCTGGCCGCAACGCCAGCACAGCACGGGCCTGCGCGCTTTCGGCTGGGCCGGCAGGATGACGACGCGCAACATCAGTTGCACGCGGCGCAGCAGGGTCTTGCGGCGGTGGTGCGTGAGGCCGTAGGTGCGACTGAGAACCTCCCCGGGCTTCGTAGAGGCGTTGTCGCAGATTATGGTTGCGGCCGTTTCGAGCGCGCAGGAACAACGCGCTGCCCGGCCAGGTCAGCACACCGGACGCAAAGGACAGCGACAGGGTTTCGAGCGCCCCTCTAGCGGCATCACACAAGGACTTACGCGCGCGCGAGGTGCTGTGCGGGCGATCGGGCGCGCCTGTGTGTCATGGCGCTGACCACGACGACGACTAGTCTTCGAGGTGATCCCGTCCATGTGCGGAAACGGGATTGCACAAACTCAGGAGGCTGTTCCGGTGAATCGATCTTGCGGGCATTCTTCGGCGCTGGCATCGGTCGAGCCGGGTCGACCCGGGCGGCACATCGTCTGCGGAGTTCTGCTGTCGGCAATGGCGCTGCTGACAGGCGCGGCGCAAGCGCAGGAATGGCGGATCGCCTCCGACAAGGCGGGCATCCGAATGGAAACCCGGACCCTTGCCGGCGAACGGTTCGACGAGCTGCGCGTCAGCACGACGCTCAAGGCATCGCCTGACACCATTGCCGACTACCTGTTCGGAAAGTACCTCGATGAAAAGAACAAGAACATCCAGCGCACCTTCATCGAGCGCGGCCGTGAACGGACGCTCTGGTCGGATGTGCTCAGCACGTCCGTAGTCAGCGAGCGCTGCTACTCCATGCGCTTCGAGCGCGAAGCCCATGCCGGCGGAGTGATCCGGGTGAAGTTCACGTCGCTCAAGTATCTCGGAAGCAAGCCTGCGGTCGCCTGCGTGCCCCTGCGCTCGCGCGGCGAGTGGGTCATGACCCCGACCGGTGCCGATACCCGGCTTACGTATGTCTCGCTGACGGATGTCGGCGGCAAGGTGCCGGCCATGTTCGCGCGTCGTTCGCTGTCTGCGGCCGCGATCCTGAGTGTGCGCAAAGTCGCTGCCGGCGCATCGGGTTTGGCGCTACCTCGCGGGATTGGCGACTGAGGAAACGTTCGCGCATTGTGGCGATCGCGGAGGAAGCACGCGTCCAACGAATGGCACTTGGACGGATGCGGGATCGGTCGCCTAATGACATCGTTGCGGACAAGGACTGCGGCCCCGATGATGAATCTGCAGAAGGCTGGCGGCATCGCTGCCCTGGTCGAAGCCTCGATCTATATAGCCGGCTTCGTCGTCATGGCCACGTTGCTCAATCCCGGCGACACGGAAGCGTGGAGTTCGGCGCAGAAGCTGGTCTACACGCTCGAGCGGAAGGCCGCCTTCCAGATGTTGAACACTGCCATCTACGTGGCGTTCGGCGTCGTCCTCGTGGTCCTGGCCGTGGCCCTGCACGAACGCTTGCAGATGAGGTCGGCCGACTTGATGAAAGTCGCGACGGCATTCGGGCTTGTGTGGTCGGGCCTCGTCATTGCCAGCGGAATGGTCGCAAATGTCG
Organism: Lysobacterales bacterium; assembly: GCA_038330365.1. Classification (GTDB taxonomy): domain Bacteria; phylum Pseudomonadota; class Gammaproteobacteria; order Xanthomonadales; family Ahniellaceae; genus JBBQNY01. Next base: position 1,164 of record JBBQNY010000262.1, on the reverse strand, counting down.
GGGTCGACGTCGTGGCGAACCTTCATGCGGTGGATGTGACGCAAGCCGCGAGTGCCTGGGTGGCTATCGGCGCGGTACATGACAGGCTCGGAGGCGGTGTCGAGATCGTCGGGGGAATCTGGGTACTTCTCGTCAGCGCGGCCTCGTTCCGATCCCGCGTATTCCCGAGGATGCTCGACTCCCTGGGATTCGTCGTGGGCATCGCCGGCATCCTCACGCTCGTGCCTGCGCTTGCCGGGCTCGGCGTCGTCTTTGGCCTCGGCCAGATCCTGTGGTTCGCCTGGATCGGCATCCTGCTGCTGCGCAGCGCCGACCGCGTGGCGACTTCACGGTAGGCGTACCAACGTGGTTCGTTGGAGGCATCGTGACTTTTCGGCGAGAATGTGGGCAAGTCGCGCCGTTGCTGCCTCGCCGCATGGTCGACGCATCCGTTCACTGCCTTGGGGGCACGATGTCTACAACTGCAGGCCAGCGTCTGATTTCCTTGCGATCGCACTGGTTCGTCCTGGCCGCTGCTGCCGTTGCGATCGCCGATGGCGCTGCCATCGCGCTCGATGACTGGTCGAACCCTTCGCTGCTCGAGGCGGGCCTGCTCTTCGACCTCTGCGTCGTGATTCCTGCGCTCTACCTCTGGTGTTATCGCGCCCGGGGCAAGGCCGCGTTGTTGCGGGCCGTCGCACTTGCCTGCCTCGGCATGTGGATTGCCGGGCACATCGTTCCCGACCAGCATCACCAGTTGCTGAGCACGGTGGGTTTCGCCCGCTACATAGGACTGGGCGTGTTGCTGGTCATCGAGATCAAGCTCGTCGCGATGGTGTATCGCGCCGCCTTTCGAAGCGAACCCGACGCAGCCCGTGCGGCACTCGAGTCCGCCGAGAAGGCCGGCATGCCCGAATGGGTTGCGCGCCTGATGGCGTGGGAAGCATCACTGTGGCGCCGCGCATGGGACGCATTGCGTCGTGTTGTGAGCCGGCGCTAGGTTCGCACGCTCCACTCCTCGCTGAAGCGCAGGAACTGCGCGTAGCCGCACTCCTCCGCACCAATGATGCCCTGAGCGCGCACCCTCCCTATCCGCCGGAAGTTGATTTCCACGAAGACTAAGGAATGGGCGGACTTTCAAAGTTTCGGGGGTTGTTCAAACCCCAATTGACTCTTTGCCGAGGA
>JBBQNY010000261.1:0-3283 GCA_038330365.1 Lysobacterales bacterium | reverse complement strand
GTGCGATCGCCGGCGCCAGGGCGCTCGACGTGTACCCGGCGTCGTGCAAAGCACGGCGACGGGGCGCGAGCACGGGGCGCGTCTCTCTTTGGTTACTTTCTCTTGCGCGATCAAGAGAAAGTGACTCGCCGCAGGCGAAAGCTTTTGCACTTGATCTTGATCTTGATCTTGATCTTGATCTTCATTTCGCCCTGAACCGGAAGACTCTCCTCGCCTGCGCAGCGCGGCAGGTTCTGACCCAAGGCTGCAACCGAAACATCGCACTAGCCTCGCACCCTCATCCGGCGCTAAGCGCCACGTTACGCACCACATCCTTTTGGTGCGCCCTGCGGGCCGCCTGCGGCGTTCGCAGCTGCTCCTGCAGCTGTCGTCTCCCACAGGGAGAAGGGGGAAAGCGGGTTGGGGCAAGCAGGCGTCCCTGCGGCGGCAATCCGGCCCGGCCATCCATGGCCGGGCGTGAGGCGCAGCGCGCGGCAGTGGCGCGCAAGCGCGGCGCCTCACCCCATGAACCGGTTGACCGCGTGCACAACCGGCGAACGCTGCATGCGGCGACGAACCTCCGTGAGATGCTTCAGGTCGCGCACTTCCAGCGTGAACAGCAACGCCGCGCTGGACGCATCGCGTTCCTGGTACTCCACGTTCTCAATGTTCGAATCGGCTTCCGCGATGGCCGCGGCGACCTGTGCGAGCACCCCCGGTCGGTTGTCGACAATGGCCCGCAGCAGGGTACGGAACTCGCCCTCGACCTTGCGCTCCCAACCCATCTCCACGCAGCGGTCGGGCTGCTTGCGGAACTCCGGCACGTTGGGGCATTCCTCGCGATGCACGACCACACCCTTGCCGGCGCTGAGATAGCCCACGATGTCGTCGCCTGGAACGGGATGGCAGCATTTCGCGAAGGTGAAAACGCCGCGCTCAAGACCCGAAATGAGAATCTGCTCGCTCGCACGCGGCGATGACGACAGGGGCGCCGCCGCATCCTGCAACAGCTGGTTCGCCACCTGCTGGGGCATGCGTTCGCCGAGCGCGAGATCCTCCAGCAGTTCTTCCAGGCGGCGCAGCTTGTGCTCGGCGAGAAAGCGATCCAGCACATCGGTGCCGATACTTTCCAGTCCATGGCCACTCTGCGCCAGTGCCCGGTCGAGCATGCGATGACCGAGCTGCACGGCGTCCTCGTACTGCAGCTTCTTGAAGTGGTGGCGGATCGCGGTGCGCGCCTTCGCCGTCACTACGAACTCGAGCCAGGTTGGATTGGGCACTACGCTCGGTGCCGTGATGATCTCGACAGTCTGCCCACTAGCCAGGCGCGTGCGCAGCGGTACAAGCTTGCGATCCACGCGCGCGGCGACGGCGTGATCGCCGATCTGCGTATGCACCGCGTAGGCGAAATCGAGCGCAGTCGCATTGCGGGGCAGCGCGAGGATGTCGCCCTTGGGCGAAAACAGGTAGACCTCGTCCGGGAACAGATCGATCTTGACGTTCTCGACGAACTCGATGGGCGATGCCGACGCGCTCTGCGCATCGAGCAGCCCCGACAGCCATTGCACCGCGCGCGCCTGGGAGGCATTTGCCGGCGAGCTTCCGGTCTTGTACGACCAGTGCGCGGCCACTCCGCGCTCCGCCAGCATGTGCATGTCCTCGGTCCGGATCTGCACTTCCAGCGGCGATCCGGTCGGACCAAACAGGGTGGTGTGCAGCGACTGGTAGCCGTTGGCCTTCGGAATCGCGATGAAATCCCGGAAGCGCTGGTCGAGAGGCTTGTAGAGCGCGTGCAGGGCGCCGAGTGCCGAATAGCACTGCATCACTTCGGCAACGATCACGCGCATGCCGTAAACGTCCATGATCTGCTCGAGCGCCTTGTGCTCGGTACGCATCTTCCGGTACGTGCTGTAGGGCGACTTGATGCGCCCAATGACGCGGGCTGGAATGCCTTCGCGTTCCAGCCGCGCGGACAGGGTCTCCTCGATCGTCGTCATGTGGACGCGGCGATCACCGTAAAGCGCGCCCAGCCGCGCCTTGAGCACGCGATGCCGCCAAGGATGCAAGGCCGCGAAGCCAAGATCCGACAACTCGCTGCGCACGGCGTTCATGCCCAGGCGGTGCGCGATCGGCGCGTAGATCTCGAGCGTTTCCCGCGCGACGCGACGGCGCGACTCGGGACTCATGGCGTCGAGCGTGCGCATGTTGTGCAGGCGGTCCGCGAGCTTGATCAGGATGACGCGCAGATCTCGCGCCATCGCCAGCAGCATCTTGCGGAAGCTTTCTGCCGTCGCTTCGGCGCGGCTGCCGAAGTTGAGCTTGTCGAGCTTGGTGACCCCGTCCACCAGTTCCGCCACGTCCTCACCGAACTCTCCGGCGAGCTCGTCGTGCGTCAGCACGGTGTCCTCGAGCGTGTCGTGCAGCAAAGCCGCGATCACGGCCTCGGCGTCGAGCCGCATGTCCGCAAGGATGGCGGCCACAGAAAGCGGATGCGTGATGTAGGGCTCGCCGGAGCGACGCACCTGCCCTTCATGGGCCGACTCGGCTCGACGGAACGCCGCAACAACGCGCTGGACGGATTCCTCGGGAAGATAGCTCGCGAGTTTGCGCTGCAACGTCGCCAGCGCAGCATCCACGAGGGCGCGCTCTTCGGCGTCAGGCAGCCGGCGCTCGAGGGCGACTTCGCCGCTCATGCGCGCGACAACCGGGGTTCACACCGCACAGACGCAGGGCAAGTCCGGCCAGCTCCGCAGCGCGCACACGTCGGCAACGCAAGACGCACGAGGGCATCGGCGGCGACAGCACAGTCAGATTTACATCGACATCGCATGGCCCGGCGGCGGATCCCACCGCAGGGAATCCGCGGTCACCGGTCGAGAATAACGGGAATGCGCTGAAGCGGAACCGCACGGACGGGACCGTCGCGGCCATCCGCAGAAACGACTTCCTTCAGCTCGACTCCACCCTGCTGGGGATGAGCCTTGCCGGCGCCGGTCGCAACCGGCGGTCGAATCAGTCCTCGCCCACCTTGGAAAGGTCGTCGTCGACGAGGGCGGCTGCAGCGGCCCATTCGAGCGCCTCACGCTCGGAGCGCTCGCGCTCCTGGCGGTCCACCTCGTCGATGTACTTGATGTCGAGGCGGCGCGAGGCGATCTCACGCAGTGCCATCACGGTCGGCTTGTCGTTGCCGGCCTCCACCAGGGGCTCGGCACCGTTCGCCAGCTGGCGGGCGCGGCGCGTCGCCATCAGCACGAGTTCAAAGCGATTGCCGACTACATCGAGGCAGTCTTCGACGGTGATACGA
>JBBQNY010000260.1:0-3290 GCA_038330365.1 Lysobacterales bacterium | reverse complement strand
CGGAGCTCGTCGGGCGTGACGCCGGGGGCGGACTCGACGACATGCAGGCCATCGGCTTCGATGTCGAACACGCCAAGCTCGGTGATGATGCGATCGACGACAGCGACGCCCGTGAGCGGCAAGGTGCACTCGGGCACGATCTTGTGTTCGCCCGACTTCGCACTGTGCTCCATCAGCACCACCACGCGCTTGACGCCGGCAACCAGATCCATCGCGCCGCCCATGCCCTTGACCATCTTGCCCGGCACCATCCAGTTGGCGAGATCGCCTCCGCCGGTGACCTGCATCGCGCCCAGGATCGCGAGGTCGATGTGGCCGCCCCGGATCATCGCAAACGAGTCGTGGCTGCCGAAATAGCTGGCACCCACGCGCGCAGTCACCGTCTGCTTGCCGGCGTTGATGAGATCGGCGTCGACTTCATCCTCGGTGGGAAAAGGTCCGATGCCGAGCAATCCATTTTCCGACTGCAGCCACACATCCATGCCTTCGGGGATGTGGTTGGCGACCAGCGTCGGCAAACCGATGCCCAGGTTGACATAGGCGCCATCGGTGAGTTCCTGCGCGGCGCGCTGCGCCATCTCGTCACGTGACCATGCCATGCGTGGGTTCTCCCTTGAGCCCGGCACCCGTCGTTTCGAGGGTGCCGTTGAAGTGATCGGATCCAGTGGTGCGTTGCTACGTTGTTCCGGTGCCGCGACCGATCCTTGCCGGCCGCCGCGCAGCGCGCTGCTGCCGGTGGCGCGCGCAGTGCATCAGGTGCGGACCGTGCGCTGCTCGATGCGCTTCTCCGGCGTGGCGTTGACCACGATGCGATCAACGAAGATGCCCGCCAGATGCACCTGGTCCGGATCGATGGCGCCGACCTCCACCAGTTCCTCGACTTCGACAATGCATACCTTGCCCGCCATGGCGACAGCCGGATTGAAGTTGCGCGCCGTCTTGCGGAACTGCAGGTTCCCCGAAGCGTCCGCGCGCCAGGCCTTCACCAGCGACACGTCCGCGTGCAGTGCCGTTTCCAGCACGTACTGGTGACCATCGAATTCGCGCGTCTCCTTGCCCTCGGCGACAATCGTGCCAAAGCCGGTGCGCGTGAAAAATGCCGCGATGCCGGCACCACCGGCGCGCAGGCGCTCGGCGAGCGTGCCCTGCGGATTGAATTCGAGTTCGAGCTCGCCGCCGAGATACTGCCGCTCGAACTCCTTGTTCTCACCCACGTAGGACGAAATCATCTTGCGGATCTGGCGCGTGCTGAGCAGCTGGCCGAGGCCGAAACCATCGACGCCGGCGTTGTTTGAGATCACGGTGAGATCCTTCACTCCGCTGTCCCGCAAGGCTGCGATCAGTGCCTCGGGAATGCCGCAGAGGCCAAAGCCGCCGACGGCAAGTGTCTGCCCATCCGCGACCACACCTGCCAGCGCGCTGGCTGCATTCGCAAAGACTTTGCTCTTCGGCTTGTTTCCGTCTGGCATGATCCTGGTCCGCACATCAAGGCGTGGTCGAGTGTACCCCGAGCCCGCGAAGCCGGGCCACGGTTCCGCCTGCCCATCCTGTGTGCCAACGATTTTTCGCCCGATGCACCCAGGATTTTCCCATGCCCCGAATAGCGCTCATCACGGCTGATGCCGCCCTCGCCCGCGACGAGGACATGCCCTTTCTGCTGGATGCGTGCACACGTGCGGGTGTCGACGCGGAGGTGCTGAGCTGGAATGCGGCCGCATGCGATTTCAGTGTTTTTGATGCGGCCGTACTGCGCTCGCCGTGGGACTACACCGATCGGCTCGCAGAGTTCCTCGATTGGTGCGGGAACTGCGCCGCGCAGACGCGCCTCATCAATCCACTCGACGTCGTGCGCTGGAACACCGACAAGCACTATCTGGCCGATCTTATGCAAGCCGGTATCGACTGCGTTCCGTCCATGTTTCTGGAGCCGGGCGATCCCGCGGGCGCGGGCCTCGCGCTCTTTCTGGCGACGCATGCACAGGCGATGGAGTTCGTGGTGAAGCCGGCCGTCGGTGCCGGATCGCGCGATGCACGCCGGTTCGGGCGCGCGGAAACCGACGCAGCCAACACCCACGCCGCCGCACTGCTTGAAGAGGGTCGCAGCGTACTCATGCAGCCCTACCTCGGCCGCGTCGATGAGCATGGCGAAACTGCGCTGATCTACATCGATCACGAATTCAGCCACGCCATCCGCAAGGGGCCGCTGCTGCCCCGCGGTAACGGGACCAGCGATCCCCTGTTTGCGACCGAAGCCATCAGCGCGCGCGTGCCATCACCCGCGGAGCACGCCCTCGGCGAGCGCGTGGTCACGGCGGTGGGCACGCGCTTTGCCGCACATGCGCCGCTTGCCTATATCCGGGTCGACCTGCTGCAGGACGAGTGCGGGCTGCCGTGCGTGCTGGAACTCGAGACGGTCGAGCCGTCGCTGTTCTTTGCGCACGGAGACGGCAGCGCCGACCGCTTCGTGGCTGCCATCGGGGCCCGGCTCTGACAGTCCCCAGGGCCCCGCCATGTGCAGCCGCTAGAATCCACGCTTTGCCGAGGAGTTTCCGTGATGGCTGAAGGTGCACGATGAAAATTCTGGTGGGTTACAAGCGGGTTGTGGACTACAACGTCCGCGTCCAGGTCAAGCCCGACGGCTCCGGCGTGGTTACCGATGGCGTCAAGCTGTCGGCCAACCCGTTTGACGAGATTGCGCTCGAAGAAGCGCTGCGTCTGCGCGACAAGGGCATCGCCACCGAGGTGATCGTGGCGACCATCGGTCCGGCCGATTGCCAGGCGCACCTGCGCACCGGCCTCGCCATGGGCGCAAATCGCGCCTTGCACGTGGTCGTGGACCGCGCGGTGCAACCGCTGACGGCCGCGCGCGTGTTCCTCAAGCTGATCGAAAAGGAGCAGCCCGATCTTGTCATCCTGGGCAAGCAGGCCATCGACGATGACTGCAATCAGACGGGACAGATGCTGGCGACGCTCTGGGGCCGCCCACAGGCGACGTTCGCCTCGAAGCTCGAGATCGATGGCAAGGTCGCCACCGTGACCCGCGAGGTCGATGCCGGTCTCGAGACGCTCGAAGTCGATTTGCCTGCCGTTGTGACCACCGATCTTCGCCTCAACCAGCCGCGTTTCATCAAGCTTCCGGACATCATGAAGGCCAAGAGCAAACCGCTCGAAACCCTGGCGTTCGACGAGCTTGGGGTGGATTCGGGCGACACCCTCGAGGTGAGCCTGCACGAACCGCCGGCCAAACGCTCGCGCGGCGTCATGGTCAAGGACGTTCCCGAACTGGTCGC
>JBBQNY010000259.1:0-3299 GCA_038330365.1 Lysobacterales bacterium | reverse complement strand
CTGTTCGCCGGACTGCTGACGCTGGCGCGCAACCGCTGGCCCCAAGTCGCGAGCGGGCGCTTCGGCGCCCACATGCTGGTCGAGAGTGTCAACGACGGACCGGTGACCTTCCTGCTGGAGTCATGAGTCGAGTTGCTCGTTTTTGACGCCTCGCGAGGAAGATCACCAGCCTTCGCCGCCCAAACCGAATCGGGAACGCGTGAGCACCTTCTTTGTGACGCGAGGCAAGCGGGCATCCCTGCGCCCGGCGTCCCGCCCGGCCCGGCCATCCATGGCCGGGCGTGCGGGTCCGCGCGCGCCAGTGGCGCGGCGCCCTTCGCCTCTCCGCTTCACCCTCCCCATTTGCGGAGCGGCGGCGAGCGACCGCAAAGGCCCGCAGGGTCGCGCTCATGGATGAGCGCGACGACGGCGCTCGCACAGGGATGTGCGATCGCCGGCGCCCGGGCGCTCGACGTGTACCCCTCGCCGTGCAACGCACGGCGAGGGGGCGCGAGCACGGGGCCGCCTTCTCTTTGGTTACTTTCTCTTGGCGGCCAAGAGAAAGTGACTCGCCGCAGGCGAAAGCTGTTGCACTTGATCTTGATCTTCATTTCGCTCTGAACCGGAAGACTCTCCTCGCCTGCGCCGCGCGGCAGGTTCTGACTCCAGGCTGCAACCGGGACATCGCACTAGCCTCGCACCCTCATCCGGCGCTCCGCGCCACCTTACGCACCACATCCCTGCGGTGCGCCCTGCGGGCCTGCGGCGTTCGCAGCTGCTCCTGCAGCTGTCGTCTCCCAAGGGGAGAAGGGGGAAAGCGGGTTGGGGCAAGCAGGCATCCTTGCGGCGGCAATCCGGCCCGCCCATCCATCGCCGTGCGTTCGGGTCAGCGCGCGGCCGTGCCGCGCGAGCGCTGACCCTCACCCTTGACACCCCGCCTACACTGGCGGACTCGACCCCGAATTGAAGATTTCATGGCCGCTGCCCCAGAGAAAAAGCTCCAGCAGGTATCCGACATCAAGCTCCTGATCGTGAAGGGCAAGGAGCAGGGTTACCTGACCTTTGCCGAAGTCAACGATCACCTTCCGGACGACATCGTCGATCCCGAGCAGATCGAAGACATCATCAGCATGATCAACGACATGGGCATCACTGTCCATGAAGAAACCCCCGACGCCGAGACCCTGCTGCTGCAGGACGGCAACACCGCCACCGACGACGAGACCGCGACCGAGGAAGCCGTCGCGGCGCTGTCGGCCGTGGAGGAGATGGGCCGCACCACCGATCCCGTGCGCATGTACATGCGCGAGATGGGCACGGTCGAGTTGCTGACCCGCGAGGGCGAGATCGCGATTGCCAAGCGTATCGAGGAAGGCCTCAACCAGGTGCAGATGGCGCTGGCGCAGTTTCCCTGGTCGATGACCATCCTGCTCGAGGAGTACGAGCAGCATCTCGACGGCAAGAAGCGCATGAGCGAGTTCCTCGTCGGCTTCACCGACATCGAACCGCCACCGCCGCCGCCGCCCAAGGTCATTCCGGAAAAGAGCGCCAAGCCCGTGAAGGGCAAGGATGGCAAGATCGTCGAGGAAGAAGCGGAGGAAGAGGAGGAGTCGGTGCCCGACACCGGCCCCGATCCGCTCGAAGTCGCGCGGCGCATGAATCTCATCCGCGACTACTACGACAAGTTCCAGAAGACCGACACGAAGTGCGGTCACGCCGATCGCAAGACGCTCAAGGTGCGGCGCGAGATGGGCGAGGAATTCCTCAAGCTCAAGCTGCCCGCGATCATGATCGACGGCATGGTGAAGAAGCTGCGTGAGGTGGTGAACGCCATCCGCAGCCACGAGCGCAACATCATGGATATGGCAGTTCGCCACGGCAAGATGCCGCGCAAGGAGTTCATCCGCAGTTTCCCGGGCAACGAATCCAACCTGCGCTGGGTCGAGAACGAAGGCCGCCGCAAGACCAAGTACGCCTCTACGCTCAAGCTGCTGCGCGACGTGATCGTGAGCGAGCAGGAGAAGCTGATCGGACAGGAGCATGTGCTGCGCCTGCCGCTGGTCGAGATCAAGGAAATCAACCGCGCGATGTCGATCGGTGAGGCCAAGGCCCGCCGCGCGAAGAAGGAAATGGTGGAGGCAAACCTGCGTCTCGTCATCTCGATCGCGAAGAAGTACACCAATCGCGGCCTGCAGTTCCTGGATCTCATCCAGGAGGGCAACATCGGCCTGATGAAAGCGGTCGACAAGTTCGAATACCGCCGCGGCTACAAGTTCTCGACCTATGCGACGTGGTGGATCCGCCAGGCGATCACGCGTTCGATCGCCGATCAGGCGCGCACCATTCGTATCCCGGTGCACATGATCGAGACCATCAACAAGCTCAACCGCATCTCGCGCCAGATGCTGCAGGAGATGGGCCGCGAGCCGACGCCGGAAGAACTCGCCGACAAGATGGAGATGCCGGAAGACAAGATCCGCAAGGTGCTCAAGATCGCCAAGGAGCCGATCTCGATGGAGACGCCCATCGGCGACGACGAGGATTCACATCTCGGCGATTTCATCGAGGACACCAACGTCGAGTCGCCGGTCGATTCCGCCACCACCACCGGTCTCACCGAGACCGTGCGCGACGTGCTCGGCGGCCTGACGCCGCGCGAGGCCAAGGTGCTGCGCATGCGCTTCGGCATCGACATGAATACCGATCACACGCTGGAAGAGGTCGGCAAGCAGTTCGATGTCACGCGCGAGCGCATTCGCCAGATCGAAGCCAAGGCGCTGCGCAAGCTGCGGCATCCCTCGCGCAGCGAACAGCTGCGGAGCTTCCTCGACGTCGAGTGACGCAGGCGGAGTCGAGGTCAGGGGCTTTCGCTCGCCCCTGACCCTTCCCGCCGCGGCGTGAGGCTGGGACGCTGCGGAAACAATCATGCGCAGCGATCGCGACGTACTCCGACCGCTGGCGCAGCAAGCCCCGTGCGGCAACCCGAGTGGCGGCTGCAGGCAGCCGTCCCCGCGGTGCATCTGTGCCAGCGCGCCGAACTGGTGTTGATCATCTTCGAATGGGCTTCACCGCGACCGGTTGAGCTCGACCAACTTCAGCCGTTTGGGGAAACTAAACTCCGACCGTTGTTTCGGACTCCGACCTCTATTTCGGGGCGCAGGCATGAGGCACTCACGCGCCGACGGCGACCTCAGGGTGCAAACGTCAGGCCCACAGCCGGTATGCCTGCCGCCACCGCGGTTATCCTTCGCGCCTGTCGTGCAGTGTCGGCGGCACCCAGGCCGGAAGTGGCCTCGGGCCGGGCGCAACGGGCCGTCGGG
>JBBQNY010000258.1:0-3342 GCA_038330365.1 Lysobacterales bacterium | reverse complement strand
GCAGGCTGCTCGTCATGATCTCCCGCACTTTGTCGGGAGGGGTTCGCAGCTGGGCCGGGCTGGCAAAATCGCATTGCGATCACGGCCACTGTGCGAGGGTGTTGGTCCGGCGGGAATTTCGCATGCGCGCCTGCCGCGCTGCTGCCGGATCCCACTCAGGAGATTGTCGATGAGCGATGCTTCCAACACCTCAACCGGTTCGACCGCACGATCCACGGGCACGGCGAGCGGCAAGAAGATCGGACTGCACCAGCCCTCGGATGACAAGCGGATCGAAGACAGGGTCGGGAACGTCGACCTGACATCGCGCGGAGCGAAGGTTCACGACCACTTGCGCGACAAGCGTGGCAATGGCGTCCCCGGCGACTACGACGACTCGATCGCGCACAACGCCGAGTCGCATTACGTCTCGGACAACGCGGCGCAGCGCCCGAAGGACTGAACACGGCGCTCAGCCCCGCCGCAAGCGGCTCGCAGGCCGGGAACCGGGGTCGCTGGTCGAACTTCCATGCGAACGCGTTCTGCGACGACCATCGAAGCACAACCAGGTCGCCGAGGCGGACTGGCGAAGATGGGTCGCCCGCGGAAGGACGCTGGACTCGCCCCGGAAGAAAGTGAACTCTGACCCGGGTTTTCGATACCGAAGGCGGAACCGAACGTGCTCAGCGGTGCGGTGATGGTGATCGGGCCCGCGGCGCCGGAGTTGACGAGGATGCAGGAGCCCTCGCTGCTGGCAGGCGGCGTCGCGACCGGCAACAGCGTCAAGTTACAACTGCCGCCGCGATTGTCGGTGACGGTCACGATTCCGCTCGGCGCGTACGGGCCGCTGGTTGCGGTCGCGCCCACACGCACCACCAGCGATTGCTCGCACCCGGTTCAAAGCCATTGCAAAACAACGAGTCCGCGCTCGTGCAAGGCGTTGCAACCGGAGTGTTGATCGCGAGCGTGGCGGACGAGAACGGAAAAAGCCGGGTCAGAGTGGACTTTTATCGGCGACCAACCTTGTCCCCGACGCAAGCTCAGAAAAGTCGACTCTGACCCGGCTTTTCTGACCCGGCTTTTTCGGTGCCCAGCATTTCCTGCTCGACCAGCGTTACCGGTATGCAGCCAATCTCGTTCACCTGCTCGAAGAAATCACGCAGCACGAACGGCTGCCCCGCTGCCTCTTTCTGTTCCGTGGCACGTGCGAGCAGGCGTTCCAGCAGGTACTTGCCGACCACGTAACTGGTGCCATACCCCGGTTGCCGCAGATAAAGGTGCTGCTCGAATTTCAGCAACTCCGGCTCGCGCTGCATCCACTGCCGCGGCGTCCAGCGCACGTGCACCTGGCCCGCCTGCTCCATGGTCATTTCATTGGCGTGCGCGTACAGCGATCCCAATCCGCGAGCAGCGCGCTGCGCCAGCATGATCCACACGATCTCGCGCGAGCGCGGGCTGTCTGCATACAGGCCCGCATGCATGAACATTTCTTCGACGCCGGTGGCCATGCCTTCCATCCGGCTGTCCCAGATGTTGTAAAGCAATGGTCCGCGGCGAATGGGGCTGGCGTGCGGCTCGTCGCGTATCTGGGCCAGCTCGAACCAGTGGTAGAAATGGCTGTAGAGCGGCAGCGGGTCGTAGTGCAGGCCAATAGCAAAGAAGTTGCGCTCCGCCTCGGGCACGAACGCGCCCATCTGCGCGCGCAACGCAGGCTCCATGTTGGGCTTGATGGGCATGATCGCCCTGGTCTCGAGGAACGCCATCATCCGGCGCACGGCCTTGTCGGTCAGCACGGCGAATTCTTCCGGCGTGTTCGCCGCCACCAGCGGCGGCAGATTGCGATTGCGCTCCTCCTCCAACTTCAGGCTGGACCAGGCCCGATCCAGCTCGCGCTGCAGCAGATCGACTTCCTGCTGCCATGTCAGCGGGACGCGGTGAACGTGCTGCTGGTACCAGGTGTAGTTGTCCTTGCCGACGCCGGACGGGCCGGTCTTGCTGTCGGCCTGCTGCTTCAGCCACTCCGTCATCGCGTCAGTTGCCACGCGCGCCGCGGAGAGATTGGCGGTAATCGCTGGCGTGCCCGAGGCACCGATCAGCTTTTCCACGGCGTCAAGATCACGCCGTTGCTGCTCGATATTGCGAATGCCAGCGATCCACAAGTCGCGCGCGCTTCCGGTGAGGTTTGCACGCGCCTGCGTCAGCAGCGGCGGAATCACGGCCAGCTCTCTCGTCATCCGGGACTGGCCGGCTGCGTCGAGCGGAAACGCGTACTGCCAGACCTCAAGCGTCGCGTGATTCGTCGGCCCCTCGTGCGCCGGCACATCGCTCTCTTCCATGAAAAGCGTCTGATAGAACGCCGGGTCACGCACCCATGGTTTGTGCACGCGATGATTGAAATCGAAGCCGTGCATCTCCGCCTCGACCAGCGCCCAGTCCACCTTCTGCGCGGCGGTCCATCCAGTGCGATCGATGGCGCGCAGGCGCGCCTGCCAGGACGGCAGCTCGGCGTGGGCAGTTGCGAAACGCGCCGCCGTGTAGTCCGGCGCACCTTCGCGCTGCGGCGGCTGCTCGAACGCGCGCCAGTCCGCAAACAGCGTCAGCAGCTCGGCGTAGCTGCCGCCTTCGACTGATCGTGCAGATGCATGCATCGCCAGGCTCGCTCCGAACACGAGCGCAAGAATAAATCGAATTCGCATGTCCGACCCCTCCCCAATCCCACCGGAATGTAGCGAAAAGCCGGGTCAGAGTGGACTTTTCCTACCCGCGCGCGAGGCACGTACCGCACGACCGATACGCGACGGCAAATCCGACTGCGGACATTCCCCGCACGGCGAGTCCCCATGCCTCGTGCTGCGCAACTGGATCTACCCGGCGTGCCGCAACCTGTCATCCAGCGTGCAATGATCGACAGCCTTGCCGCTACGTCGAAGGCCACTGTTTCCGCGATCAAGAGCCGCCGACTTTAACGCCCTTCCAGAACGCCACCCGTCCACGGATCTGCTCCGCAGCCTGTTTCGGCTCGGGGTAATACCAGGCCGCATTGGCGTTGACCGCGTCGCCAACCACCACGTCGTAGTAATGCGCGGTGCCCTTCCACGAGCAAGTGGTCGTGTGGTCGGAGGCGCGGAAGTGCGCGCGCACCAGCGCAACGGCGGGGAAGTAGTGATTGCTGTCGACCACGACGGTGTCGTCGCTGCGGGCCACGACGGTGTCGTGCCAGGTGGCGGTCTTCATGGCATGGCTCCGAATCGGTAGTCGAGCATGCGACCTGCAGTCGCAAAATGGCGTCAAGACGGCGCAGTCGCTGCATCCGTGCATCAGAGAAAGGCCAGCGTGGACTTCCCTCGCCAGGCCGACACAAAT
>JBBQNY010000257.1:0-3398 GCA_038330365.1 Lysobacterales bacterium | reverse complement strand
GCGCGCATCTCGGGCGAGACCGCGCCGCTGCTGTTCACCGCGCTCAACAACCAGTACTGGTCCGCCGATCTGCTGGAGCCCATGGCCAACGTACCGGTGGTGATCTTCCAGTTTGCGATGAGTCCCTACGCGGACTGGCATTCGCTCGCGTGGGCGGGCGCCCTCATGGTGACGCTGTTCGTGCTGCTGCTGAGTCTTGTGGCGCGCGCCATCCTGCTCCGACGGAAGTTTGAAAATGACTGAGGCAACACTTGCACGCACGGGCGTCGTTGAAGCGCCGCTCCGCGCGGTGCCGCGTGCACCGCGTATCGAAACCCGGGGGCTTGGCTTTCACTACGGCACGGCCGCCGCGCTCAGCGGCATCAACCTGGATGTGCCCGACCGGCGCGTGACCGCGATCATCGGACCGTCGGGCTGCGGCAAATCGACGTTGCTGCGCGTGTTCAACCGCATCTATGCGATCTATCCCGGTCAGCGCGCCAGCGGCGAGGTGCTGCTCGACGGTGAGAACATTCTCGATCCGGGCTATTCGCTCAATCGCCTGCGCAGTCGTATCGGCATGGTGTTCCAGAAGCCGGTGCCGTTTCCCATGTCGATCCACGACAACGTCGCCTACGGCATCGGTCATCACGAACAGTTGCCGCGCGCGGAACTCGTCGAACGCGTGGAGATCGCGCTGCGCCAGGCCGCGCTGTGGGACGAGGTCAAGGACAAGCTCAAGCACAGCGCGCTCGGGCTTTCCGGGGGACAGCAGCAGCGCCTCTGCATCGCGCGCGCGATCGCGCTCAAGCCCGACGTGCTGCTGCTCGATGAGCCGACCTCCGCGCTCGACCCCATCGCGACCGGCAAGATCGAGCAGCTGGTGGCGGAACTCAAGACCGAGTACACCATCGTCATAGTCACCCACAACATGCAGCAGGCCGCGCGCTGCTCGGACTTCACGGCCTTCATGTATCTCGGCGAGATGGTGGAACACGGCGAGACCGACACGATCTTCACGCGGCCGACGAAAAAGCAGACCGAGGACTACATCACCGGCCGTTTCGGCTAGGAATCCTGGAACCCATGAACGATCAGCACGAACACATCGTCAAGCAGTACGACACCGAACTTGTCCGACTCACCGACGAGATTGCCCGCATGGGCGCGATCGCAATCGAGCAGTTGCACGCGGCGATCGATGCGCTGGAAGCGCGCGACGAAGTCACTGCGCGGCGCATCATTGCGCAGGACAGCGCCATCGACCGGCTCGAGCACGAGGTGAGCCAGGACGTGGTGCGCCTGCTGGCGCTACGGCAGCCGATGGCGCGCGACTTGCGCGAGATTCTGGCGGCGCTTCGCATCGCGTCCGATATCGAGCGCATCGGCGACTACGCGGCGAATGCCGCCAAGCGTTCGATCGCCATGAACTCGCTGCCGCAGATTGCGACTGCGGGCCGCTTGCGGCCACTGTCGGATCTTGCGGCCGAGATGCTGCGCGCGGTGCTCGAGGCGTATCGCAGCGGTGACCATGCTGCCGCGCTCATCGTGCGCGCGCGCGATGCGGAACTCGACATCCTCTACACCGCATTGTTCCGCGAGTTGCTGACCTACATGGCCGAGGACCCGCGTCACATCACGCCGTCGATACATCTGCTTTTCATCGCCAAGAACATCGAGCGCATCGGCGATCACGCCACCAACATCGCCGAGAGCGTCTGGTTCATCGCACACGGCGAGTTGCCGCCCGACCCGCGCGAAAAGCGCGACGCAACCTCCACCTCGACCCAGACCTGAGCCCCACGTCGCCCCGCATCCCGCCCCGCCCCGCATCCCGCATCCGGCCGCCCCGCCTGCGGTTGTAGGAGCGCGCTCGCGCGCGATGGCGCCATGCCTCCGTTCGCTGCGAGCCAGCCTGCCCCGGACTTGATCCGGGGAACCATGCACGGCCCGCCGCGCAGAAGCCCCCGACAGAACCACTGTGCTTTGATCACGCCGTGTGATTTCACATGCAAATCAACAGCAACAGCTTTCGCCTGCGGCGAGCTACTTTCTCTTGATCGCGCAAGAGAAAGTAGCCAAAGAGAAACGCGCCCCGTGCTCGCGCCCCCTGTGTCGTGCTGCGCACGCCACAGGGGTACACGTCGAGCGCCCGGGCGCCGCCGATCGCCCATCCCTGGGCGAGCGACGGCATCGCGCTCATCCATGAGCGCGCCCCTGCGGGCCTTTTCGGGCACTCGCCGCCGCTCCCGCATGGGGAGGGTGAAGCGAAGGGTGTCGCGCGATGCGAGACTCGGCGCGCGAGAATGCGTGGATGGGCGAACGACCGACTGAAGCGATCAAGGGGCGCGGTACTGCGCGCGATCTACCGAACCGGTTCGCGAGCGCGCACACGGAAGCGGAGGACGATGGCTGGTTCGTGGAGGGAGAGCCGGCCGCGCCGCCGCGCACCTCGGTGGTGGAGGAACGTGCGCGCTCCATCATCTCCAGCAACCAATCCCCGGACATTCCATTCGACGTTTCCATCAATCCATACCGCGGCTGCGAGCACGGCTGCGTTTATTGCTACGCGCGCCCCTCGCACGCGTATCTCGATCTTTCGCCCGGGCTGGATTTCGAGACCAAGCTCACGGCCAAGACCAACGCGGTGGAAGTGTTGCGCGCCACGCTTGCAAAGCCCTCCTATCGCGTGTCGCCCATCAACCTCGGCGCCAACACCGATCCCTACCAGCCGATCGAGAAGCGCTACCGCATTACGCGCGGTCTGCTGGAAACCCTGCTCGAGACGCGTCATCCGTGCACCATCATCACCAAGAACGCGATGATCGAGCGCGATCTCGATCTGCTGGTGCCGATGGCGCAGCAGAATCTCGTGCAGTGTTTTCTTTCGATCACCACACTGGACAACCGGCTCGCGGCCAAGATGGAGCCGCGCGCTTCCGCTCCGCACCGGCGTCTTGCAGCGGTGCGGGCACTGCACGAGGCCGGGGTGCCGGTATCCGTGATGATTGCACCCATCATTCCGGCGATCACCGACCCTGAAATCGAGGCGCTGCTCGAAGCGGCGCGCGGCGCGGGAGCACGCGACGCTTCGTATGTATTGATGCGCCTGCCGCATGAACTGAAGGAGTTGTTCCGGGACTGGCTGGCGCTGCACTATCCGGAGCGTGCCGCGCACGTCATGAGCCTGGTGCAGCAGATGCGCGGTGGCAGCGACAACGACGCGCGCTTTGGATCGCGCATGCGCGGCGAGGGCGTGTTCGCGGAACTCATCTCCTCGCGTTTTCGGAAGGCCCGCACGCGGCTCGGTTTTTCCGGAGGACGCGCCGAGCTCGACATCAGCCAATTCACGCCGCCGCCAAAGGCGCGCAAACCCTCACCCCAGTCCGACCTTTTCGCCTGAACAATGCATTTGTAGG
>JBBQNY010000256.1:0-3422 GCA_038330365.1 Lysobacterales bacterium | reverse complement strand
CAACGCCTCCGGGATGCGCGAGCCCAGCACCGCCATCGCACCGAGCGCAAAGGCGATGTCGGTCGCCATCGGGATGCCCCACCCGTGGGCGCCGGCGCCGTTAAAGTTGAACCCGGCATAGACAAGCGCCGGGACCACCATGCCGCCGACGGCGGCCACGATCGGCAACAGTGCCTTGCGTCTTTCCGCCAACTCACCGACCAGAAACTCGCGTTTGATCTCGAGCCCGACGCCGAAGAAGAAAATCGCCATCAGGCCGTCGTTGATCCAATGGCGAAGGTCCAGGCGCAACACCTGTTCGCCCAGTGATATGGCAAGCGGAACGCCCAGCATCTGCCAGTAGGCTGCTGCCCACGGCGAATTGGCCCAGGCGAGCGCCAGGATGGCGCAGCCCAGCAGCACCAGGCCGCCGGAGGCCTGCCGCTGTGCGAACAGCTGGAATGGCCGCGCCATGCTGTCCCCTGCGCGCTCAGCATCCGACTGGCCCCGCAACTCGTCGTCACGCGCCAGACCGCTGGGATTCATGGACGGTATGACACGCGCAGCATGTCCGTGCAGCGGCCTCTCGGGGTACGTGGTGGCGGATTCACGGGCGTGGGAATCATCTGCGCCGATCGTCGCAATTCCTGCCTGCTGCACCGCGCGCTTTCGAACGGTGGGGCGGTTGCGCGCTATCGTACGGACGAGCTGACGCGAGCGGTGCACACTGCAAGATTGCCCGGAACCGCGGGCTGGTTGCCGTCTCGGGCGCTTTCAGTGACGTGCGCGGGACGCGCGGTGCATTTTCGTCGTTGGCGGCCAAATCAGATTTTGCGATGGACGGCTGCGCGCGAGCGCGCAGATTGGAAGTTCTGTTCACGGCGTTCCCTCTATGGAAGAGGCTTTAGTTGCGCATGGTGCGCTCCTGCCAACGAAGATCTGCGGCACTCCACCAGCGCAGGCTTTTGGTTGACAGTGATGCCGTCGAGTCGTCAGCGGGCCTGCCGAGCTCTCCATCACTTCACCGATCGGACAGCTGACTTGACCTGGCTGATGCGCAGCTCGGTCGGATGGCCGCTGACGCGGGCGATGATCTGCCCTTCGGAATCCAGAACAATCACGTGAGCGCTCGCGCTTCCGGTTGGAATATTGAGCGCCGTTTCAAGACTCGTTTCAGCAAGGATCCAGGTCTGGTCGTGGTAGCGAGCCGGAATCTTTTCCTTGGCGCGCCCTATGGCGTCGGCCTCGCTTATGAAAAACGGCAGATCGACGGCCAGTACGTCGCGGATGCGGATGGACTTCTCATCCAGGTTCTCGCGCAGCGCATTGGCCCACTTTCGCGTGTCTTCGGCAGCAGCTTTGCTGGGTGTGACGATCAGGATCGTCGGCTGGCCAATGAGCTTGGCGTCGGTGATCTTCTCGCCGCTCAGCGCGGTTGCCTCGAACGAAGGAATCGGACTGTTCGGAGCCGCACCCACCCACGCTGCGGCGAACAGGGCCAACGCCGCGGTAACGACAAGCTTCAGCGTCGAGCTTCCCGCCCTTTGCATGCTGGAGTCGACGTCAGAGCACACCCATGACGAGCAACACAACGATGACGAGTACCACTAACCCGAGACCACCGCTCGGACCATAGCCCCAAGAACGACTGTGGCCCCAGGTCGGAAGGGCCCCGACGAGCAACAGGATGAGAACGATCAACAGAATGGTCCCGAGCGTCATCGACATCTCCTTCGCTTGTGCCACACGCTGGCGAACGGAAGTCACCCGAAGTTGGACTTCCTCCCCACCTTAGGCTCCTTGTCGGCTCGCTGTATGTACGGCGCCGTACAGAGTCGCGCGATGTCGGCGGCAAGCCAGCGTTGCACACGCCTGCGCTCACTACCTCCGCGCAGCAGCGTCGAACGCCTCGTAGGATCTTGCGCAAGTACACAGTCCCCGGTCGAGCCAGAACGCGGCCGCGCGCCTGACCAGACGCGCAGGGTCGTGGCGCTGCTTCATGCCTCGACAGGCCTAAAGCCCTGTATGCGGGGCATCGCACATACGGTCCCCGGAAGAACAGCCAGACTGGTCCGATCACCGACCCGCCACGCGCCAAACGTGCGCGGGAAAGGTCAGCGGCAGTTCGGCAGATCTGCTGCACCTCTAACGCCCTCGGGAAACTTCGATTGCATTCAACCGATTTCTGGACCGCCTTCCTGGACGCTCACATCCAGTGGCTCGGCTATGGGTTTTCCGGCTTCAGTGGCTGGGAGATCGTGGCCTACACCTTGTTGACGACCCATGTCACGATCGTTGCCGTCACGGTGTTTCTGCACCGCTCGCAGGCGCACCGGGCGCTGGACCTGCATCCGGTCGTCAGTCATTTCTTTCGGCTGTGGCTGTGGCTGGGCACCGGCATCGTCACCAGGGAGTGGGTCGCCGTCCATCGCAAGCATCACGCGCGCTGCGAAACCGACGAGGACCCGCACAGTCCGCAGACCCGGGGAATCAGAGCGGTCTTGCTGACCGGTAGCGAGCTCTACCGTGCCGAAGCAAAAAGGCCGGCGACGCTTGAAAGGTTCGGACGTGGAACGCCAGACGACTGGATCGAGCAAAACCTCTACACGCGCTACAGCTGGAACGGTGTCGGCCTGACGCTCATCCTGAACCTGTTTCTCTTCGGCGCAATCGGCGCCGTGGTCTGGGCCGTCCAGATGCTCTGGATCCCGATCATGGCCGCCGGCATCGTCAATGGCATCGGCCATTGGTGGGGCTACCGCAATTTCGAAGCGCCTGACGCGAGCCGAAACTTTTCGCCTTGGGGCATCCTCATCGGCGGCGAGGAACTCCACAACAACCACCACACCTATCCGGCGTCCGCCAAACTGTCCATCAAGCCCTACGAGTTCGACGTCGGCTGGGCGTATATCCGCCTCCTGGAAGTCCTGCATCTGGCGACCGTCAACAGGACCGTGCCGCACCTGCGTTTCGGGCCGGTACAAGCCTGTGCAGATGCGACGACGCTCGATGCAGTCGTCAAGCATCGCTTTGAGTTGATGGCGAGGTACGCGCGGCGCGTGAATGCCGCCACCGTAGCCGAACTGCGCAGCACCGCTGTCGACGGCGACGTCGCTGGCCGCCGTTCGATCATGCGGCTTGCCAAGCCTTGGCTGCACCGCAATGCGGACAGGATTCCACCGCATGCGAAAGCGCATGTTGCCCGAGCCCTCTCGGTCAGCACTAGGCTGACCGTCCTGATCGAGATGCGCGAAAAGCTCAGGCGATTGTGGACTTCCACGAACGTCTCCAAAGACCATCTCGTCGGCGATTTGCAGTCTTGGCTGCAGGAGGCCGAGCACAGTGGCATCGCGTCGCTTCAGGACTTTGCGTCGCGCTTGAGATCGGTCAAGACATGACGGCCGAGGACCGCGTTCTCCAACTGGAACCCATCCGGTTCCGTT
>JBBQNY010000255.1:0-3446 GCA_038330365.1 Lysobacterales bacterium | reverse complement strand
CCTGGTCGGGAAACGCCATCTGCCGCCCGGTGTCGTCGACCAGCATGGGCGTGTCGCCGTCATGAGCGACCTGCCAGCGCGGCAGCAGGGTAAAGGCCGATGCGGGATCCTCGCGCCAGCCGATCCCGGCGGTTTCGCTCGACCCGTACACCTCCAGCATCCGGGCCAGGCCACGCCGGCGCAGGTGCGCGATGGTCTCGGGCGGGCACGGCGCAGTGGAGGTCACGCCGGTGATGTCCGTGGCCCAATCCGCATCCGCGGCGGCGAGCGCCTGCCAGATCAGCGGATGGGCGATGACCAGGTCGCCCGGGTTCGATTCGCGCAGCAGCGTCGAGGGCAGCCGTCCGCAGTAATCGACCACCGGCGCGCCCAGTGCTCTGGGCAGCAGCACACCGAAAATAAAGCCGTAGATGTGGTGCGTCGGCACCGCAACGCGCACGGTTGCGCGCGTACCGATGCAGGCGGCGAAGCACGCCGCCTCCTGCTGCAGCGCCTCGAGGCGATGGACGCTTTCGCGCGCCTGCACTTGGCTTCCGGATCTGAGGAATCGCAGTGCGCCATAGTCGGCGAGCGTCGCCGCCGCCACGCTGGCCCAGCCGTGCAGTGTGCGGTCGCGCAGGAGGTAATCCTCCCACCCCGGCCGCTCTAGCATGAACATCTGGCTGGTGCGTTCGGCGCCTTCGACCAGTTCAATCGAATCCAGGCCCAGCCCTTGCTGCAGGTCCGCGTCCACGGCCCAGCCCAGGTGCGCGCCCCACTGCGAGCCGCGGCCAAGTCCGAGTTGATGCGCCAGCCCGTCCCGGACCGGCCGGACCAGCGCAGCGGCGTCCATCAGACGCGCTTGACCAGCACCCAGAACTTCTCGGCGGAGCCAGGTGCGTTCTTCATGTGGACCCGCACGCGCGTGGGGGCCATGTTGTAGTCAAAGGTGTACTCGAACATGACGTTGAGGTCGCCCGACGCCACGCCTTTCTTGAATCGCCCGAAGAACTCTTCGGTATTCGTGCATGGCGCGACGTCTTTGTAGAAGTTCTTGCCCAACGTCTCCTTGGGGTCGCGCCCAGTGATCGCACCCTCGGCGGCGTTGTACTGCAGAATCATGCCGTTGCGGTCGAGCGTGATCATGCCGAACGCGAGGTCATCGATCTGTTCCTCGTCGAGCGTGCTCAACACGTTGGCGATATCGTCCTGCTCGAATGTGACGCGACTGTAGTTCATCTCGATTCCCTGTGTTGAATGGCGCGGCCGCGGTTGCGGCCGTTGCGTCCTTAACGGCATCTCTTTTGAGAACTTGAGCCCGCTCAGGCGGGCAGTTCCCAGGACTGCCGGCGAATCGCTGCCACCAACTCCGCCAGTTCCCGGTCAAGCGGGCGGTCCTCCACGATGAGCGGGATGGCCTCTTCAAGCAAGGCGAACCATTCGCGGAGTCTTGCCGACGGCAGCTGACCGCCCTCGCGCAGGCGCAGGGCCAAGCCCTGCCGCGTCACCAGCAGCAACGCCGCTGCGACTTGCTCGGTCAGTTCGAGCACGCGCAGGCAGTCGCGCGCGGCGATCGTGCCCATGCTCACCTTGTCCTGGTTGTGGCATTCGGTGGAGCGCGAGAACGAAGCGGCCGGCATGGTCAGCTTCAGTGCCTCGGCCGTCCAGGCGGAAACGGCGATCTGGACCGCCTTGAGTCCGTGGTTGATTGCAGCACGAGGTCCCTCCGCTGCCGACAGGTTCGCCGGCAGCCCGTGGTTGTAGCGCTCGTCGACAAGCAACGCGCACTGCCGGTCGAGCAGATCGGCCACGCTGGCGACGACTGCTTTCATCGAGTCCATCGCGTAGCAGATGTGACCGCCATAGAAATGCCCTCCGTGCAGGACGGTGCCATCGTCCGGGTCGATCAGCGGGTTGTCGTTGGCGCTGTTGAGTTCGGTTTCGATCAGCTGGCGGAAGTGCGGCAACGCGTCCACCAGTACCCCGATCACGTGCGGCGCGCACCGCAGCGAGTAGCGGTCCTGCAGCCGACGTTCGTTGCCGCGGGCGCGCCCGGCCTCCAGATCCTCGCGGATCCACCGGGCTGCATCGGTCTGTCCCGGATGAGGCTTGGCCGCGAACAGCGCTTCATCGAAGTGGTGAGCGTTCCCGTCCGCGGCGACCACGTTGCATGCGGTGATGCGCGCGGCCAGGCGCGCAAGGTAACGGGCGCGATCGAACGCCAGGCAGGCCAGGGCAGTCATCACCGCGGTGCCGTTCATCACCGCCAGGCCTTCCTTCGGTCGTAGCCGCAACGGGGCACGTCCGATCGCCTCCAGCGCCTCGCCCGCGCGCATGCGGGTATCACCGCACTGGACCACACCCTCGCCACATAGCGCGGCCGCAACGTACGCCAGCGGCGTCAGGTCGCCACTCGCACCGACCGAACCCTCCGAAGGAATTACCGGCAACAGGTCATGGCGCAGCAAGGCCTCGATCTGGCGCAGCAGATCCAGGCTGACGCCCGACATGCCACGCACCAGGGAGGCCAGCCGCGAGGCCAGGATCGCGCGCGTCTCGACCGGGTCGAACTCCCGTCCGAGGCCGCAGCGGTGGTAGGTGTACAGGTGCGTCGGCAGCTCCGTGACGAGATCGGCTGGAATACCGGTGGTACAAGAATCGCCGTAGCCGGTTGTCACCCCGTAGATAGTGCCGTCCTCCCGCAGCAGCCGATCGACAACCGCCGCGCCGCGCGCGATCCGGTCGGTAAAACACCACTCATCGCTGAGCAACGCATCGGCGCGCCGGTACGCCAGCGAGACCACGCACTCGATCGTCAACGCTGCCGCGCCGAACTGCACGGGATCGGCAACGTGCATGGTCATGCGCGCGCCTCCCCGCGCATGGCGATGATGCCAAGGCCCATCCCGGACCCCTCATTTCCGAATGCCCACTGGTGTATTGGGCATCCGATAGCACCGCTGGAGACGGTGACGCTCTGGAGGTGCGCCCGGCGGCGCTCACTGGTAGAGCAGCACACGGCTATATGCGCCTGGGCTGTGCATTGCCAGCACGCCCGGACCGGGCCGAACCGCGTTGCGCTGTCTCGTTCAAAGCGCCGTTGCATGGTGATATTCGAGACCTGTTTCACTAACGATGATGAGAGTTTATCGGAACTGCTGCCCTTGGCAGCACAGTGGGAAAGGCGTCGTCAGCCCTGTTGGCCAGCAAGCAGGTGGTCGGTGGTGGAGCTGAATCCCGAAGCTCAGCGCCAGCAATGTCGGCTCTTGGCCGACAGCCGACTTGGCCCTAAGTGTCGGTTGCGACCGAGGCTGTGTGAAAACCATTGCTGCAATAGCCGAGAGCAAGGTCTTGCAAGCTGCGCGCTCGTGTGGAGCCTCAGAAATCGTCGTGCGCAGCTCAATTGATCAAATTTTGATCGGCTTGAGCGTGGCGCAGAGTTTTCACACAGCCTCGACCCATGGCGG
>JBBQNY010000254.1:0-3509 GCA_038330365.1 Lysobacterales bacterium | reverse complement strand
CTCCGTTCGTGGTCACTGTCGAACCCTGAGCGGCAGCGAATGCGAATCGCGAGCATGTTCGTCTTGTTCAGAGCCGCCCTAGCGAGAAACGAGGATTTGCACGCAGGTGTGACCCGGAAGCGATTCCCGTTGTTGATGCATCAGGCCATCCGCCTGCTTCACCTCGTCGACGTTGCGATTGAAATCGGCGAGGATGGAACGAGCGCGTTTCTGGATTCCGGAGCATCGGGAATCGCCAGGACACAAAGTGGGAGGCATTGGGTCGGGCCCCTTGAGTCCAGGAACCAGGGGAGTGTCCGTCACGCCCGCAAGTCTGCCCACTTCGAAGTAGACCTCAAGTTCCTCAGGGGACTGGAACAACGCCTGGTGGGTGCGCATTTCGAAACGGCCGCCGGCGACGCGCGCGCGGTGGGCGCGCAACAGCGCTGCGAGAGTCTGGCCGTCACCCGCACGCACTGCACGCTCGAGGATCCGCCGAGCATCACCAGGGAACTGGCGGTATTGATCGATCTGCGCAAACACGTCGAATTCGAGCGCGGGCCTGTGCAGCAGGAATCGCATGGAAGGCAGGTGACCCGACTCGGCGGCGATGCGCTGGTAGTCGTACACGTCCAGCCAGCGTTTCTCATCGACGCCCGCGCAGCGCTTTTCGCGTGCTTCGATCGATAGGGTCCACCGCGCCAGCGTGTCCGCTTGCCTTTCGACGAGTTTCTCCTGTTCGGCGGGGTCCGCCAGCGGCTTGGCTCGCGCAATGCCCTCCTGCATCTGCTTGAGCTGGTAGCTGCTGCCGCGGATTTCGCTGCAGTCAATGAGTTCGGCCCCCAATCTGCACGCAGCGGCCGCGTCGCCGGAACGGGCGCGCCTGTCCAGTTGCTCGATGTTTTCCAGGAGTGGAACGCCGAGCGGAGGGAGGGTCGGTGGGTATGCCGTTTCGCGTGCGACCCGACGTGCCGAGTCGCGGGGCGCACGATCACGCGCGGCGACTTGCGCGATACCGGTGGCAGCGCTGGCTGGACTTCCGGCGCCTGTCTCCCCGGGTTCGCCGCTGGGCTTCGAGAATGCATCCGAGCGGTACCCGAGCGTCCAGGCAACTGCCACTGCGATGGCAACTACTCCAATTGACGCGATTCTTCCCTTCATCGTGCCAGCGTGGTCGAGGCGGAGCGGCGCAACGTACCGGTGGTTGGCACCACGGGCAAGAACTCTTGCGCGCATCCGTTCCCACCGCCGTCCGAGCCGGGTAGGCCGTGTGGCTGAAGCCCTCGTTTCTCGGTTCGCCGCGACAAAGGCCCGTGTGCTCGCGACCGTTGTGTCTAAACTTGCGAATCCGTTCCTGAACTCGAGACGCGCGCAATGCTGTACCGGAGATTGGGTGGTTCGGGGCTCAAGCTGTCGGCATTCTCGCTGGGCGCGTGGATCACCTTCGGCACGACGATCGGTCGCTCGGAGGCGCGCGAGCTGATCCATCGGGCCTTCGAAGCCGGTATCAACTTTTTCGACAACGCGGAGACGTACGCCAACGGCGAGGCCGAGCGCATCATGGGCGACGCGCTGGCGGACCTGCGGCTGCCGCGCGACGCGTTCTGCGTGTCGAGCAAAGTGTTCTTCGGCGCGACTGCCGAGCCGCGGCCGACGCAGCAGGGGCTGTCGCGCAAGCACGTGCGCGACGCCTGCGACTCAGCGCTGCGACGGCTGCGCGTGGATTACCTCGATCTCTATTTCGCGCACCGTCCGGATCCGGAGGTGCCGATCGAAGAAACCGCGTGGGCGATGGACCAGCTCGTTCGCGCTGGCAAGGTCCTCTACTGGGGCACGTCGGAGTGGCCGGCCGACGCGATCGCCGAGGCCCACGCCGTGGCGGCCGAACATCGTCTGATGGCGCCGGTCGCGGAGCAGCCGCAATACAACCTGCTGCATCGCGAGCGGGTCGAGCAGGAATACGCGCCGCTCTATCGCGACCACGGCATGGGCACCACCATCTGGTCGCCGCTCGCCTCGGGCCTGCTCACCGGCAAGTACAACGAGGCGCAGCCCGCCGATTCACGCTTCCAGCGGCCCGGCTACGAGTGGTTGCGACGCCTCGCGCTCGGACGGGACGACCGCACGCTGCAGCAGGCCAGGCGGTTCACTGCCGTGGCGCGCGAACTCGGTCACCCACCCCATCGGCTGGCGCTGGCGTGGTGCCTGCGCAACCCGCACGTGTCGACGGTGCTGCTCGGCGTAAGCAGGCTCGAGCAGCTCGAGGACAACCTGGCCGCGCTGCCGCTGCTGGATGCGGTACCGCCCGATCAATGGCAGCGCATCGAGGACTGCTTCGCAGTCTTCTATTAATGGGACGATGGAGATCGGGTTCCGCGCGGCGTCCCTGCCGATGTAAACGTGGTGGCGCAAATCAGGCAGCTTCGGGGCGCAACGCCGGCTGCCGCCCTCGCATCGCTCGTCGCGAACCCGAACCCTCAGCCGAGTCGGTCTCGCGGAATTCACGCCACTGCACAAGTGTTCGGCGCACTGCGCGCTGACCGCGAAACGATGCGGTTGCACATGTTAGCATGTGGGGCACATGCAAGGAGATGCTGTCATGCCCGTCATGATCCAGATTCGCAACGTGCCGGACCACGTGCACCGCGCACTCAAGTCTCGCTCTGCCCTGGCGGGCAAGAGCTTGAGCGATCTCATCCTCGAAGAACTGGTGGTTATCGCGGCCCTGCCGTCGGTGGCCGAACTCAAGGAACGGTTGCACAAGGCCGAGCCCTTCGCGATGAGAAAATCCTCTGCCGCCATCGTGCGCAGGGAGCGCGACGCGGCATGAGCCGCATTCTCGTGGTGGATGCGTCGGTGGTGGTCGACTTGCTCGCCCGCTTCCGTCCGCAGCCGCTAGAAGATGCATTGTGGGCGCCCGGAACCGTGCTGGCAGCCCCGGAATTGCTGCAAGTCGAAGTGCTGCAGGCGCTGCGCAAATTGGAGCTTGCGCGCGCCATTCCCGCAGGTCGCAGTGCCGAACTTGTGCTGTGGATGCGCGCTCTGCGCATCCGGCTGTATCGCCACGACAGCCTGCTCGACGGGATCTCGGCCTTGCGCCGAAATCTCACGGCGTACGATGCTGCCTACATCGTGCTGGCCCGCCTGCTCGGCGGCAGCGTCATCACGCGCGACGCGCGACTGGCACGCGCGCCACGCCTCGGTGTGCCGGTCCTGGCGCCATGAAATTCCTCGCCGAACTCAAGGGTCGCAATGTCATCCGCATGACCGGGCTGTATCTGGTTGGCGCGTGACTGATCGTGTGGGTTGCGGAAACCCTACCGCCGGCCTTCGATCTGCCTGGCCGGGTGCTGCGCGCGATCACCATCGTCCTCGCGCTGGGCTTCGTGCCCGCACTGGCGTTCGCAGGGTGAACTTCGATCTCACGCCCGAGGGTTTCAAATGCGATGCCGACGTTCCATCCGCAAATTCGATCGCGCCGCAAGCCGCGCGGCGCCCCGTTTGAATGGCGGGATCGCGCCTGCGCGCAG
>JBBQNY010000253.1:0-3529 GCA_038330365.1 Lysobacterales bacterium | reverse complement strand
GATCACCCGTTCCAGTGGGGATCGAAGCGGACCGGGCCCGACCTTGCCCGCGTTGGTATGCGGTATTCGGACGAGTGGCATGTCCAGCACTTAGCCGACCCTCGCTCGGTTGTGCCCGAAAGCGTGATGCCGACTTATGCTTTCCTCAAGGAGACAGACCTCGATGTGCACGACATCTCGGCAAACCTCACCGCGCTGAGCCGTGTTGGCGTGCCCTATACGGAACGCGACATCGCGGAAGCGACCGCCGATCTCGCCGCTCAGGCGGATCCTGAGGGCGATGCCGGGGATCTCGAGAAGCGCTATCCCAAAGTGCAGATCCGCGATTTCGACGGCGACCCCCAGCGGCTGACCGAGATGGATGCGCTGGTCGCGTATCTCCAGGTGCTAGGTACTTTGGTAGACGTAAACAGTGCCGCCGCGCAGGAGGAACTTGCGCGGGAGGGTCCCCGATGAGCGACCACTCGACGTACGAGACCCTGCGCCATCTGGCGGACAGCTGGGGACTGGTGGTGATGTTCGTGGTGTTCGTGGGACTCATCGCCTGGCCGTTCCGCCCCGGCGCGCAGTCGCGCAACCACGATGCAGCGAACCTGATTTTCGAGGACGAAGACGGTGACGAATAAGCGCATCGACCAGGCGACCGGCACCGAGACCGTAGGTCACGAGTGGGACGGGATTGAAGAACTCGACACGCCCATGCCGCGTTGGTGGCTGTGGACGCTCTACGCCACGATCGTGTGGGCAGTCGGTTACGTCATACTCTATCCGGCATGGCCTCTGGTCGAGAGCGGTACGAGGGGTGTGCTCGGCTGGTCGAGCCGCGGCCAGCTCGCCGCTGAAATGCGAGCAGAGGGCGACCGGCGCGCACCGGTGCTGCTCGCCCTGTCGCGCGTGCCGATCGAACGCCTACCCGAAGACAGCCGCCTGATGCGCGCGGCGATCGAAGGCGGACGAGCGGCCTTCCGGGTCAACTGCGTGCAGTGCCACGGGTCGGGTGCGGCGGGAGGCAATGGCTACCCCAACCTCAACGACGACGACTGGTTGTGGGGCGGCGATCTCAAGGCGATCGAATACACACTCGTGAACGGAGTACGCCAACCCGGCGCGGATGACACCAGGATGAGCATGATGCCCGCGTTCGGCCGCGATGGCATGCTGACCACTGCGGAAATATCCACCGTCGCCGATCAGGTGCTGTCGTTCGGTGGCAGGGGTAAAGCCACCGCGGCCGGTGCGATGCTGTACGAAAGCAACTGCGCGAGCTGCCATGGCCTTCAGGGCAAGGGAATGCGAGAATTCGGGGCACCCAACCTGGCCGACGCGATCTGGCTTTATGGTCGCGGCAAAGACAACATCGTGCGCCAAGTCACCAACCCGCGGATGGGCGTCATGCCGGCATGGGGAAACCGGCTCGATCCGGTGACTATCAAGATGCTGGCGGCATATGTCCACTCCTTGGGTGGCGGCGAGGACTTCGTTGAAATCGCCCAAGACCCGGCGGTCGAGGTAGATGAGCAACCCTGACGACCTCCTCGCCCGCGATCCGGCCAAGTCGAGCAAGCCGGTCAGTCTTGCGGTAGCCGAACCGGAGGCTGGCGCGCTGCGCCACGCGCCGCACGAGCCGCCGCGCGAAGACCTGCCCGAGAATCTGTTCGAAAAGCGCCGCGCAGTGTTTCCGCAGCACGTCCACGGCTTCTACCGCAATATCAAGTACCTCGTGCTGCTCGTCACGCTGGGAATCTATTACGTCACCCCATGGTTGCGATGGGACCGCGGAGCATACGCGCCCGACCAGGCTGTCCTCGTCGATATCGCCAACCGCCGCTTCTACATGTTCAGTATCGAAATCTGGCCGCATGAATTCTACTTCGTCGCCGGGTTGCTGATCATGGCCGGGATCGGTTTGTTCCTCGTGACCAGCGCAATCGGCCGGGCGTGGTGCGGCTATGCCTGTCCGCAGACTGTCTGGACCGACCTGTTCCAGCATGTCGATCGACTGGTGGATGGCGACCGCAACGCCCAAGCCAGGCTCGCCCGAGCTCCCTGGGGACCGACCAAGATCATGCGGCGGGCGCTAAAGTGGTCGATATACCTAGTCATCAGTTTCTGGACCGGCGGTGCGTGGATCATGTATTTCGCCGATGCGCCCACGCTTGTGCGTGAATTCTGGTCCGGTCAGGCCGCGCCGGTCGCATACATCACTATGGCGATCCTGACCTTCACGACGTTTACGCTCGGCGGATTCCTGCGCGAGCAATTCTGTATCTATATGTGCCCTTGGCCCCGCATTCAGTCGGCCATGATGGACGAACGCTCGCTGACGGTCACTTACAAGGATTGGCGCGGAGAGCCCCGCGGTAGCGTCAAGAAAGCATCGAAAGACCCAGAGCATTTCGGCGACTGCATAGACTGTCTCCAATGCGTTTCGGTCTGCCCCACGGGGATCGACATCCGGGAAGGTCCGCAGATAGGATGCATCACCTGCGCGCTGTGCATCGACGCCTGCGACCGGGTGATGGCCGAAGTCGGTCGTCCGCGCGGGCTGATCGACTACATCACGCTCGAGGACAGCCAGCGCGAAGCTGCGGGCGAGCCGCGCCGCCTGCCCTGGCGCAATCTCATGCGACCGCGCACGCTATTCTATCTGGGCGGCTGGTCCGCGATCGGCATTGCCATGCTCTTTGCCCTCGGTGCTCGCAGCCACATCGGCATTTCGGCTGCGGCCGACCGCAATCCGCCGTTTATGCTGATGAGCGACGGATCGGTGCGCAACTCCTTCACTCTCAAGCTACGCAACATGGAGAGCCGCCCCCGCGACATGGAAATCGCGCTCGATGGCCTGCCCGGAGCGGTCATGTGGGGCGACGAGCAATCGCGCGATGCCGCCGCACGTGCGCTGCGGGTTCAGGTTGAGCCGGACGCAACGCGCACCGTGCGCGCATATGTCATCGCGCCACCTGACACGGCGGCGCAGGCCTTCCGCTTCCGCCTGCGTTCGCTCGACAAGGAGGGCGCGGCCGACGAGACGCAAACCCAGTTCACAGCACCCGGGAGCGATGACCTTTGACCCCTCCGTTCACCGGGCGACACATGACCGCGATCCTCGTCGCAGGGTTTGGCGTCGTGATAGCAGTCAACCTCCTCATGGCGCGGCTCGCCGTGACAACCTTCGGCGGAGAGGTGGTCGAGAACTCGTACGTCGCCAGCCAGGAGTTCAACAGGTGGCTCGATGACGCTGAAAGGGACCAGGCGCTGGGTTGGGAGGCGCACGCGAGCCGCCTCGACGATGGACGCGTGTCGGTCGTCTTCACCAGTGCTGCGTCGGCTCCGGTTGAGCTCACTGCGATAGCGCGCCATCCTCTAGGGCGACTTCCCGACAGGGGAATGTCATTCGAACGTACTGGCCCGGGACACTTCACCAGCACTGGGAAACTGGCTGGGGGACGCTGGACGCTGCGGTTGGAAGGCTCCACCGGTAAGCGTGCATGGCGAAGTGAGTTGGCCTTGCAATGAATGTGCTCCCGAG
>JBBQNY010000252.1:0-3587 GCA_038330365.1 Lysobacterales bacterium | reverse complement strand
GCGGGCGTTCGTAGACGGCATTGGTCGCGGCTTGTTGGTGGTCTCCCCGGAGGACCCGACCCGTTTCGTGCCTGGACCAGCGCATGACCCACAGTCACTGCCGCGCGAGGCAGCCGCCGCCCGACGTGCGGCTACGCGTGCGCTGCGGGTGCCGCCCGTGGACCGGACCCAGCGCCGCCGGGAAGTGATCTTCGCGGAGTTGTCGCGCACCGTGCCGCGTGTGACGGATTCGCTGTGGAAGTCGCTTGCCGCGGAGTTCGGCTATCGGCGCAAGCTCGAACGCGACCTGGCCGACATGGAGAAGGCTGGACAGGTCACGCGCGCGCCGGAAGGTTGGCTGGACTGCCGTGATGCCGACATGCTGGTGGAACGGGCGACGTTCGCCGCACTCGGGCTGTTGCTGGACGTCTACGACGACTTGGTGCCGCAGGACCTGCAGATGGCCCTGCGCAAGCACCTGGACAAAGCCCGGCGCCGACTGCAGGACCTGCCCGCCAACGAGCCAAGCGCGCGCTGGTTGCGGGCGCTGCGCATCATTCCGCCGCGGCATACGCTGGACGACCCGATCATCGCCCCCGATATCAGGGACACCCTCGAAGAAGCCATCCTCGGTCATCGCCAGGTGCAACTGGACTGGCAAGAGAGCGGAACGGACGTGGTCCACTACGGGGCGTATTCCATCTCCCACATCCTGGTGGAGGTGCGTGGGAACCCGTATGTCGACATCTGGGCAGAGCACGGCGGCGAGCGCATTGCCTTGGCCGACATCAGCTCCGCGACCCTGCTGGATGAACCTGCGGTGTTCCCGCTCGACTACGTGCCCAAGCCACTTTCGAATGTGCGGCTAAAGCTCGGCGACGCGTCTGCGCATGGTGGGCTGTCGAAGGTCACCCTGCGCGTTCGCCGGGAGACCTACGAGTCCCTGCTGCGCCGGCGGATCGGCGGCCTGCTGACGATCATCGATGAGGGACCCGAGGAGTGGCTGACGGTGACGTTCCGCTACGCGCTCGACCTACAGGTCCTCGCCTATCTGGAATCGCTGAAGGGCGTGGTAATCCTCGGTCCGCAACTGTTCGTCTCCTCCGCCAGGGGGCGGCTGCGGGCGGGCACGCGGGATTTAATGGAAAGTCTCCACCTCGTGAACGCGTGCACGCAGGAGGAAAGGAGCTTCTACCCTCCGCCGGACTCGCCGGGAGAGTCCGATCGTGCCGGCGACCAATCTGACCCCGGCTCGACCGAAGGTCCCGGGGCGATTGATGTAAGCGAGCACGCACCTCGGGGTCGCGCGACAGGTTCTGTCGCCGCCTCGGCCCATCCTGTGCTCCCACGACAGGAGAACGCGATGACCACGACCACCCCCTGCACGCCCCTCGCCGCCAACCCCGACCCGATGGCGCGTTCGCCGCTCGAATACGACGTCGGCCTTTTCATCGCCGATGGCCCCGCCGAAGGCGGCGCCCAGGGCTTCTGCTGGTTCGCTCGCGAGGAAGACGCCATTGCCTACCTGCGCGACGAACTGCCCTGCCTGTTCGGCGACGACCCGGAAGAACTGACGCCGATGCGCTTGGCGATGGAGCGGGCCCTGTGCTGCATCGGCGGGTTCGAAGCGATGTCGTTCGACGCGGTCAATGCGGCCGCGGAAGGCCTGTTCGAACTGCAATGGGTCGGCACCTTCGAATCGCTGCGGTACGGTGATGCGCCCTTCGCCCTCGGTATCCAGGCCGACTTCCGCGACAACAACCACGGCGACGAGCGTGGCCAGGGCCCGGAAGGCACCGACACCGAGGACTTTGCCTGCCACCTCGCGAACTACGCCGGGTAGCCCCGGCCCTCGTTGGCACCACGCTGCCATGAGACGCCCTTTTCTCCCTGCATTGCCGATGTCCGCGGAAAAGACCCTGCGCTGGTTGCACCTTTTCGACCTGCTGGCCGCCCACCCGGGCGGCCTCAGCGTGCGCCAGCTGCATTCGGGGCTCGGCCAGAACGATGCGATGAAGGCTTGCGCGCGCCGGTCCTTCGGGCGTGACCTCGAGGAAATGAGCCTCAGCGGCGTCATCGGTCTCTGCAACCCGGACCCGAACGTGCTGCCGCCGGGCTGGGCGCTGCAACCGAACGCCCTCGGCGGACGGACGCTGAGTGCGCACGGCGACGCCACCTTTCTACGTTCGCGCGACAGGTTTCGTCGCCGCCCTGGCCCACACTCCAAGCCCATTGGAGGCGACCATGACGTTCGACGATCTGCCAGAGGAATCCACCACCGACACCGGACCGGTGCGATTCGAAACACTGCCAGCCCAAGCTCTGGAGTTCCGCGAAGGGACTCCGCGCGGGCGGATAGGGTTCGTTTGAAAACTCGTTCGCCTACAGTGCAAGATGCGGTCCACAGTGCAATGCGGGAGGACAAGAGCCGATGAGCGAATCAATGCACACGCCGATCTTGGAACGAGAGCTACCCCTCCCGCGCCTGGATGCGTCGCTCGCGTTGCCGGACGACCTGCCCGTCAGCGGCGGATGGGGCTATTCAAAGCAGGATGCCTGCATCATCACCGATGACACCGAGCCCGCCGACGATGGACTCGCCCACGGACTCGACTTCGAGTTCATCTTCATCGAGCATCGCCTGATCGAGGAATTGAACGCGATGTCGCTGCACGAGGAACTCGCCGACATCCGCTGGAAGGTCCAGACCCAGGAAATCCATCGACATCCGGATGGCAGCCCCGCTTACGACTGCTTTCAAGTGCACGTGAGCGCCTACTTGCGAACCGATCTCGAACTCGTGCTGCGCGAGGAAGCTGCGATGGAGAACGGCGAGCCGGATCTGGATCGCGTGGTGGCGGACAAGCGTCGCAACCTGCGCCTCGTCAAGAATTGCGAGTACTGGTTCGATATCTCCCGGGTCAAAGGCATCCCGGACGATGCGGAGTTCAGCATGCGCGTCAGCCGCGGTCGCATCCACTCCCCGCATGAGCAGCAAGCGCGACCGCATTGACCACCCCTCGGCTGATGAAGGAAATCCGCAGTCAGTTCCGCCTGGACTGGCACGGTATTCATGGGGCGTCGCATTGGGCGCGCGTGCGCCGCCACGGCGTGAACTTGGCGCGTGCTGAAGGCGCGGATGAGCGGATCCCCGCGCTGTTCTCGGTGCTCCACGACTCGCAGCGCGAGAACGAAGGACACGACCCCGCGCATGGGCTGCGTGCCGCCGAGTACGCGGCGTGGTTGCGCAAACGCGGGTTCTTCGAGCTTGACGACGCCGCCTTCCGCCTGCTGCAGCTGGCCTGCCGCGGCCACAGCGATGGCCTGATGGAGGCAGACATCTCGGTGCAGGTGTGCTGGGACGCCGACCGGCTGGATCTGGGCCGGGTGGGTGTCTTCCCGGATTTTCGCCGCCTGTGCACGTCTACCGCCAGGCAACCGCAGGTGATCGACGTGGCGTGGCGCTGGTCGACCAGGCAATCCCACTTCCGTGGAACATTCGACGCCGCACCGCCCCGCTACGCGCCAACGCGAAGTTGAATCATGGCCGTTGCCGATCGGCCGTTCAGTCATCGTCGCCAGGAATGAACTTGTGTGGCGCGCCGCCG
>JBBQNY010000251.1:0-3644 GCA_038330365.1 Lysobacterales bacterium | reverse complement strand
GAAGCCGCCGTCGCTGAAGCGATGCGGACACACTGCGTGCGCCGAATCATCCACGGCCACACCCACCGCCCCGCCACCCACGACTACCCCGACGGCACGCAGCGCATCGTCTTGGCACCGTGGCACGACCGCGGCAGTGCGTTGTCGCTCGAACATCGGACCCGCGTCGACCTGGGCTTCGAATTCTAGGCGCGCCGGTTGAACCCGAGCGCGCACCGGTGCACATCCTCGTCCCTGTCCGCCTCACGCGACGGAAGCAACCGGTACCAACGCTGCGCGATTTCAGCGTCGGACGCACTTGGGGCCAGCGGATCGGCTCGAGCACCGCGTTCAGGTGATTCGACGTCACCGCGTAGCCGTACACCGACACCACAAAGATCGACGCCATCTCTGCAAGGCACTCGTCCACCCATGCCTTGCGGTGCTCGAACGACTGCCCGGTGTACCGATCCTCGCAGCTGCCTTGATCGCGCAGCGCCAAGCCGCCGGCGCAAGGTCAGCGTGTCGGGATGGTCCGCGGTTGACGCTGCCTGTAGTGCCACAGCGTCACGATCTCGATCCGGTCCGTGCGGATCTGATAGACGATGCGGTAAGGGCGCTCATACAGCATGCGCAGGTCGTCGCGTTCGTAGCGCGGCAGCCTTGGTGCGCTGTGTGGAGCGAGCGCGAGTTGCTCGCAGCGCTCGATCAAGCGCCGCACCATCGCTTGCGCGGCTTGCGGATCGTCCTGCGCGATGTAGGCCTCGATCGCTGTCACTTCGCTCAGTGCCTCGGGGGTCCACTCGATCCTCATGCATCCAGTCCGAAGCGCTTA
The DNA here is from genome assembly GCA_038330365.1 of Lysobacterales bacterium. GTDB lineage: Bacteria > Pseudomonadota > Gammaproteobacteria > Xanthomonadales > Ahniellaceae > JBBQNY01. The sequence continues at coordinate 2,830 of JBBQNY010000251.1, read as the reverse complement.
CGCACTTCGGCATGGGGAATGAGGCGGCCCGCCTTGGAGTCGGCCAGGCCGCGCTCGACCGACTCCCAGAATGCGATTTCCTCGCGCACGTCGTCCCACGTCGCTTCTGGCGGCAGGACATCGGCCAGAGCGTGGAGCTTGTCGCGGATGGTCGGTGCAGGATGGGTGTTCATAGCGCCGATTCTACGCCGCGCTCCGGCCCGTCGTCCTGCGCCTCGGCGTCGCGATTGGCAATCCGTGGATTCTGATCCGGAATCCGGACAAGGCGTCCAAGCAATTCCAGCCGACTCGCAAAGCGCAGACCCTTGAGCCAACGCTGACCCATTGCTCGCGCCTTGTCGAGGAGCGCCTGGCCCGAGCCCACGGCGCGCCAGTAGTGCGAACCGATGCCCCTGACCTCCGCATTCCAGCGATCACCCGAGATATCCAGCCGGTCCAGTGCGCGCGGCACGGCGGCCGCCACTGCGCCGCGCTTGCCCGGATGCATCTCGCGTGCGGTCCAGTCGACCAGATCGATGTACTGCGCCGCGGTGATCGACAGGCCGATCGCAGATGCAAGGCCCGCCAACGGCATGAGTCCGGCCTGTGCCAGCGCAGGATCGGCCACCACGGCCGCCAGGCGCTCAACCACACTGGTGTGCCGCGAGGTCTCGATCCGGTCGGCAATGCCGGCGCGGATCGGATTGAGGTCCACATACGTCATCGCTGCGATGACGGCTGCCTCGTCGAGCAGTGCCTGGCACTTGAATCGGCCCTCCCAGAAGCGACCGGTGCAAAGATCCTCAGCGTTGGCGCGCCGCGCGATTCTTTCGCTCAGGCAGCGCATGAACCAAGACAGATTGCCAAGGCGGGCGCGCAGCAGCGCCAACCGATCAGTATTGCGCAGCAGGTGCACCACCCGGCGCGCATCCTCGTCCCCGTCCGCGTCACGCGACGGAAACAACCGGCACCAGCGCTGCGCGACTTCTGCGTCGGACCACGCACACGCGGCCCGCGGATCGACTTCAAGCACCACATGCAGGTGGTTGGACATCACCGCATAGCCGTACAACGATACCGCGAAGATCGACGCCAGCTCTGCAAGGCGCTCCTCCACCCAGACTTTGCGGTGCTCGAACGACTGCCCGGTATACCGATCTTTGCCGCACAGGAACGCGCGCCGCACGCAGCGCGACACGCAGTGGTAGAACCCGGGAGCCCCGGCCGGAACCAGCAATGCGCGTGCGCTCGTCATGCCGAGAGCTTGCACCGCCACACCGAGCGGCCCCGTAGGAAATCACCCTGCCGCGCGTCGGACATCAACCAGTTCGTGGGCAACCAGTTCGTGGGTGTCCTGGTTGGCTTTCTGCAACCATCGAGTGAAACGGCACTCTGACCGCGTTCCCGCTTATTAACCCGCCTTACCGCGTTGCTTACCCTTTGTTGCTGACCATGCTCAGCAGTATCTTCTTTCCGTCGACGTATGAAGGACTCGAAAGATCATCCAGACACAGAGACCCAAGAAACGCCTGCTCTTGGCGAACGATGCTCCGCAAGAACCAATAGCGGGGAACGTTGGGGTCAACATGTCCCTCAAACTCTGCATCACAGGTCCAAGTGTTCTCCCAATCAAAACAGTGCGCCGGTTTCAACGGGATCAGCGCGCTCTTCCTCGCGAACGAAGCCAAGAGTGAACGCGCCTCGTCCGCCTTCGGCTCGCCCGCCAGCCGACGAACGTAAGTCGTCACATGGATCGCAGCATCGGCACTCTCAGGGACTACCTCAACAGCGTCTCCCAGTTCGCGCACTTCCCAGTTGGCCGGCACATCAACTGAAAACTGACCGGGCTGAATCCACTTGTCGGTACGGATACTACTATTCATTGGCGATCCAAATACTTGCTCGGGTCGTACGTCTGCACGGGTCGCGCTTTGTGCCCAGGGCCCAAAGTAGATTGATCACAAGCCGCGCAGTACTTGTTGAGCTGCCGCTCGCCCGCCCTGATCTGCTTCTCGTTGGGAGGCTTCAGCTCGATGATTTCCTTGAAGATCGGATGATAGCCGTCCATGCGCAGCCGAGTACCTGGAATGCGCACGTTTCGCACAAAACCTTCCGGCAGATCTTCAAGTTCATGAGCTAGGCGACCCGCTGAGGTGAACTTGGTCTCTCCGTTTACAAACGCCGCAGGCTTAATGAATCTTCCAGCGGAAGCTGCAGGTGCGACGAGTGTGGCCACTATTGCCACATCGCGAACGGCCTCTCTTCTCTCGGATGTGGACACGAACTCGCCATTGACCGGATTGACCTGCTGTTCAATTCCGATCGCATTAATCTGCCCCGGTGCGAATGGCGCAAGAATGTTGCCCACGACGTTGTCGAACTCATCCGATGCCCCCAAGTTCCGCAGTTAGCGCCGTAAGTCGTTGATTCGACTGAGCGTCGAATCGAAAAATGTCACTACAGGGTCGAAGAATCCTTGGGCGCGGTCAGTTGTACCTGGCGGAAGAGGTCGAGTTGCGGTGCGGTGATCTGGCTGGTGCGTAGCGCAGGCTTGCGATTGATGGTGACGTGCAGTTGCTGCACTTGCCGCAACAGGGTCAGCGCGCGCGTCGGCGATAGCGGGCTGCCGCTGGCGCGCAGTCGACTGCGCAGCACGCGATGCATGACCAGCGCGAGAAAGCAGATCAGCGCATGCGCGCGAATGCGTTCCGGCAACCGGTGATGCACCGGCGCGATGTCGATGTCGCTCTTGAGCACGCGAAAGCCGCGCTCGATATCGGCGAGGGCCTTGTAGCGGTCGACGACATCGCTTGCGGCAAACGCGGTATTGGTGACCAGCAGCAACTTGCCG
>JBBQNY010000250.1:0-3645 GCA_038330365.1 Lysobacterales bacterium | reverse complement strand
CATTCCGCTGGCTGAAGAGACGGGGCTGATCGTCGCCATCGGCGACTGGGTGCTGCAGGAAGCCGTACGGCAGATGGAAGCCTGGAGCGACGCGGGCGTCAACCTGCCGAACATGGCGGTCAATATCTCCATGCTGCAGCTCTTCCGCGGCGATTTGGTGACCCGCATCATGACCGTGCTGCACGGCACCCACGTCAAGGGGCATCGGCTGGAACTGGAACTGACCGAGAGCATCCTGATGGCGAATCCCGACCACGCCATCGAGGCGCTCACGCAGATCAAGGCGCTCGGCGTGCGCGTGTCGATCGATGATTTCGGTACGGGCTATTCCTCGCTTGCCTACCTCAAGCGTCTGCCCATCGACGCGGTGAAGATCGACCGTGCTTTCGTCGGCGACATCGACACCGATGCGGATGATCGCGCCATCACCAACACCATCATCATGATGGCGCATTCGCTCGGTCTGATCGTGGTGGCGGAAGGCGTGGAAACCCAGGCCCAGATGGATTACCTGCGCGGGCGCGGTTGCGACGAGGCACAGGGCTACCTGGTCAGCCCGCCGCTGGAGGCCGATGCCTGCCTGGAATATCTGCGCGTGAATCCCCTGAACCTCAACATCGCATGAGTCGCGCTGTCACTTGCTCCAGCCTCGTATACACGGCAATCGGCCTGCCAACGGATCATCGAATCACGGAAAAAGCGGTGCGGGGATCGTTCACCCGGACCGTTCGAACCTGCGGGTTGTGCGAAGTCCGAGGAGACGGAGCGCGGCGCGGTGTCGTGGCCGGCATTGACCGGCTGCAGGCGTTCCCATAACGTGCTTTGCAATGAGCGAACCGGCGCCGATCGTGCAGGAACTCGAAGAGATCGGCCGCAAGGTCGACCGGCTTTCGGCGCTTGTGCTGCGTCTGCTCGATGAGAACCGCAGCCTGCGTGCCAGCCAGGAGTCGCTCATGTCGGAGCGCGCGGGTCTCATTGCGCGCAACGAGCAGACCCGAACGCGCGTGGAGGCCATGATCAGTCGCCTGAAATCGCTGGAGCAGAACGGGTGAGCGCCGCCAGCACACCGGTCACCGTCAACATCCTCGATCGGGATTATCTGGTTGCCTGCGAACCGGACGAGAAGGCCGGCCTGATGGCCGCAGCCTCCCTGCTCGACGGGCGGATGCGCGAACTGCGCACCCTGTCGCGCAACGCCAGCGCCGAACGTGTCGCGGTCATGGCCGCGCTCACGCTTGCGCACGAGTACCTCTCGATCACATCGAACTCGCGCGTGGCTGACGGCAGCCTGAGCGAGAGCCTGCAATCGCTGCAAAGAAAGCTTGATACGGCGCTGTCACAGTTTTTACAATGAGCGCAGGCACTCGTCTGCCATGTTCGACAGTCCGCGTCTGCATTTGCCTTGGCCCTAAATAGTGGTACCGGGTCGGCGATATCGAAGCTGGTGTGCAAGTCCGTCACGAGCGGAAAGCCCGAAGCCTCGCGAGCCCTCCCACCTGATCCGTTCGGATCAAGGTCGTTGCGCGGACATCGGCATGGCGGAAGTGCCGCTTGTTGCCAGGTGCAGAGGCGATCGCAGGCCGCCGCCGCTGCCGTGTTGAGGAAAAGTTCTCGCGACGATCTGCGCGCACTCCTGCGCGCACGGCGCAGTGCGGTGGACACAGCCTCCCGCATCGCCGCCGCCGCGGCTCTCCCGGAGCACCTGGGCCGGATTCCCCGATTCGGGAGCGCGTGCCATGTCGCCGGCTACTGGGCCGTGCAGGGCGAGTTGCCGCTTTCAGGGGTCGTCGCCCGCATCGATCGCGATCCCGGCAAGTCCTTTTACCTGCCGCGCATCGCGGCCAATCCCGATCCAGTTCTGGAGTTCGCCCCGTGGTGCGTGGGAGATCCAGCCCCGCCCAACCGGTTCGGAATTCCCGAACCTGCGGGCGCAGGATTCCCGGCGCACGAGCTCGATGTCGTGTTGCTACCCCTGGTTGGATTCGATCGGCGTGGTCATCGGCTGGGAACCGGCGGCGGCTACTACGACCGGAGTTTCGCGTTTCGTCGGGAGTGCGCAGACGGGCCGCTGCTCGTCGGTGTGGGCTTCGCCTGCCAGGAAGCGTCGGACATCGAAGCCGAGGCGTGGGACGTACCACTCGACTGGGTGGTGACGGAACGCGAAGCCATTTGTTGCCGTGAAGCCGCCATCGGAGCGCAATAGTCGGCATGCGACTGACTGCGGGCGCTGGCGCGACGGGCCTCGCGACAATGAGCTGCAGCGCCCGGACGATTGCAGGTTTCGAGTTGTCATCCCTGCAAGAGACGCAAGCGTGCCCGGAGGGTTTCGGGCATCTCGAAGGCCTCACTCCGCACGCGCGGCAACCAAGGACACTGTGATGCGCTATTGGCTGATGAAGACCGAGCCCGAGGACTTCTCGATCCGCAAGCTCGAGCGACGCGGGCGCGAACCGTGGACCGGCGTCCGCAACTACCAGGCCCGCAACTACATGCGCGATGGCATGCGCGAGGGCGATGGCGCCTTCATCTATCACTCCAACTGCGCGCAACCCGGCATCGCCGGCATCGCGCGCGTGGCGGGACAGCCCTATCCCGATCCAACCCAGTTCAAGCCCCGCAGCAAGTACTTTGATCCGAAGGCCACCGTGGATGCGCCGCGCTGGTGGATGGTTGACGTTGCCTTCGAGCGCCGCTTTCGCCGGGTACTTCCGTTGGCGATGCTCAAGGCACAGCCTGCGCTGGAGGGCATGCCGCTGCTGGCGCGCGGCAGTCGACTCTCGGTGCAACCCGTCGCCGCGGCTTTCTGGAACCACATCATCGAGATGGAGAAAAACGCATGACTGATCCTTCGGCGCGCGACGCCGCCAAGCGTGATGCCGCCACGCGGGCACTGCAGCATGTCCAGAGCGGCATGTGGCTCGGCATCGGCACCGGTTCCACCGTCGACTTTTTCATTGAGGGACTCGCTGCGCGCCAGGGCGACATTGCCGGTGTTGTTTCCAGCTCGGAGCGCAGCAGCGCACGCCTGCGCGCGCTCGGCTTTGAGGTGAGTGACCTCAATCATTGCGACGCGCTCGATCTGTACGTCGACGGCGCCGATGAATGCGACGCGCACCGGCGGCTGATCAAGGGCGGCGGTGGCGCGCTGACCCGCGAGAAGATCGTCGCGCAGGCGAGCCGGCGCTTTGTCTGCATCATCGATGCCTCGAAGCAGGTCGACGTGCTGGGCCGTTTCCCGGTGCCCATCGAGGTCCTGCCGATGGCCCGCAGCCTCGTGGCCCGGGCGCTGGTGGCGCTTGGCGGTCAGCCCGTGTGGCGCGAGGGCTTCGTCACCGACAACGGCAATCCCATCCTCGACGTGCACGGCTGGTCGATCACCGATCCTGTGGCGCTCGAGACGGAGCTGAACCAGCTGACAGGCGTGGTCTGCGTGGGCCTGTTCGCGCGGCGACCCGCCGACGAGGTCATCGTCGGCGGGTCGCGGGGGACTTGTTCAGAGGCTCCCTAGTGTTCTGTCCCGCAATTAGCTGGCATAAATAATGCTAGTGCTTTTGCTATCTTCAAGCGGAGATGGCGATGCGAAGCGGCCGACCCAAAGCTCTTCTCGAACTCAGCGATTCGGAAGCTGCCCAGTTGCAGTCTTTC
>JBBQNY010000249.1:0-3699 GCA_038330365.1 Lysobacterales bacterium | reverse complement strand
CGACGGCGACCTCAGGGTGCAAACGTCAGGCCCACAGCCGGTATGCCTGCCGCCACCGCGGTTATCCTTCGCGCCTGTCGTGCAGTGTCGGCGGCACCCAGGCCGGAAGTGGCCTCGGGCCGGGCGCAACGGGCCGTCGGGAAACTTGCAATTGCGTAGATCGAAACGGGGGGATGCGGCAGGCAGGTGGGCGCGCGCGAGCACCCTCGCGGTGCTGCTCGTGTGCCCATGGCTGACGTGGGCTGCCACCGCCATCGGGCCGGGCAGCGGCTTGCCGAGCCTCATGGTCGAGGCGCTGGCGCTCGACGACCGGGGCTTTCTCTGGATCGGCACGCAGGACGGCGTGGCTCGCTTCGGCAGCCACCGTTTCCTCACCGTCGAACTCGATCGCGGGCACGCGCTGCCCGACCGCAACGTGCGCCGACTGCTCGCGGTGCCCGGCGCGGTGTACGTCGCCACGACCTCGCGTCTGCATCGCTTCGATCTTGCGACCGAGAGCCTGCGCGCCGTTGACTTTGGGGACGCTGGCGTCTCGGGCGTGATCGGATTGCAACGTGACCCCAATGGCCTGATCTACGCCGTGACCGAGACCGGGCAGGTGTTCCATTGGCGGGACCGCGGTGGGGCGCGCGATATCGAGCGCATGGCGCTGGTCGCCTCCGCACCTTTGCCCGAAGTCAATGACCTGTCCCTCGGACGCGAGGCGCTGTGGCTGGCCACGGTCCGTGGCATCTATCGCGTCGATCGGCGCACCGGGAAGACAGAACTGCTCGACCTCGCATTGCCCGAGATCGCGCGTGGCGCGGTCCACGCGAGCGCGATCCACGAAACGGAGAACGGCGAGCTCTGGATCGGATTCTGGAACGACGGCCTGGTGCGCCACGATCCGCGCAGCGGAGCAAGCCGTCGGTTGCGGCCTGGCGATCCCGGCGCGGGCGCCATTCGTTCGACCAGCATCTACAGTTTCCTCGACACGCCGCGCGGGCTCTACATCGGCACCAATCGCGGCATGGTCGTACACCGCCCCGAATGCGATTGCCTGCGCGCGCTCAACCAGCCGGAATGGGATGCGGTTGAGGGCCGCGGCTTTGTCATCACCGACTTGATCGAGGAAGGCGACGGCGTGTGGGCCGGAGTATGGGGTACCGGCATCACGCGTTTCTCGGCCTTCGACGAAGTGTTCGAGAACCAGGTGCGCGTGCCGGACCGCGAGGATTCGCTCTCCCATCCGATGGTCTACAGCCTGCATGTGGGCGTCGGTCGCCGCCTCTGGATTGGAACTTATGGCGGCGGCGTGCAGTGGGTCGACGCGGCAGCACGCCGCCCGGGTGAAGCCTGGCCGTTGCAGGAAATTCCCTGGGGCAACCGCGCGGTCGAATCGCGTTTCATCTGGAGCCTCCACGAAGAGGACAAGCGCCTGCTGATTGGCAGTGGCCGCGGTTTGATGCAGTGGAGCGACGATCGCCTGCAGGATCTCTATCCGGACCTGCTCAGCATTCGCGATTTCCTGCGGACGAGCGAGGGTGTTGAACTCGTTGGAACCACCTACGGCCTGAAGCGCCTGGATGCAGCGGGGCCGCATTCAGTCCCGCTGGGTCCGGATGCCTCCACCCCACCCCCTTCGGCCGTGGTGTGGTCGCTGCTTGAACGCGGAGAGGAAGTGTGGGTGGGTACGGCGAATGGACTTGCACGGCTGTCGCCACAGTTGCGTTTGATCGCGTGGCACCCGGTCGGCGGCGGCGCAACGCAATTGCCCGGCGCGGTGGTATGGACACAGAAGCGCGGCTTGGACGGCACGCACTGGCTTGGCACGTCGGGCGGCCTCGTGGCGGTACGTGGCACACCGGGCGCGCCCCATTTCGAACGTCATCCGCTGCCCGAGCACCTCGGCATCCACGGCATCAACAGCATCGAATTCGACACGCTTGGGCAACTCTGGCTCGGCACGCCCAAGGGGCTCGTACGCTATCGGCCGGGCACGCGGCAAGCGGAACTGTTCGATCGGCAGGATGGGCTCGTGAGCGACCAGCTCAATACCCATGCGAGCGCCAGTGACGGCGAACGCCTGTATTTCGGTGGCGCCGGCGGGCTGGTGGCATTCGATCCACGCGCGGTGCCCGAACGCACGGTCCGCCTCGCGCCCGACGTGGTGAAAATGCGGCTCGGACAGGAACCGTGGCAGCCACGGCGGCGCGAACTTGCGCTCGCGCACGAACACCAGCCTCTGCAACTCGAGTTCACGGCATTCCAGTTTGGCCGGCCCGAGCGCGTGCGGTATGCGTATCGCTGGACCCCACTGGAAAGCGCCTTCACCGAGCTCGGCGATGCGAAGAGTGCAGTTTTCAGCCGCTTGCCGAGCGGTCGCCAGGTTCTGCAGCTACGCGCCGAGGTGATCGGCGATCCCGCGAGCGGCGTGATCGCGCCGGTGCTGACGGTGGACGTGGCGATGGCGTGGCACGAGACCCTGTGGGCACGTCTGCTGATGGCCCTGACAGTGCTTGCGCTCGCATATCTGGTGTATTTCCTGCGTTCGCGCCAGTCGCGCCTGTACGCGCACGGGCTGGCGCGCGACGTGCGCGAGCGCACGCACCAGTTGACCGAGGCCAAGGAGGCGCTCGAAACGGCAAACGCGAAGCTGCAGCAGCAGGTCTCGATCGATCCGCTGACCGGGCTCGACAACCGGCGTGAACTGTTCCAAGTGGCGACGCGCCTGGATGCCCGCGGCACCGCGCTGACGGCGATGCTGATCGACCTCGATAATTTCAAGCGCATCAACGACGAGCACGGCCACCAAGTCGGCGACGCGGTGCTGGTCGACTTCGCCATGCTGCTGCGCCAGGTAATCGGCCACCAGGTGGCGTGTGCGCGCTACGGCGGTGAAGAATTCCTGTGCCTGCTCGACGACACCGATGCCGCGAGCCTCGGCGCGCTGTCGCAGCGACTGCTCGACGAGGTACGCCAGCGCAGCCTGCGCGAAGGCGCGACCGAAGTGCGATACACGGCCAGCGTAGGCGTGGCTATCGGACATGCCGGCGAAACCGCAGAGGCAGTCATCCGCCGCGCGGACCGCGCGCTCTATCGCGCCAAGGAAACCGGCCGCAACCGCGTCTGCCTGGACTGATCGTCCCGAGCGACTCTGAAGTCGGGCGCGGAGAATGTGCGTCAGTTGAACACTACGCCCGTCTCACGGACTCAGCTGCGGGCGCTCCTGGTGCACGACTGCACAGCGATACGCCGCTCGCCATGCTGAAGCCTGCCGCACGCGGCTGGAGTTGTGCGCTCGGGACCATCCACGTGTTTCCCGGACGGCTGCCGTTCTGTTTGGTTGATTGACAATGCCGGCCCACCGCGCGACGCATCGACGTCGGCGACTGCCTCTCGTATCGAAGGATCCTCTACCAATGTCCGAACCCAGCGCCGCTCCGAAGCCATCTCCGCCAGGCGGCGAGCAGCCAGCCCGCACTGGTCTCAATCGCACGCTCGAGATCGCCCGGTTCCTGCTCAAGTACCGGAACTCGGGCGTCTTCACTGGGCTCGATGCGGCGGCCAAGGCGGGCATCGAATCCTCGAAGGTCGATCCGGGAACCGCGGAGGAATTCGCGGCCGATGTGGAGGCACTCGGAACCACCTTCATCAAGATCGGCCAATCGCTTTCCACGCGTCCTGATCTGGTTCCCGCGGAGTTCCGCGCGGCGCTCG
>JBBQNY010000248.1:0-3709 GCA_038330365.1 Lysobacterales bacterium | reverse complement strand
ACGGATGCGCTCAACCTCGCGATCGAGCGCGCGGCGCGAACTTGTCCGGCGCAGTATCAGTGGACGTACAAGCGCTTCGGCATGCGCGAACATGCCGGAGATGCGCTGCCGTACTGAAGCCGCGAGCAGGCGGGTCGTTTTTTTAAAAAACCGGAGTCAAAGTCATGCGCATCCTCACCCTCACCCTCACCCTTCTATTGCCAGGATTGGCGACACTCGCATCCTGCAGCGCGTCGATGCCCATGCATACCGAAAGCACCGCCACCTACATCGTCGTTCGCCATGCCGAGAAAAACACCGACGACCCACGCGACCCGGAATTGAGTGCCGCCGGGCAGGCGCGCGCCAAAGCACTGTCAGCGCAGCTTTCCGGCGTCCGATTGACGGCGGCGTATGCGACGGATTTTCGGCGCACGCGGCAGACGGCTGCTCCTACGGCGGCTGCCAACGGCATTGATGTCACTGGTTACGACGCGACGATGCCGGCTGCGGACTTCGCCGCGCGGTTGCGCCGCGAACAGCCGACTGGCACCACGCTCATCGTGGGCCACAGCAACACCGTGCCCGACATCGTGGCGGCGCTGTGCGCATGCACCGTGGAGCCCATCGATGAAAGCCGTTACGGCGACCGTTTCGATGTGCGGGTCGATGCCAGCGGTAGCGCGCACCTGGTTCGCAGCACCTATTGATCGCGCCGGCGAATGCGCCGCGCTTTTGTAGGAGCGCGCTTGCGCGCGATGGCGTCATGCACATCCGTGCCACGCGTTCAAAATCAGCCATGACGCCATCGCGCGCGAGCGCGCTCCTACAGGGGCATGTCGATAGCGCGCTGCGGAGGTTGAGGGACGTCAGGCCGTCGGTCCGGAGGCGCATGTCGATAGCGCGCTGTGGAGGTTCGAGGACGTCAGGCCGTCGGCCCGCAGGGGCATGTCGATGTGCGGGTCGATGCCAGCGGTAGCGCGCACCTCGTTCGCAGCACCTATTGATCGCGCCGGCGAATGCGCCGCGCTTTTGTAGGAGCGCGCTGCGGAGGTTGGAGGACGTCAGGCCGTCGGCCCGCAGGGCATCTCGGTAGCGCTGCGGAGGTTGAGGGTCGTCAGGCCGTCGGTCCGAGCGACGCCAGCGGCGCGAGCACGTGCAGGACGATGTCGGCGCTGAAATGCGAGAGCATCGCCATCTCGAGTCCGCGCCGCCAGTAGACCCAGCCGAACACCACTCCGGCGATCGCGTTGAGCCCGATCGTGCGCACGACGACGATGCTGTCCAGACCCCAGATTTTTTCGGCGGCGGGAAGATGGCCGGCGCCAAAAGCGATCGCCGCCACCACGATCGCGATCCAGAATACGGCGGGTCCGGGAGCACGCCGGGCGAATCCCGTCAGCAGCCAGACCAGCACGGTCATCAGGAACAATCGAAGCTGCAACTCTTCCGCGATGCCGCCATAGAAGGAAGCCATCAAACCGTTGAGCGCGGACTGTGTGGCGGCCGTATCGGGCAGGGGCGTGCGCGGTGCCGGGAGGAGGGGATCGATCACGAGGCTGGCCGCGATGACGAGTGCGCCCGCGACGACACCCAGAAGCATCGACTGCAAAGGCCGCAGCGTCGAGGAAGGGGGCAGGCGCCGCTCGCTGAGCCACAGGCTGAGCACGGGGCTGCCGAGGCCCACGCGGTGACCCAGCCGGAGTCCGGCCAGCGATAGCAGACCGAGCAGCAACGTAGCCTGCAGCGCCTGCAGCGCAATGGCCGCCGGCAACGGCACCGGCAATTTTTCGAATGCCTCCGGCATCAGCTGCAGGAGATAGGGCATCAGGGCCAGAACGGCGAGTCCCGCCAGCACACCCCAGATCGCGGCGATCTTGAGGTCGAACCGGAAAGGTGGGCGGGCGGGAGGCAGTGCGGTCGATGCGACGTTCATGCTGTGCCCTTGCGAAGGCCGGATACGCAGACAACAGCACCTCGGCAGGATATCGCCCTCATCCCCGCTCACTCCTGGGATCGATGCCGAGATCGCGCAGCTTGCGGTACAGGTGCGTACGCTCCATGCCGGTCAAGGTCGCGAGTTTGCCGACGCTGCCATCCGCCTGGCGCAGCAGCTGCGCGAGATAGGCGTGTTCGAATGCATCACGTGCTTCGCGCAGCGGCAGGTTGTAGTCGATCTCGAACGCCGGTCCTGCCGTGGACTGCGCGCGCGTGTGCGTGGCCTGGCCGAGTGCGCGTTCGACTTCCGCGGCCTCGATGTCGCCGCTGCCGCCCAGCACCAGCAACCGCTGCACCAGATTGCGCAACTCGCGCAGGTTGCCGGGCCACGGATGCTGCCGCAGCCGGTTGAGCGCTGAAGTTGCGAAGCGCCGGTAGGGCAGACCGTCGCGGTGGCTGAAGTCGTCGGCGAACCAGGTGAGTAGCGCCGCAACGTCGTCGACGCGTTCGCGCAAGGCCGGAACGTCGATGGGCAGACCGTGCAGCTGATAGTAGAGGTCCTCGCGGAAACGCCCTGCGCGCACCTCGCCCGCCAGATCCCCGCTCGAAGCCGCGATGATGCGGGCACGCAGCGGCACCGGATCGCCGCCGCCGCTGCGCACGAAAACGCCCTGCTCAAGCGCTGCCGCGAGATCGCGTTGCGCGTCTGCGGACAGCCCGGCCACGTCGTTGAGGAGCACGCTGCCGCCTGCGGCCTGATCGAGCAGACCCGCCTGTGCGCCACTCCCATCCTCCACGCCGAACAGGCTCGCGTGCTGACGATCCAGCGGCGTACTGGCGAGGCTGAAGACTACGAAGGGCGCCGCCGAGCGCGGTCCGCGGGCGTGCACCCAGCGCGCGAGATTCTGTTTGCCGGCGCCGGATTCGCCGAGCAGCAGCAAGGGCGCATCGAGCGCGGCGACGCGCTCGAGCTGTCCCCGCAGCCCCGTCATCGCGGCACTGTTGCCGAGCGGTTCGAAGGCATCCGCCAGCCGCACCCGCAGTCCCTCGTTCTCCCGTCGCAGGGTCGCCGCCTCAAGCGCGCGCGCGAGGATCAATAGCAGCTTGGCCATCGACAGCGGCTTCTCGATGAAGTCGTAGGCACCCAGGCGCGTGGCCTCGACCGCGGTCTCGATGTTGGCGTGTCCCGACATCATCACCACGGGACACGGCAAGGCGCCGGTTGCAGTCCACTCACGCAGCAGACTTACGCCATCGGTGTCCGGCATCCAGACGTCGAGCAGCACCACGTCCGGGCGGCCCGTGCGCCGCGCCTCACGCGCCTCCTCGGCGTTGCCGGCGGTGGTCACGACATAGCCCTCGTCGACGAGGATGTCGCGGATCAGCTCGCGGATATCTGGCTCGTCGTCGACGACCAGTACGTGCGTCTGGGCCAAGTCGGTGTGTCCGTTGCAAAAATGCAACAGTCATGGTGCAGCGTTTGTGCGAGACCCGCAAGCGACGCCGGGTGCAGTCGCCAGCGCTGGGCCGGCTCCGTCAGAGCTGGGCTGAACCTTGATGTGCGCAAGCGCCTTGTACAACCTGACCCGGCGCGGGAAACGCCGTTTCGAGCAGTTCGCTGGCTGCGCGAGCGTAGGGATGCTGCGCGACACCCCAGGCGTGCACGTCGAGATCCGGGCGCAACCAGCGCGCTGCGAGCAACGCCGTGGAAGCCTCGCCCTCGATGCGCGCACCGGTTGCCAACAGGGGGAGCAACAGTTCCATCGGCAGGCCCGCGGGCAGCACCAGCGCT
>JBBQNY010000247.1:0-3711 GCA_038330365.1 Lysobacterales bacterium | reverse complement strand
GATGAGTGAGCACCGGGCCAAAGTGGAGTGGCTGCGCGGCGACGCGGACTTCTCCGATGACCGCTACAGCCGCGCCCATCGTTGGCACTTTGATGGCGGCATCGAGGTACCGGCTTCCGCCTCGCCCCAGCTCGTGCCCCTCCCCCTCTCATCGGCAGCGGCCGTGGATCCTGAAGAGGCGTTTGTGGCCAGTCTTTCCAGCTGCCACATGCTGTGGTTTCTCTCGCTGGCACGGGCGCACGGCCTGGTCGTCGATTGCTACGTCGACAACGCACTTGGCGTGCTCGCCCGCGACAGCGCAGGCGCGCTTGCCATCACCCGCGTCATGCTGCGGCCGGAAGTGACGTTTGCGGGCGCGGGGTCCCTCGACGCCGCAAGCCTGGAACGGCTGCATGCCGCCGCTCACGAACGCTGCTTCATCGCGCGGTCGGTGCGCTCTGAAGTCCGCTGCGAACCCGTGCTCCGATGACGCGCCTCCCGCTCGAGCCTTGCGCTGCCGGGGTTTAGCGAGGGCCCCAGGGCCCTCGCCGACATGGAAGTTCCGGGCAACATGATGCATTGGCGGAGTGTGGGAACTGATCAGCAGTCACCGGCTTGCCCGCCCACACCGTAGCGCTGCGCTACGGCCAGGATGGTGGCTGCGGCGGCTTCGAGCGCCGGTGTGCGCAGGGTTACCCGGCTGCGCAGATCGAGCGTGCAGTTCAGGCTCGCCGCCAGCAGCGTCTCGTGCGCGCGCGCAAGGGCGTCGGCGGCGGCGCCGTCGAGAACTCCAACCGTTGCCGCGAGCGCAATCAGATCGCGCGTGCGCGTGCTCCCGGTGAGTTCGGGCGCTGTCGCCGCGTGCGCGAGCACGATGTATTGCAACAGAAACTCCAGATCGACCAGCCCGCCAACTCCCTGCTTGAGATCGAAGTGGGCCGCATCGCTGCGATTGAGTTCCGTGCGCCAGCGCAGGCGCATCGCGCTCACGTCCGCGCGCAGTGCGGTCCCATCGCGCTCCGCCATGAGCCGTTCGCGCCGGGCCACTGCAAACGCCTGGCGCAAGCGCGCGTCACCGGCCACCGCGCGCGCACGCACCAGTGCCTGCTGCTCCCAGGTCCAGGCCCGTGCACCCTGGTAATCGACAAAGCCTTTGAAACTGCTCACCAGAAGTCCCTTGGCGCCATCTGGTCGCAGACGCATGTCGACGGCATAGAGCCCGCCGGCGCGCATCGGCGTGGTCAGCCAGTGCAGTGTGCGTTGCACGCGCCGGGTAAACCCTCGGGTGTCGTCCGTGTCGGGACTGGCGGCGGCGACGGGACTCGTGACCGCTGTGTCGTAGACGAAGACGAGATCGAGATCCGATGCGAATCCGAACTCCATCGCGCCGAGGCTGCCGTAGCCCAGCATGAGCAGTCCGTCACCTCCATCGAATGCCGGCGCGGCGCCGGTCGCACGCTCCCGCGCGCGGACGTCCTCGAGCGCCAGGGCGTGCGCCGCGGCCGCGATGCCATCGGCAAGGCAGGCGAGCTGCAACGCCGTGCCATCGGCAGTCGTGCGCTGCGCCAGCCAGTCGAGCCCGATGCGGAACTGACGCGCCAGCTTGATCTCGTGCAGCGCATTGAAACGCTCCTCCACGTCGTCGCCGGCGCGGGCGAGGCCGAGCGACAGCTGCTGCTCGATGGCAACGTCCTCCAGGCCCGAGCCCTTCCCCGGGGCGGAGGAAGCGCGGGCATCCAGCAGATCGTCGAGCAGCAGCGGATGAGCGATGATCTGTTCTGCGAGAAAACCGCTGCGCCCGAACACGTCGATGACGCGCTCGCGCGCGGCGGGCTCCTCGTCCAGCAGCGCGATGTAGCTCGGTCGCCCGCTGATCGCGCGCACCAGGGCGAGGATCCGCGGCAAGGCGATCGCGCCATCGTCCCTCGCCAGCGTGCTTGCGATCAATGCAGGCAGCAGCCGATCGCAACGCGCGCGGTGGCGTTCGGACAATGCGCGCAAGGCCGCGCTTCCCGCAAGCGCGTGGATAGAAGCGAGGGTTTCTTCCTCGAGACCGAGCGCCAGCGCCACGTCCGAATCCTTGCGCCCCGCAACGGCCTCGCTCCACAAGGAGCGGGCAGCAACGTGACTGGCATCGCCTGGGCCACGCGCATGGGTGGCACCGCGCGCGGGCAGCAGGGTGTCGGCGAATGCGTTTGCGACCCGTTCGCGCGCTGCCGCCACGTGCCGCTCGAACGCGTGCGGATCCTCGAAGCCGAGGCCGGAAGCAATGCGTTGCCGGAGCATCGCTGCGTCAGGCAGGCGATGCACCTGCTCGTCACGCAGCATCTGGATGCGGTTTTCCACTTTTCGCAGTAGCCGGTACGAGTCCGCCAGCATCGAGGCGAGCGCTTCCGGTATCGCGCCGATCGCGCGCGCGGCTTCGAGCGCCGGCAGCAATCCGGGCACGGCGAGTCCCGGCTCGCGGCCGCCGCGCGTCAGTTGCGTCAGTTGCACGAGGAACTCGATCTCGCGGATGCCGCCGGGACCGAGCTTGATGTCGTCCAGCCGGTCGGCACGAAGCACTTCCGCGTCGATGAGTGCCTTCATCTCGCGCAGCGAGTCGATGGCCGCGTAGTCGAGATAGCGGCGGAACACGAACGGCCGCAGCGCCGTGATCAGGTCCCTGCCCTGCGCCCGATCACCCGCCACGGCGCGGGCCTTCACCCATGCGTAGCGTTCCCAGTCGCGACCCTCGCGCTGGTAGTACTGCTCCATCGGGCTGCGTGCCAGCGCCAGTCGACCGACACTGCCGAAAGGACGCAGGCGCATGTCCACGCGGTGCACGAAACCGTCCGCCTCGTTGGTGGAGAGCAGGTTGATGACGCGCTGTCCCAGTCGCGCCATCGCGTTCTCGGCGTCGTCCGCATCCCCGTCGGGATCGGCGTGCGCGAATATGAGATCGATATCGGATGAGAAATTGAGTTCGCCGCCGCCGAGCTTGCCCATGCCGATGACGGCAAGCCGCAGCGGCTGTCCATGCCGATCCAGCGACGGTTCGCGTCGCCGCGCGAGCGCCGCCTCGGCACTGGCGATGGCGGCGTCGAGGCAGACTTCCGCGAGGCGCGAGCTGTCGGCGAGTGTTTCCCCGGTCCGGGAGATTCCGCCCGCGTCGCGCGCGATCAGGCGCAGCGAATGCGCGTGCCGGTAGCGTCGGAGACGAGCGCCGATTTCGCCATCGGCGCCGTCGACCAGAGTCGCCACATCGTCCGCTTCGGGAGGCCTGCTGTGCTGCATGCCGTCAAGCAGGGCGAGTAGCTCGGGCCTGCGACGCCACTGCTCGAACGCGTAGTCACTGGCGAGCACGCTGGCGGACAGCAGCGCAAGCCCCTGCGCGGTGGCGGGGAACGCCGAACCGCTGTCGGCGCAGGCCGCACGCAACAGCTCCACGCGCTCCTCGAGCCATTCGCGAAGGGGAAGAGGCAGTTTCATCGCATCATTCAATCACGCCCCGGCAATCTGCGATCCTCTCACTCACCGCGAAGCTTCCATCGCGACAGTGTCGGCGCGCTGTTGGCGGCGAAACTCGCGGAGTCGGCTTTCCCCTTCTCCCTGCGAAGCGGGGAGAAGGTGCCGCAGGCGGATGAGGGGCAGCGTTTCGATTCGTGCAGGACCGAAAAGCGACGGTGTCTTGAAGCGGCCCCTCATCCGGCGCTGCGCGCCACCTTCTCCCCGTTGCCACAGGGAGAAGGG
>JBBQNY010000246.1:0-3739 GCA_038330365.1 Lysobacterales bacterium | reverse complement strand
CGACATCCGTAATGGGAAGTCTGGTGCTTGCTCTGATGTCGTTGGGAGTCGCGTGGGTTGCCGTCTCTGGCCGCTTCCGGTGATTTGTGTCTTGCCAACGAGCTGACCGTGGCTCGCCAGCTGAGTTGACCGGTTTCACCGCACGAGCCGACCAGCTTCGCCGCCGGAACTGACCGTGTTCGGCGACGGCCTGTCCGGCGACCATCGACCCCTTTCAGCCATTCATGGCCACGACAGCTCCGGCGGTTCACAGAGCGGATCGAATTAGTTCGGTAGGCTGGTACTTTCCCCGCAGGACCCGGTCAATGAACCGACGGCTCAGCACATACTTCCGAAGGCACTATCGAGTTTTGGTGCTCGCGCTCGCGCTGAGCGCGCCGGTGAGCGCCGTCGTAGAAGTCACGGGCACTACGCCCGGCGGCGCGGCGTATCGAATCGCAGTACCAGATGGCTGGGAGACCGGCGATCCGCTGGTGCTGGTGCAGCACGAATACACGCACGAGCGCGACACCGATCCCGACCTTGGCCCGTTGCGCGAAACGCAGCTCGCTGAAGGCATGGCCATTGCCGCAAGTGGGTATCGTCAAGGCGGCTGGGCCTTGTTCCGCGCATTTGACGACAACGCAGAACTGCTGGAAACATTCACTGCGCGTTTCGGTGAGCCGGGCAACGTGTATGCGACAGGCGAGCGCATGGGTGGACTCGTGGCGCTCAAGCTCGCCGAGGATCCGCGCTTCCGCAATGTGGTGAAGGGCGTCGCCGCCATCTGCCCTCTTGGGGACGGCGTGTTGCACTGGGACCAGTCCTTCGATCTGCGACTCATCTACGACAACACCTGCAGCGGGGTCGCTGGCGCCGCACTCCCTGTGGGCGACGCGCCGTTTCCGTGGGCCATGAACCTCGGAACGGCCACGCCTCCCGCGTTGTCTTTCGACGCGGGCGACCCTGCGTTGCTCGCCCCGCTGCCGCAGATTGGACGCTGCACGGGTCTCGACGTTGCGCCTGCCGCGCGTACGGTCGAGCAGTCAACGCGGCTCGCGCGCATCAAGAACGCCATGAAGGTCGAAGACGAGCACGCCCTGATTGCGCGCTTCGCCTATGCCACCTATGGCCTGTCCGACCTGGTGAGGGGGACGGACAAGCTCGCCAACCGATCGCCGTTCCTCAACCAGGTCGAACGCCTGGTGTCGGGTACTTGGCGGGTGCGCTACGACCCGAGCGATCTCAACAACACCATTGTCCGAGTGCCGCAAACCGACGCAATGGCCCGTTTCGATCTGGAGCGTTCCAGTCTGATGGACGGCCAGGGCATTGCGAAGTTGTCGGTCGCGCGTACGAGTCTTGACGAGTTGTCGTTCGCGTCAATCCGGATAATCTACCCTCCTTACGACGTCGCGACGTGGTGGGAGTCCGCACCAGCCAATTGTAGTCTTGCACCGGCCGAGCGTGAGGCGGCCTTCCGCGTCGCGACGACGGGTGAGTCCAGCAACGCACTGGCACATTCCACTGCGTGCCAATCCGCAATGGCGGCGGGAACACCGGGCCCCTGTCGATCCGCACGCCCACCGGGTGCGAGCCTCGCGTTCACCGACACGCAGCCCGAGCGTTACGAATACAACATGCCCACTTTCCACCTGGGTGACGGTCCCCTGACGTCCAGCGGCTTCTGGTTCGACCCGTTGCGCGATGGCGAGGGCATCGTCATCGAGGAACTCGCAACGGCGATCGGGACCGCGGCAGAGGCAAGCGTGGGCGGCGTGGACTTGCCCGTCTTTCTTGCACTCCACCGGCGCGTACTGGTGAGCTGGTACACCTTCGCGCCACCCGGCGATCCCAACCCGGGCCCGCGCTGGTTGAATGGCATAGGGTTCCAGACGGGGCAGGGAGTCCACGTGCCGTCAATGACGATTACACGTGGCGCACGATTCGGCGCCGACTTCGATCCCGCCGACGTCGAGCGCATCGACTGGGGCAGCCTGTCGCTCACAGTCGATGCGCGAGGTCGCATGCGTGTGCGTTACGACGGTCCCCCGGGTTGGGAAGGCAGCGAGCGGCAGCTCGAGCAGTTCGCACGCACCGCGTTCGAATCCGATGAATATCCGTGCTGCATCTTGCAACTGATCTCTCCACCGCCGCCGGTGCCACCGCCATCGATGCTGTCGGCGAACGGCAGCTACTTCAATCCTGCACGGGACGGCGAAGGCATCCAGTTCCAGGTCGTACAGGGTCCGGCGAATGCACCGCTGCGCGGAGCAGTCGTGTTTTACACCTACGACACCCGTGGCAATCAGCTTTGGCTGATCGGCTCGGGCGATGTGCCCGCGCAGGGCGGCGAGTTCACCTTCGATGTGATCCGCACCGAGGGCGCAGTATTCGGCGATACGTTCGATCCGGCTGACGTTGATAAGGTGCCTTGGGGCACGATCACGATGACAGCGGGTCCTCAGCCCTCGCCCGGTGACCCCAGTCGCACTCGTTACAACTTGACCAGTCTGCGCTGGACGCCCATCGAAGCAGGCTACGTCAGCGGCAGCGTGGCCCTGATCCGTCTGACCAAGGTCCACGTGTCGGCAACCTTCTGGTAGCCCCGCAGTTCCGGATCATCGCGGAGATCGGGGTACGGTCGATCGCTCCAGTCATTCGGACATTGCGAAGCAATCTCGTACAATTTGTGCAGCGGCAGCGGAGTCCGTGTGCGCGTCCGATGAAAACTAGACGCATCCGACGTCCAAGCGGATGACGCCGCGGATTGAAGCCCACCGATGTGACAGCGGAACTGTCTACGAAGGCGCTGCTACCCCCCCGCTGACAACGTCCGATTCGATTCGACACCCTTAGTCAGCACGACATCACCCATCTTCTAAGGAGCGCGGGTACGTCGGAGTCGACCAACAGTGTCCTACGACCGTACGATTTTGGCCGGTTTGCAACCGATCTAGCAACTGTGCACGCGAGTCCTGGCGGCGTCTGCCGCTGCACCGACCCTCAGCGGGCCGTGAACTATTCCCAACCACCGCCCAAAACGGACTTGCACTAATAAAGTCCCTCGCCGTGCTACCTGAAGCGTTTACACTGCATTGCGCAACCGAATCGTAGTGGAGGGGCAAGTTGATATTTGCGCGACATTCGATTCTCGTAACTTCAATGCTGATGACAGTTGCCTGCACTCCGCAGGTGCAGCCTGCGCCTGACTCAGTTGAACAGCGAGCCGTCCGATCGGAAGGCGAGATGGACGCTCTGTTCCCGGAAACAAATCCATCCAAACGTCGGCTTTCTTCGTCAGTGACAGTTGTCTCTGATGCAAAGGAAAACTTTGGAATTGATGTTTCAAAGCTGCCAATTGGCGAAGCAGACATCGTTGCGTCTGCTTGGGGTAGCTATACCAGAATAATTTCCGGTGGAGAGCCGGACTGCTCTGTCGCTTTTGGGGTAACTGACGGCGGCACGATGTCCTACTACTGCGATGGATATGACAGTACGCGTGCGCATAGCATGGCATCGCAGGGCAAGGTCGACGGCTACAACTACGGGCCAATGCTCGACCTTCTGAACGGCCAACGTTTAGAACGGATACGCTTTTATTCGCAGGAGGACATGGGACGCCTTGAAAGGTCCGTCCCCTAGCTGTTCATATATGGGCTCCTCCCGCAAGTGGTGTCGAGCACTCTTCGTCGTAAGCATGTCGGATCGGCTGCATGCGTGTATTTGAATCACTCCGGCGTTCGTAGACAGCCATTTC
>JBBQNY010000245.1:0-3740 GCA_038330365.1 Lysobacterales bacterium | reverse complement strand
GATCAGGCTGGTGGCGCGCGGGTCGGGCGGCGGTCCCTTGGCGAACACCAGGGCGCTGGAGAATGCCAACGCCCCCAGCAGACTTGAGAGCGTAGCCAGTCGCGCAATACGGGAAAGGGAAGAATTCGTCGAGAGCGTCGGGTAATTCATGCAATGCCCCTGGTTATTGCAGCTTGACCGCCGCGAGCTAGATGATTCCTCCACCGATCGAAAGCCGGATCACACCGACCACGACGGCGATGCCGTTGAGCATCAACCCGGCTTTTGCGCGACCGCGGTTGGCCGGGGAGGTGATGGCGAATGCGATGCCGGCAAGCAGCAAGCCCATGCCCGCGAACGGAATCATGAACCAGTTGCCCCAACCCAGCAGCGGAATGAAGGCGACGATCATCCACAGCATGGACGCCAGTCCCCAGAGCATGCTCAGCAGTCCCATCGATCGATCTCCTGGTTATTCAGCGAGAGAAGCAGCCAAAGCGCCGACTTCCCGCCGATGCGCTTCAAACCGAGCCTAGCGGGGATTTCCGGCGCACGCATGCGCCGTTCCTCACCCCCGCGCGTCCCGCCAGTGAACGATCGACTCCAGCAGTCGCGCGCAATCGGCGAAGCGGTTGTAGAGCGGCACCGGCGCCACGCGGATGATGTCCGGCTCGCGCCAGTCGACGACGATGCCGTCGGCATTGAGATGATCGAACAGGGCGCGGCCGTCGTCGCGTGCGCCTCGCACGCGCAGACTCAGTTGGCAGCCGCGTCGCGCAGGTTCGGGCGGAGTGCGGATTTCAAGCACATCCGACAGCATCGTGCGCAGTCCCTGGTCGAGCCAGTTCGTCATCGATTCGGCTTTGTCACGCAGGCGCTGCATGCCGGCGCTCTGGAAAATCTCGAGCGACACGCGCAGCGGCGCCAGCGCAAGGATGGGCGGATTGGACAATTGCCAGCCGTCGGCGCCGGGCGCGGCCACAAACTCCGGACCCATGCGAAAGCGGGTGGCTGGATCGTGCCCCCACCAGCCGGCGAGGCGTGGCAGGTCGGCGCGTGCATGGCGCTCGTGCACGAAGGCACCCGCGACCGCGCCGGGACCGGAATTGAGATATTTGTAGCTGCACCACACCGCGAAATCACAGCCACTGTCGTGCAGCTGCAGCGCGATGTTGCCAGCCGCGTGCGCGAGGTCGAAGCCGACGGGGATGTCGTGCGCGCGCGCCGCTTTCGCGATCGCCGAAATATCAAACGACTGTCCGCTGAGATATTGCACGCCGGGCAGCATCACCAGAGCCAGCCGCTCGCGATACTCATGGATCGCGCGCAGGATCTGTTCCTCTTCCAGCACGCCGTTTTCATCGGCCGCGAGTTCAATCAATTCCGAATCCGGATCGAAGCCGTGCCACGCGATCTGCGACGCGACCGCATGGTGATCGGATGGGAACGCACCGCGCTCGATGAGTATGGCCGCACGCCCGGCGCGCGGCCGATAAAACGTGGCCATGAGCAGGTGCAGATTCGCGGTGAGCGAGTTCATCGCGACCACTTCGATGGGTTCTGCGCCCACCACGGCGGCCAGGTTGTCGCGCACGAAAGAGTGATAGGGCATCCAGGGGTGTTGGCCTCGGAAGTGCGCCTCGACACCGAGAGTCGCCCAGTCGTCGAGTTCCTCCAAGAGGGCGCCGCGCACCGCTCGCGGTTGCAGGCCGAGCGAGTTGCCGCAGAAATAGGCCTGCTCGCCCTCTCCGTGCGGCGGAATGAGGAATGCATCGCGGAAGCCGGCGAGGGCGTCGGCCGCGTCGAGCGCGGACGCAGCCGCGTGCATCTCTGACAACGCAGGCTCCGGTCGAGCGCTCATGCGAAGCGCGACTCGAGGACATCGAGCCATTCGAGCGCCGTGCCGTGATACAGCCGCGCCTGTTCGGCCGGATCGAGTTGCAGCGCCGCGATGCTCGCGCCTGGCGACTGCTCACCCAATGGAAACGGATAGTCGGTGCCGAGCATCACGCGCGACACGCCACAGGTGTCGAGCAGATAGCGCAGGGCCCGATCGTCGGCCACCCAGGAATCGAAGTACAAGCGGTCGAGATACTCACGCGGATTGCGCGGATTGTCCGTGGCCACCAGATCGGGTCGCATGTTGAAGCCATGCTCGATGCGGCCGATGGTGTAGGGAAACGCGCCGCCGCCGTGCGCGAGGCAGATGCGCAGATCCGGCAGTCGTTCGAGCACGCCGCCGAAGATGAGACTGCAGGCCGCGCGGGATTGCTCGGCCGGCATGCCGACCAGCCACGGCAACCAGTATTTGGGCATGCTCTCGGCGCCCATCATGTCCCATGGGTGCACGAGGATGGCGGCGCCGAGACTCTCGGCTGCCGCGAAGAAATCGAACAGTTCCGGTGCGTCGAGATTCCAGTCACCGACATGGCTTCCGATCTGCACGCCCTGTAGCCCGAGCTGCTCCATGCAGCGTTCCATTTCCTCAATGGCGAGCCGAGGTGCCTGCAGGGGCACGGTGCCGATACCGGCGACGTGGCGCGGATGAGCGCGGCAGGTCTCAGCCATATGGTCGTTGAGGGCACGGTGCAGCTCCAGCGCCTGGTGCGGCTTGGCCCAGTAGGAAAACATGACCGGCACCGTGCTGATGACCTGCACCTGCACGCCGAACTTCGCGTACTCCTCGATGCGCAGCTTCGCGTCCCAGGTGTTCTCGAACAGCTCGCGGAAAAAGCGGCCGTCCTTGTAGACGCGGTGGCGGCCATCGTCGGTGTGATGGATGACGGGAAAGCGCGGGTCGTTGTAACGGCTCGCGAGATCCGGCCAGTCGCGCGGCAGGTAATGGGCGTGGACGTCTATCTTGAGCATCGGGCCAGTTTAGCCGGACCCTGTGTGCTCCGGCAGTTGCCTGCCGGGCCCGCGGGCCTCAGGTGATGTCGGCGCGTGAGTCGGCCTGCATCTCGAAGCGGGTGGGGCGGGGATTGAGCAGGCCACATTCAGTGCAGGTGCGCAGCGCTTCGCTGCGATAGAAGTTCTCGAACACCTTGAAGAAATCCTGTTCGATGTCGCGGAGCTGGAAGAACTCTTCGTAAAGCGGGTTGTTGCAGCGTTCGCAGAACCACATCAGGCCGTCGAGCTCACCCGTCAGGCGCTTGCGCTCGATCACCAGTCCAATGGAATCCGGCATGCGTTGCGGTGAGTGGGGAACGCGCGGCGGCAACAGGAACGTGTCACCGGCGCGAATGGCAACGTCGCGCACGGCACCGTCTTCCTGGATGCGCAGCACCATCTCGCCCTCGAGTTGATAGAACCATTCCGGGCCTTCGTCGAAGTGATAGTCGGTGCGCGCATTCGGACCACCGACCACCATCACGATGAAGTCGCCATCGAACACACATTTGTTGCCGACGGGTGGCTTCAGCAGGTGCCGATGGCGGTCGATCCATTCCGCCAGATTGAAAGGTGCAGGCAGCATGGCTTCCACGCTTCGCAGTGCGCCCGAGGCGCGATCGGTCCATCCTAGTCAATCGCCGCCCACCGTGCGACGCACCCGCGCCGCCCCGCGCTTGCGGCGGGACATACCCGCGCGGCCTGGTGCTTGCCACGCGACGCACTCGCGCGGCCCCGTGCTTGCGGCGGGAAACACCCGCACCGCCTCGTGCTTGCGGCGCGACACACCCGCGCCCACCCGGTGCTTGCCACGCGACGCACTCGCGCCGCGCCGGCGCTCGTAGGAGCGCGCTGGCGCGCGATGGCGCCAT
>JBBQNY010000244.1:0-3775 GCA_038330365.1 Lysobacterales bacterium | reverse complement strand
AATCAAGCAGGATGCCATCCGCAGGGACGGTATCCCCCGCGGAGACGCACGCAATGTCGCCTACGGCCAGCCTCGCGACCGGCACCATTTCGCGGGACCCATCGCCGAGTTCGCGCGCAGCAAGCTCAGGCTGGGCCCGCGCCAGTGCATCCACCTGTGCATTGGCCGTGGCGCGCGCGCGTTGCTCGACAAAGCGTGCGGCCAGCAACAGGAAGACGAACATGACCGCCGCGTCGTACCAGACGTGCGGTCCGCCGCGCAGGGTTTCAGCGACGCTCGCGAAGTACGCCAGCAGCATCGCCGTCGCGATGAGCGTGTCCATGCCCAGCAGTCGATGCCGAAGCTCTCGCCACGCCCCCGCAAGGAAGGGCCAACCCGCGTAGAACACGACCGGCGTCGAAACGAGGAACGTCAGCCAGCGAAAGAAATCACGCGTCGGCACCGGCATCTGCCCGCGCGTATCGAGGTACAGAGCCTCGGCGAACATCATTGCCTGCATCGCGCCGAGGCCCGCCAGTCCGAGCCGGAGCAGCGCGCGATTGCGCTCGACCCGCCGCTGTTGTTCGCGACCCCTGCCGGTGGCGAGATAGGGTCGGAAACCCAACTTCGCGATCACTCGCAACGCGTCGGACAGTCGGGTTTGCAATGGGTCCCAGGTGACGCGGATCCGGCCGGTTATCGCGTTCGCAGTGACTTCCAGCACACCAGGAGCTCTCGACAACGCCCGATCGACCAGCCACGCGCAGGCAGCGCACCGCATGCCGTCGGTGAGGAAGACGATTTCGCGCCCTCCGTCGACCGTGCGTGCATGTGCACCCAGCACTTCTTCCTGATCCCAGACCGCGAGGTCCAGACTCGGTGCGTCGACGACGCGCGCAGCCGGGTGACTGCGCAGTCGGTAGTAGTCGCCAAGATTGGCCTCGTCGATCCAGCGGGCAGCGGCCGCGCATCCCGAACAACAATAGGACTGCCGGACGCCGTCCGAGGACTGCAGCACCGGGGCTGCGGGCAAGGGTTCCGCGCAGTGAAAGCAGGTCTTGTCCTGGGCAGCACCGCAATCAAAGGGAGCATCTAGAGGAGTGATGGAGACTGCCATCGGGGCGCGACCTAGCGCGGACCTACGGCGGGCTTGAGGTGCGCAGCGCGAAGCCCTCTGGAAAGACGGCCGCGCAGCCGCCATTGGCCCGCGCCGTCGGTGACGGCGAGCGCCCAGTCGTGGCTGTCGGACACTTCCATCTGCGCACGCCACCCACGCTCGAACGGCTCGAGCCGCTTGCTTCGATCCTCGCTCTCGCGAGTGGGATGATTCAAGGCGATGAGCAATGGAGTGTTCCGGTCGAATGAGCCGGTAACCGGCAAGACCTCGACCACGTCCGCGTCGATGCGCAGCACCGCAGTCAGTTGCAACTGCTGGGCACGCTCATCAGCATCGAGATCACTGGTCTGCACCTGCGCAGTGCGCGCCACGGGCTCGCGCACGGAGTCGCTGCCACCGCTGCGCACGGCAATCACGACGAGCCCGACGCCCGCAATGACCGAGGCAAGGGGCAGGGCGGCTACCAGCCAGACCATGGGTTCCCGCCACGGGGGCCTCGAGCCGGTCACTGGACGGGCCCGAAGAAGCTGCTGTCGACCGTTGTGTCGTTCGTCCCGTCGATCGAGACGATGCGGAAGCGCGCAGCATGCCTTCCCTGTGTCGACGCCGGTGCGGAAAGAACCAGCGGGATCGACAGGACCTCCTGCGCGCCGGCGGGCACGATCTGCGGGCCGCCTGCGAGCTCGATGCCAGCCCCGGCTTCGACTTCGACGCGATAGGACTGCTTCTGTCCGCTCTTGTTGACCAGCTTGAGCGTGTAGCCATTCTCGACGCGGCCGTCCTCGGCCATGCGATACAGCGCATTGCGGTCGCGCAGGATTTCAGCGATCAGCTCGCTGCGTCCGCCGACGCCCCACGTCCAGGCGGCGACAAGGGTGGCGAGAATGGCCGCGTAAACGATGATGCGCGGACGCAGGACGCGCGTCGGCTTGCCATCGATCGCGTTCTGGGTCGAGTAGCGTATAAGGCCCTTCGGGTAACCCATGTTGTCCATCACGTCGTTGCATGCATCGATGCAGGCGCCGCAGGCGATGCAGTCGTATTGCAGGCCGTCCCGGATGTCGATTCCGGTAGGACAGACCTGGACGCACAGCGTGCAGGCGATGCAGTCGCCTACGATTTCGGGTGACGGGCGCTCTAGCGGTACGTCGAAGCTGTCGGGTGACATCGGGAGCCCGGCCTCCGCGCGCGCGAGCACCATGGCATCGCCGGCGGCCGCGTGGCCGCTGGCACGGAATACCCATTCGAACGCCGCTGACTTTTCAAGCAGCCCACGTCCCCGCTCGAGCACGCTGCCCAGTCCACGCTTGCGCGGCCCGCGCGGTTCGCCACGGCGCGGATCGTAGGCGATGATCAACGTGTTGCGGTCGAACATCGCGCTCTGGAAGCGCGCGTACGGGCACATGTACTTGCACACCTGCTCGCGCAGGAAGCCCGCGTTGCCCCAGGTGGCGAACCCGTAGAACAGGACCCAGAACGTCTCCCATCCGCCCCAGGCGAACGGCACCGCGCGCGCCGCAAGGTCGGTGATCGGCGTGAAGAAGCCCACGAACGTAAAGCCGGTCCAGAGCGCGAACAAGGCCCACAACAGATGCTTGCCGGTCTTGCGCAGCGCCTTGTCGACCGACCAGGGCGCCGCATCGAGCTTCATGCGCCGGCCTCGATCGCCTTCGGTCCAACGCTCCATCCACAGGAAGACTTCTGTCCACACGGTTTGCGGGCAGGCATAACCGCACCAGAGCCTGCCCGCCAGCGCGGTTACGAAGAACAGCGTCAACGCGGCAACGATGAGCAGCAGCGCGAGCAGCGGGAAATCCTGCGGCCAGAAAGTGAGGCCGAATACGTGGAACTTGCGCGCGGGCAAATCGAACAGCACTGCCTGGCGTCCGTCCCATCGCAGCCACGGAAAGGCGTAGTACATGCCGAGCAACCAGACCACCGCCGCAACGCGCAGGCGCTGCAATGGGCCCGATACGTCGCGGGGATAGACCTTGCGTTCACTGACATACATCGACGACCCGGGGTCTTCGACGAGTGCCAGGGCAATCCTGCGCTGCACCCTTCTCAGTCCGGTCGCAAGGCGCGGTTGAATCGATGCGCAGGCCTGAGCAGTATCCACGTAAACAGGCTCGCACCCGACGTCGCTGTCCAGAACGCGAAGAAGCCCAACGTGTAGCCAAACTCGCGACTGGCTTCCAGTTGCGGAAATGTCATGTCGCGCAGCAGCAGCGGATCCACGAACGCGAAGAAAACCGCCGTGGCAACGCCTGCGGCGAAGAAGCTCGGCCACAGGATGGCGCCCACGATCTGGGCGAGCGATGGAGGCGCGAACGATGCCACAGGGGCGATGGGACCTGTCACGGCGCGCTCTGCGGCGGTGGCGCGCCCGCAGCGGGCGATGCTCCGGCATGCGTCAGCGACCAGACATACGCTGTGACCAGTCGCGAGCGCGTCTCGCCAAGTAGTTGGCGATGGGCCGGCATCACGCCGAGGCGTCCCGCGGCAATCGACTGGTGCAGGGCCGCGTCATCGCTGCCGTACAACCAGTAGTCGTCGGCGAGGCTGGGCGCACCGAGTTCGGGGTTGCCCTGGCCACGATCCCCGTGACACGCGACACACAGGGTGTCGTACAACGCCTTGCCCTTGCCTGCGGCCTCGTTGTCTTCCCGCGTCGATGGA
>JBBQNY010000243.1:0-3776 GCA_038330365.1 Lysobacterales bacterium | reverse complement strand
GGAGCGCGCTCGCGCGCGATGGCGCAATGCATCCACAGGCCTCACGCTCTGCCATGGCATGACGCCATCGCGCGCCAGCGCGCTCCTACACGAGGATTGGAGTCCTTCGCACCAGGCGCGGGACCACATCGCAGTTGTAGGAGCGCGCTCGCGCGCGATGGCGGCATGCATCCACAGGCCTCACGCTCCGCAATGGCATGACGCTATCGCGCGCCAGCGCGCTCCTACAAAAGCGGGTTCATGCGGGCTGGAGCGGGACTCCCAGGATAAACGCGCCGAGTACCACGCGCCCCTCGCCAACCAGCAGATTGAACGTGCGCGCGGCGGCTGCCGTCGGCATGGTTTCGAGCCCGATACCGGCGCCGAGCAGGCGCGCCGCGAACGCGGGCGGCGGGAAAGCCTGTGTGGGACCGCAGCCGAGGATGACCAGGGCGGGTTCACGCGCCAACAGGTCGGCGGCCACCGCGGCGTCGAACGCTGCCAGTAGCGGCGGATTCCACGCCACGACGTCGAATCCCGGCTGGATAAGAAAGCTCTCTCGCCAGCGCCGCTGGCCGATCACGACATCGCCGTCGACGCAGCCACGAATCAGCGGCCCTCCCGAGGGATCCTGCGGCACCAGATCCACGCCGTCAGGCCGGAAGCTGCAGACGCGGCTCCCGCGGGTTGCGCCGGAAAAGCGTGAGCACGTGACCCACGCGTTGCACACGCTCGGAGCGCGTGCGCGCAACAACTTCGTCGATCAGTGCATCGCGGACCTCACGATCGTCCGCACTCACCCGCACCTTGATCAGTTCGTGATGATCCAGAGCGATCTCGATCTCTGCGAGCACGTTGTCCGTGAGCCCCTTGCCGGCGATGGCAACGACCGGCTTCAGGCCGTGGCCCAGACCGCGGAGATAGCGAATGCGTGAATTCGAGAGTTTCATCGGCGCAGGAGTCGGTTTGCGGCGGCGGGGAGGCACGCGGCGATCGCGGCGGCGCAGCGTATCATGCGGTTTCCACACCGATTCACGGCAATTCGCGGACCATGCACCGGCCTCATCCCGGCGCATCCCCATGCGATGACAGCTGTGGTGCAGCCCAGGTAGACCCATGGCGCGAAGCAGAAGCAGTCAGAGCTGGCTGCGGGAACATTTCAATGACCCGTTCGTCAAGAAGGCCCAGTCGGAGGGCAAGCGTTCGCGTGCAACCTACAAGCTCGAGGAACTGATCGATCGCGATCGCATTCTCAAGCCCGGCATGATGGTGGTCGACCTGGGCGCGGCGCCGGGCGGCTGGTCGGAACTGGTCAGGCCGCTGGTGGGTCCCAAGGGGCGGGTGATCGCGCTCGACATCCTGCCGTTCGCGGACATCGAAGGAGTGGAGCCGCTGATCGGCGATTTTCGTGAAGATGAGGTGATCGTGCAACTGGAGAACATGCTCGATGGCGCCATCGTCGATCTTGTCTTGTCGGATATGGCCCCCAACATGAGTGGCGTGAGTTCGGTTGACCAGGCGCGCTCGCTGGAGCTGGCGGAACTCGCGACAGAGTTCGCGGCCACGCATCTGCGACAGGGCGGCACATTTGTGGTCAAGTTGTTCCAGGGAGCGGGTTTCGATACCTACCTTCGGGACTTGCGGCGTGGCTATGCAAAGGTGACGATGCGCAAACCGCGTGCGTCCCGTGCGCGTAGTGCGGAAGTTTATGCCCTGTGCACAGGGTTCCGCGGCGCTCTCGCGCCGCCTGCGTTGAAAGATGGGTAATCGATGAACGACATGGTCAAGAATGTGCTGGTCTGGCTCGCCATCGCGCTGGTGCTGATGACGGTATTCCAGAGCCTGCAGCCGCGCACCGGAGCGAGCGAGGAGATCGGCTATTCCGCGTTCCTCGAGAAAGTCCGTTCCGGAGAGGTGGCGAGCGTGCGTCTGGCCGACGGTGCCGTCGATCGAATGACCATTGCCGGCGAAACCACCGCCAAGGTCAAGTTCCGCACCATCGCGCCCTACGACCCGGACCTCCAGCGCATCCTCGACCGCCACGACGTCGCAGTGATCGCCGAGCCCGCCGAGACCGGCAGCCTGTGGAAGGCACTGCTCATCAACTCGCTGCCCTTCGTCATCTTCATCGCCGTGCT
Organism: Lysobacterales bacterium; assembly: GCA_038330365.1. Classification (GTDB taxonomy): domain Bacteria; phylum Pseudomonadota; class Gammaproteobacteria; order Xanthomonadales; family Ahniellaceae; genus JBBQNY01. Next base: position 1,659 of record JBBQNY010000243.1, on the reverse strand, counting down.
GTTCTATTTCATGCGCCAGATGCAGCAGGGCGGTGCTGGCGGTCGCGGTGCCATGAGCTTCGGGCGTTCGCGCGCCCGCCTGCAGGGCGAGGACCAGGTAAAGGTCACGTTCGCAGACGTCGCCGGCGTCGAGGAAGCCAAGGAAGACGTCAAGGAACTGGTCGATTTCCTGCGCGACCCGGGCAAGTTCCAGAAACTCGGCGGCAAGATTCCCCGCGGCGTGCTGATGGTGGGCGCGCCCGGCACCGGCAAGACCCTGCTCGCCAAGGCGATCGCGGGTGAGGCCAAGGTGCCGTTTTTCACGATTTCCGGTTCCGACTTCGTCGAGATGTTTGTCGGCGTCGGCGCGTCGCGCGTGCGCGACATGTTCGAGCAGGCCAAGAAGCACGCGCCCTGCATCATCTTCATTGACGAGATCGACGCCGTCGGTCGCCATCGCGGCGCCGGCCTCGGCGGCGGTCACGACGAGCGCGAACAGACCTTGAACCAGTTGCTGGTGGAAATGGACGGCTTCGAAGGCAACGAGGGCGTCATTGTCATCGCCGCCACCAACCGCCCCGACGTGCTCGATCCTGCGCTGCTGCGGCCCGGCCGCTTTGACCGCCAGGTCGTGGTGCCGTTGCCGGACGTCAAGGGTCGCGAAATGATCCTCAAGGTGCATATGGGCAAGGTGCCCCTGTCCGACAATGTCGAGCCGAAGCTGATCGCGCGCGGCACGCCGGGTTTTTCCGGCGCCGATCTTGCCAATCTCGTGAACGAGGCGGCACTGATCGCTGCGCGCGAGAACGCGCACGACGTGCGCATGAGCCATTTCGAACGCGCCAAGGACAAGATCATGATGGGCGCCGAGCGGCGCTCGATGGCAATGAGTGAGCAGGAAAAGCGCCTCACCGCATATCACGAGGCCGGGCACGCCATTGCCGGTCGCCTGCTTCCCGATCACGACCCGGTCTACAAGGTGTCCATCATTCCCCGCGGCCGCGCGCTGGGTGTGACCATGTTCCTGCCGGAAGAAGACCGCTACAGCTATTCCAAGGAAAACCTGGAAGCCAAGCTCTGCTCGCTGTACGGCGGGCGCGTGGCCGAGGAGTTGATCTTTGGCGAAGAGAAGGTCACCACGGGCGCTTCCAACGACATCCAGCGCGCGACGCAGATCGCGCGCGACATGGTGACGAAGTGGGGCCTTTCCGGCGCCATGGGTCCGATGACCTACAGCGAGAGCGAAGACGAGGTGTTCCTTGGCCGTTCCGTGACCCAGCACAAGAGTGTTTCGGACGAGACCGCGCGCAAGATCGACGAGGTCATACGCGGCATCCTTGACTCCGCGTACGAGCGCTGCAGCCAGCTGATCACCGACAACATCGAGAAGCTGCACCTGATGGCGGATGCGCTGCTGGAATACGAAACCATCGATGCCGAGCAGATCACGACGATCATGCAGGGCCTCAAGCCCGGACCGCCGCGTGACTGGGAAGAGATCGATCGCCGCAGCATGCCGGGCGGCGGTGACAGTGGCGGCGCGGGCACAGGGAGCGGCGCCGACGCACCGGCAGCTCCGGTCACGCCCACCGCCTGACCCCAGCCGCCGCCGCGCTGCTCGCGCTGGCTGCACCGAGGGGCGCGTACGAGCACTGCCGCTGTCTCCGGCCCATGGCTCGC
>JBBQNY010000242.1:0-3794 GCA_038330365.1 Lysobacterales bacterium | reverse complement strand
TTCCACACACCGACAATGCCATTGGCCAGAACCGTGTCGGAAACCTGCGCGTACACCACGCTGGAATCGGTCGGAGCGGCGGCGATTTCGATACGGCCGTTGCTGGTGGCGCCGGCCACGCCATTGCCGGTATTGGCGGGCCAGTTGTCGTCAAGCAGGGTCCAGCCGACCGGGCAGCCGGAGGTTGGCATGAAGCCGCGATAGACACCATTGGCGCCGTTCTGGCTGAGATCGGGCTGCACCGTTGTCGGCGACCCGCGCGTGCCGATCGCCGCGAGCAGCACCGTCGAGTCGCCCGCAGTCGATGCGATCAGGCCCGTGGTGTCCTGCCGCTGCGTCGTGTGCGAATTGGTCAGGCACGGCCCCGTCCAGTTCAGTCCCGCGTCGTAGGAAAGAAACAGGCCGGTCTTGGTGCCGACGATCAGGTTGCTGCTGTTGTTCGGATCAACCACCACCTTGCCGATGGCCTGGTATTGCGGAAAGCCGAGACCCGCACTCGGTCCATAAAAAGGATTGAACACGTCGAGACCGAGCAGCGACCAGGTCTCGCCGGCGTCGGTGCTCTTGAGCAGGCCCGCCGCGCCGAACGAGAACGAACCGAAACGAAGATCGCCGGTGCCGGCATACACCGTGTCGTGATCGTTGGGATCGAGCGTGATGTCGCCAATGGCGATGCTGGCGATCTCGGGCAGGTCGGTCTTGACGGTCCACGTCGTGTCCGCGCTGCAGCAGTTGGTGGTTTTCCACACGCCGCCGCCGTCGGAACCGAAGTAGGCGATGGTCGGATCGACGGGATCGGAGACCACGACGTTGACGCGCCCTGAAGCCGCGCTGGCGCCCGCGTTGAGTGGCATCGGCCCGAGCGCGGTAAAGGCGTCGGCGGGAAAGGCATCGACCTGACCCGCCTGCTTTGCCTGCGTCCGCAGGCTGCCCTCGGGCAGTTGCGCTTCGATGGCGTGCGCTTCGCGCGCGGATTCGATCAACCACGCCGGTTCAAAGCGGCCGGTGGGGTAGGAAACCTGCACGGCGCGGAGATCGCCCGGGGAAGGGGACGCCGGCGCGGCATCGAACCATGCCTGCGCTGTGCCCTGATCATCCGTCGTGGCGGTGCCCGCGTGTGCAATGGACGCTGTGGCAACTTCATCGGGCTGCGCGCCGCGCGGCGTTGCGGAACTTGCAATGGATGGCGCGACGCTGGCGCTGCGCAACGCGGTTGCGGCGTGCGGGGGCGCAGCGATTGTTCCTGCGAAGGATTGACTTGATGCTGCGGGTGCCCGCGTCGAAGTCGCGACCGCAACGGGATCGCGCGGCGCACCTTCCTGGCCCATGGTCCGCTGCGTCGCGCATCCGGCAAGGAGCGAAGTGACGGCCGCCGCAAGTGCGAGCGGGCGCAGCGAAGCAAACGTGAAATCTGTCATCGGAGACCCCTGAACCCATCGGAAGGCCGCAGCATACCCAACGTTGGCGCCACCTGGCCGGGTGGATTGCATCCCAGGGAGCTTGCAGGGAACCGAACCCGGAGCCGGCGTCGCGAGCGATGCCTGGTGCGGAGTCGCAGCGCCAAGGCGCATTGACGCGGCCCCTCATCCGGCGCTGCGCGCCACCTTACGCACCACATCCTTGTGGTGCGCCCTGCGGGCCGCCTGCGACGTTCGCAGCTGCTCCAGCAGCTGCAGTCCCCCGTTGCCGCGGGGAGACTGCAAGTCCGGCGGAGCGACCTTTCTCCTTCTCCCTGCGCAGCGGGGAGAAGGTGCCGCAGGCGGATGAGGGACAGCTTTCCGCTGTGTCGAAGACCGTAACGTCGCGTTGCTTTGAAGCAGCCCCACACCCGTCGCTGCGCGCCACCCTCTCACCGCTGTCGCGGGGAGAAGGAAAGATTTCGCAACACGCCACCACGGCCGTGCAGATGGTTGATGTGATCAGCGACAGCCGTAATGGCGGCATCCGGCATCGGCGACCGGTAGGTTGTTCGCTCGGGGCGTGGTGCGTCACAGTCGCGTGCATGACAGAGCCTGCAACACCAACGGGAGCGGCAAGCGCTCCACGCGCTCCGCCCCGCCGCTTCCGAAAGCGGATGCGCATCGGTCGGTCGTTGCTGTGGCTGGCTGGCGTGGGCCTCCTCATGTTCGCACTCATCTACCTGGTGAAACCGGTCTGGCTGCTGCGTGCGGAGTTCGCGCGGCAGGCTTGGCAGGCGGGCGTCACCCGGCATTCGATGAAGCTGGGCGATCACCGCTGGGTCTGGTTCGAGCGCGAGGGGACGTCGGCGCGCGATGACTCAAGCTCTGGCGACGCCAATGCAGATGGCGCCGCACCGTTGCTGCTCGTGCACGGCTTCACGGGCAGCAAGGAGAACTTCCTGCCGATGCTGGCGGAGCTGCAGACGACGCGCCGGGTGCTGGCGCCGGACCTGCCCGGCTGGGGCGAGAGCTCCCGCACCGAGAACGCTGACTACGGTATCGACGCGCAGGTCGAACGCCTGCTCACTTTCATGGATGCCGAGTCCATCGGCCGCGCGCACCTCGCCGGACATTCCATGGGCGGCCACATCGCCGGCGTCTTTGCCGCGCTGCACCCTGATCGCGTCGCGTCGCTGACGCTGATCGACAATGCGGGCGTGCACTTTGCCGAGAACGCATTCGCCAAGCGCGTGCTCGGCGGCGACACGCCGTTCAATATCGCAACCCGCGCGGAGTTCGACGCCTTCATGGCGGAGCTCTTCTGGTCACCGCCGTGGCTGCCGGGACGGCTCAAGGACGTGATGATCGAACGCAACGCGGCCGGTCATGCGTTCCATGCGCGCGTCCTCACCGCGCTTGGAAAGGGCAAGGCCGCGTTCGAGCTCGAGCGTTCGCTTGATCGGATCCACGCGCCTACCCTGGTGCTCTGGTGCCGGCAGGACCGCATTCTCGACGTATCCTCGACGGCGGTGCTGGCGCGAATCCGTCCTGCGCCGAAGATCACCGTGTTCGATGGCTGCGGACACATGGCGATGATGGAGCAGCCCGCCGAGTTCGCCGCAGCGCTCCGCCAGCACATCGAATCGGCGGAGACACCCGCCGTGCAGCACGCCCGCCGCGCAACTTCCCCATCACCAGACTGAAGGTATGAGCACCAGGCAATCCACGGGCGACACCACCAGCGGCAACCCGCGCGTGGCGCTTACCTCGCTGCGCGCGCTCGGCGTCTACCTGCGCGCCTACCCTGGCCTGATCGCCGCGTGGCTGACTGCGCTCGTGTTCTCCTCTTCGGCGACGCTGACCTTGCCGATCGCGGTGCGCTACGTCATCGATCGCGGTTTCCGGGGCGAGGCCGCCGCGGAAATTGACCGCTGGTTCCTGGGCCTGCTCGGTGTCGCGATCGTGCTGGCGCTCGCCACCGCAGCGCGATTCTATTTCGTCAGCCAGCTGGGCGAGCGCGTGGTGGCGGACCTGCGCACGCGCGTGTATTCGCATCTGATGCGCCTGGATCTTGCGTTCTTTGAAAGCACACGCAGCGGCGAGGTGCTTTCGAGGCTATCGGCGGACTCGGAACTGCTGCGTACCGTGGTGGCCTCGTCGGCTTCGGTCGCGCTGCGCAGTGCCGTGACGCTGGTCGGCTCGGCGGTGGCGCTGGCGCTGACTTCGCCGCGGCTCGCGGGCATGGCATCCATTGGTATTCCAATGATCGTGCTGCCGATCGTGTTGTTCGGCCGTCGCGTGCAGGCGCGTTCGAAGATCAGCCAGGACCGGATGGCGGATTCGCAGGCGCGGGCGGGCGAGACCCTCAACGCGATGGCGACGGTGAAGTCCTTC
>JBBQNY010000241.1:0-3836 GCA_038330365.1 Lysobacterales bacterium | reverse complement strand
ATCTGGAATAGCGGGGAGTGGTGCTCCGCGACATCGCCCGAGGCAAGTTTCCCGGCCGGGGTTCCCCCGACTTCGAAGTACACGCTCGGGATCGGCGGATCGATGCCGACCAGATCCGGAAAATCCTCCGCGCCCATGTCGGTCTGCGCCCAGGTTTCGAAAACCCCATCGCCCATGCCGGCGCGCATGGCCGCGCGCACGCGTTGCGCCAGTGCGGCGTCGTTGGTGGTGGTCGGGGCGCCGGCCTTGTCGATCTCGACCACCGGTAGCAGGTTCTCGGCCACGCCGGCCGCGCGTGCAGTATTGAGCGCCACGCGCTCGATGCTCTTGAGCAGCTTCGCGCGGGTTTCCTCGGTGTTCGCACGCACGGTGACGTCGAGCCGCGCCTCATCGGAAATGACGTTCGGTGCGGTGCCGCCGTTGAACGCACCGACCGTGATGAGCGCCGGTTCGATCGGCGAGATTTCGCGCGTGACAATGTTTTGCAGCGCGAGCACGATCTGACTGCCGATCACGATGGGATCGTTGCCGTAGTGCGGCGATGCGCCATGCGTCGCGACGCCACGCACGGTGATCACCACCGTATCCGCGCTCGAGTACATGAGACCGTCGCTGAAGGCGATCTTGCCCGCCGGATATTTGGCGATGACATGCAGCGCCAGCGCAAAATCGGGGCGGCCGAAGCGCGGGTAGAGGTTGTCGGCCACCATTGCCCTGGCCCCGCCGATCGCTTCCTCGGCCGGCTGCCCGACCAGCATCAGCGTACCCTTCCACTGGTCTTTCAGCGCAGCCATTCGCCGCGCAACACCGACCAGCGTCGTCACGTGCATATCGTGGCCACAGGCGTGCATGACGGGCATGTCCTTGCCCTCCAGGTTTACCTGACGCTTCTTCGACGCGTAGGGCAAACCGGTCTTCTCGATGACCGGAAGCGCATCCATGTCGGCGCGGATCATGAGCGTCGGGCCTTCGCCGTTGCGCATCAGCGCGACGACGCCGGTCTTGCCGACCTTGCCCGTCACGTCGAAGCCGAGTGCGGCGAGTTCCTTGTGCAGGCGCTTGGCCGTTTCGAATTCCTGCATCGAGAGTTCGGGATTGGCGTGCAGGTGCTTGAACAACGCATCGAGGTACGCGTAGTCGGCATCGATGGAGTCGCGCAGAGGCGAGGCATTCGCGCCCCCGACCGCGAGCAGGACGGCGACGGCAGCGGGAAACATCCCGGATCGGACGCGCATTCGATTCCCCCTGGAAGTGGCGCTTTGGGTGCGTTGCAGACTTTAACAGCGACGATCCAGCGTTCGACAAGGTCCACGGTTGCCGCTGCGAACATTCCCAGGACCGGACGATCCCAATCCTTTCCCGCACCCCGGCGGGAACGCATTCACGGCAGCCGCATGCCGGACTTGCCATGCTCGAAGCTCGGCTTTACTGCCGCAATGAACGCGAAGTTTCGCGCCGGCCACCAAGGAATCTGCCCATGTCCCATGCATCCACTGCGCCCAGCGTGCGCCTGCACGTCGAAGACTCAGGTGGCAATGGCCGCCCGGTCGTTCTGATCCACGGCTGGCCGCTGTCCGCGGAATCCTGGAGCGCGCAGGTCGGTCCGCTGCGCGATGCGGGTTATCGCGTCATTGCCTATGACCGCCGCGGCTTCGGCCGTTCCGAAAAGCCGACGGACGGTTTCGACTACGACACGCTCACGGCAGACCTCGCCGGACTCCTCGAATCGCACAATCTCCGCAACGTCACGCTCGTTGGATTCTCGATGGGCGGAGGAGAGGTCGCACGATACGTTGCAGCCCATGGCGAGGAGCGCCTGCGTAGCGTTGTGTTCGCCTCTGCGGTGCCGCCGTTTCTGATGAAGTCCGACGACAACCCCGAAGGTCCCTTGACCCAGGAAAAGGCCAAGGAAAAGGAAGAGGGCCTGAAGGCAAGCCGCGAAAAATACTTCGACGAATTCACGACGAACTTCTTCTCGGCGAAGGGCGAGCTGAAAGTTTCGGAGGCACAGCGACAGGAAGCCATCGCGATCTGCTTGCAATCCGACCAGGCAGCCGCGTTGGGATGCATGAAGGCATTCGCTACCACAGACTTCCGCGCTGACCTTGAAGAAGTCACCGTGCCCACGCTGGTGCTGCACGGCGGCAGCGACGCAATCGTTCCGTTCGAAGGCTCGGGCAAGCGCACGCATGAAGCTATCGCCGGCAGCGAACTCGTGCTTCTGCCCGATGCACCGCACGGCTGCAATGTGAGCCACACCGAAGCGTTCAACGCGGCACTGCTGGCCTTCCTGGCGAAGTAGCACCCCCGGTTTCGCGCATGTACCCCGCCACGGGTGCATGCGCGGATCAAACGCGATTGGAGGCCCTTGCCCCCGCCTCCTCCGAACTCGCCAGTCCGGCCGCGCCTTTCGGCGCTATCACGGAATTACTGGTGAGCGCTGTCCGAGTCCAACGCAAAGTCCAGCGCGGCACACACCGCGGCGACTTGCGCGGCCATGCATTGCTCGGGAGTGGCGTTCGGGCTGTCGGGGTAGACCTCGGTGGTGCTCTTGTAGCGCGCACTGGTGATGCTGCCGCAGAGGCCTAGTTCATCGAGGGGGTAGCGGATGACGCCGGGCGCCACCATATCGGATCCGATGATCTGTCCGTTGGCATCCGCCGGCGCAATGTGCGTGATCTTCGAGACCGCCTTGATGATCGAGTCCTGGAACGCGGGCTGCGGGTTGGCACTGTCGTCGACCAGGTAGAAGCCATCCGGAATCTCGCCCGGCTCGGACGGCTTGCCATCGCGCGCGGCGAGCGCGGGACGGAACTCGGTTTCGTCGGTATCCGTGGTCTCGTGCAGGTCGATGTGCACGAGCACGCGATGGCGAACCGGCGCCACCAGGCGCATCAGGGCCGCCGATTCCTCCGCCGGGCTGTCTTCGCGGAACGAACGGTTCGGATCGATCGCGTGCGCATTCCAGCGATGGATGCGCTCGTAGGCCCACGGGCTGATGCACGGCGCGACGAGAAGATTGATGCGGCCGGCATAGCGCGAGGCCTGCTCTTCGACAAATTGCAGCGCGCCGTGCACACCGCTGGTCTCGTAGCCATGCACGCCACCCGTGACCAGCGCGACCGGCAACTCATCGCGCCAACCGCGGTTGCGGATCGCGAGGAGCGGATACGTGTCCGGCGGATAGTCGAGAGTCCCGTATTGCTCCATGTCGAAGCGTGAGCGCAGCCGATCGATCGCACTGACCACATCGTCCTGATAGCTGCGCTTGCGCATCTGCCGCGAAAACCATTCCGCGGTTTCGCCTGCGCCCCACGGGAGCCCCGGCGTTCCGATCGGGTAGTTCGATTCGCTATTCATTTCGACTCTGCCTGGATCTGCGTCGGCAACGAATGTAGCAGCGCCGAAAATGCGGCGTACGAGGCCATGCCACGCGCCAGCACGTGCGGGCGGCGAGCCGTCAGCATGCGACAGCGATCACACATCAAATCAAGGCGCGGAAGACGCCAGCGAGGAGCCAGCGTCGGCATTCGGCACAATCATCTGATCTGGCGTCACAGGTGTGTATGCACATTCACGAAAAAGTCGCGTCGTGGCGGGCTATGCGCGTTGCACAACGATCTTGCGCGCTACAAATGCCGCTTCGTCATCCGCGATTAATTGCAAAACGCTCAGCATGCGACCCGTCCTGACTAGCGGAACCTGATGCAAAGGTCCGGGCCAACCCCATAAACGGAGTACGACACATGAAGAAGAATTCCATCGCCATCGCATTCGCAACCGTCTTTGCCGCCGCCATCGCGGCCCCTGCGTTCTCGGGTGACAAGGCCAACAAC
>JBBQNY010000240.1:0-3910 GCA_038330365.1 Lysobacterales bacterium | reverse complement strand
CTCTGCTCGCAGGCGCCGGTCAGGATGCCTCGCCAATGCGCCATCCGGCGCTCACTGCGCTCTTCGCCCAGCCGCACTTCGGTGCGCTCGGTCAGAATCGGCTGGATCGAGGCGACACCGAGTTCAGTGGCCTTCTGCAAGATCCAGTCCATCTTCTCGCCGCGCGCCAGCGCTTGCGCCAGCGTGACGCGGAGCGGTGACGCCGCGGCTGCTGGCAGCGCCTCCTGCACCAGGACGCGGGCACCACGCTTGCCCGCCTCGACCAGGATCGCCTTGAACTCGGCGCCGCGCCCGTCGAACACACGCACTTCGCGACCGGCGGGCAATCGCAGCACCCGCACCAGACGATCGACCGCTCCCGCGGGCAAGTCGTGCTCGGCCCCCTCGTGCAGGACGATGGGTAGATGCACCCGGGGAATTCGCATCGCCTGATTCTGCCACGCGGTGACACGCCGCCATGCGCGGGACGCTGTTGCAGACAGACGCGGCTGACCGGACGCGTACAGCTTTGCGAAACTGAATGCCCAAGGGACCGATTAACCGGAAGCGAACATGGGACTGTGCATACTCCGCGCCCGCAACCCCGCACCGCCGTCCCAACATGGCAGGAGCCACGCATGCAGATCCAGAATTCACGCCGCCACACCCTGGCACTCCCCGGTTTGGCGCTCGCGCCCTTGGCCGCGCTGATTGCGATCGGGTGTTCACGCGAACCGGCACCGGAGGCCGCAACGGCCGCCACGCCCGCGCCCAAGGTCGCCGCTCCCGCAGTCGTTCCGCCGGCCCCGGTGACCGACGCCAACCGCATGGATTGCATGGGCGCTGACGGCATCCGATTTGCACTCGATTTCAATGCGGACCAGCCCCGTGCCTTCGAATATGCCAGCAGCAACCCGGCAGACCGCTCCATCATCTGCCGCTACCTTGCGAGCGATGGCGATGCCACGTCGTCGTGGGGGCGGAGCGCCGACGGGACCGTGACGGTCGAACTGAAGGACGGCGCGACCTCAGGCCCCGCCAAATTCATCATGGCGCCCAACGCGAACGGCTGGCGCGTGCAGGTCGTCACCGAAACCCGGTCTGGCAATTGTGCGAGTACGCCGCCACCGAACCTCATGGAACTGACAGGTCGACCGGGGCAGGAATGCAGCCTGACCGCGCAGGGGGGCATTGCCGCGTCGGCCAACGTTCCGATTCAGCGCCAGAATGCTGTCTGCGCCTCCCTGCGCTTGGACGTGGTGGGAACGCCACCGAACACCCGCGATCCCGCCGTTCTGTTCCGCGAGCTGCCGGAAGGCATCATTGGCATGAGCGGTACGCAGCGCGAGGCGGTGCTGGCCACCGGCAGCAATCGACTCCAGAGTCTCGATCCTGCCGCCGGATTCCTGGAGGTCAAACGCGAACTGCGCACCTTCGACCATCCCGCAGACGCGGAGGGCTACACGCTCGGCACCTTCGCTGACAGCTCGGGCCGTACGGTGGTCGCGGTGGTGACGCTCGGCGTCCGTGGCGTGACCCAAGGCATCTGGCGCAGCGACGCCAATGGCTGGGAAAGAGTGGGTTGCGAGTTGATCGACGGATACCGGTTCGACCACCAGTACTTTCCAGTCGCAGCGGGCAAGGCACTCGAAGTGTTCAACCCCAACGGAGAGCGCGCCGGCCGACTGACATGGAACGGCGACCGTTTCGTCGCTGCCCCTTGAACCGGGAACGCGCGATCAGCGACGCATGCGCGCCTCAGCGCTTGCGTCGCACGAGCTGGACGATGAGCAGAAGGATGACCGCGCCGATCAGAGAACCGATGAAGCCCGCAGGTTCGCCCGCATTGTACCAGCCGATCGCCTGTCCGACGTAGGTTGCCGCAAGCGATCCGCCAATGCCCAGAAGGGTTGTCAGAATGATGCCCATGCGGTCGTTGCCAGGCTTGAGGAATCGCGCGAGCAGGCCGACGACGAAGCCGATGAGGATGGTCGTGAGGATTTGCATGGCGGCTCCGTGGGATCGATTGAATGGGGAAGTGTAAGGCGAAGAATTGACTGCTGGCTGACGGGTGCCTGACACCGCCGCTGGCAGGCCAGGCGGCACGCTACCATCCCGGCATGGACCTGCGCGCCGCTCCCATGCGTCATTCCGTGCCTTTGTGGGTGCAGATCGTTTTTGGATTTGCGCTGTTGCTGCTGTGCTGGTGGCCCGCACTCGACACCGCCGCCGAGGCGCAGATCGATGCTTCGCTCAAGCGGGCGCTCGCCGCATTCGCGATCGCGCGTGGCATCGATGCGGTGATTTCGGCGGCGCAGGGAACCGAACTGGCGTTGCAACCCGCTGGCGTCGGATTGACCTTGTCGCCCGGCGAACTGCTGGATCCGGTCAACGATCTGGTCGAACGATTCTCCGGGATCATGCTGATGGCGTCGGCGTCGCTCGGGCTGCAGAAGCTGCTGCTCAATGTCAGCGGCTGGATGCCGCTGTGGGTCGTGCTCAGCCTCGCCATCGGCGCGTACCTCTTGCTCACCATGGACGGGCGCCGGGGCGCCAGGGTCGGGCTCGACTGGCTGCGTCCACTGCTGCTGGTGCTGATCATCGTGCGCTTCGCGGTGCCGCTGTCCGCGCTCGCATCGGAGGCGGCCTACAAGGCGTTCCTCGCGGACGAGTACGAGCGGGCGAGCTCGCTGCTCAAGAGCGAAGGCGAGGCAATCGGCAAGGCGGCAATAAACGACGACGCATTGCCTCCGCCCGCGAAGCCGACCCGGCCGGCACCGCCGCCGACGCTACTCGATCGCACGCGGCGATGGTTCGGCGATGCGCGCGAAGCCATCGCCAGCAAGATCGACGTGCGTGCGGCAATGGAACGCAAGATGCAGCACCTCAAGGACATCGCGAGCGAGATGACCGAGAAAATCATCGAGCTGATCGCGATCTTCATCATCCAGACGCTGGTGTTCCCGCTGCTGTTCCTGTGGCTCTCCTGGCAGGCGCTGCAGGTGGGACTGCCGGCATTGTGGCGGCAGGCGGCCAACACCCCCCGCTTCACGGAACGCGGCGCTCCTGCGCTGGAATCAGACCGCGACGGCTGACGTCCCAGCGACGGCGCGCACGGCACGGGCGAACGGATCAGTTTGGTACAGCGACACCCGTATCGCCGCGATTCGAATAATGATCCGTGAGCACTTTGGCCACGGCGGACGTCAGTTTCTTCCCGGTTGGAATGTGCAGGAACTCGTTGGGCCCGTGCGCATTGGACTTGGGTCCCAGCAGCCCCGTCACCATGAACTGCGCTTGCGGAAATCTCTCCTGCAGCATGCCCATGAACGGGATCGTCCCGCCCTCGCCCATCGCCGCGGATTTGGGTCCGAAGAAATCCCGCGACGCCGTGTCGATGGAATCGGCCAGCCAGTGATGCAGTGAGGGCGCCGCCCAGCCCTGCGACGACTTCTCCACCTCGAATTCCACCCGTGCACCGTACGGTGGTTCCTTCTCGAGTATTTCCTTGAGTCGTGCAGACGCCACGTTGGGATCGAGCGTCGGCGGCAGGCGCAAAGACAGCTTGACCGAGGTGTAGGGCCGCAACACGTTGCCCGCATCCTCGAGCCTGGGCAGTCCGTCCGCGCCCGTGATCGACAATGCCGGCCGCCACGTGCGATTGAGCAGCATTTCGGTCGGGTCGGCCACCATCGGTTGCGTGGCACCGGCCCATGGATACTTGTCGTATACCGAAGTCCCGAGCACCTGGGCCACTTCGCGTGCCTGGCCGAGGCGATCGGCGGGAATATCGACGTACAGGACCTCGGGCCGGATCCTCCCGGTCTGGGCGTCCTCCAGGCGATCGAGCAGGCCCCGCAGGATCCGGAAACTGGAGGGCACCAGTCCCGATGCATCACCCGAGTGCACGCCCTCCTCGAGCACATTCACG
>JBBQNY010000239.1:0-3927 GCA_038330365.1 Lysobacterales bacterium | reverse complement strand
CATTCGGGCACGTCTGTATTTCCTGAAGGACGAATCCGTCGCTTTTTTTGTGCTCTACGGCGGCGCCCTGGTGTGCGCAGCCGCCTCGTGTGTTCTGGTCTGCCCACAAGGATTTATTGAACCCTTGATTCCCGATCGCGGCATCCTCACCCACGCTTTCCGGGCCGGCTCCCTGCGCGTCGCCGCGCTGTCGCTGCTGACCGGCGTGCTGCTGTCCGCGTTGGGCTGTCACCGCCCGGACGAGGTCGCGGATTTCCCCGCGCCGCCGCCGGCGGCGACGAAGGCGGCTGGCGCAGGCACGGAGATCGCTGTTTTGGCGGGCGGTTGCTTCTGGGGAGTCGAAGCTGTGTTCGAGCACCTGCAAGGCGTGCGCTCGGTGCAGTCGGGCTACGCGGGAGGCAGTGAATCAGATGCGCATTACGAGCGCGTCGGCAGCGGCGCCACCGGTCATGCGGAAGCGGTGCGCATCGAATTCGATCCCCGGCGCATCAGCTACGGGCAACTGCTGCAGGTGTTTTTCTCGGTAACCCACGATCCAACCCAGGTTGGCCGGCAGGGACCGGACCGGGGACCGCAGTACCGCTCTGAGGTGTTCGCCACGGACGCGGCGCAGGCCGCCCTGGCGTCCGCGTACATCGCACGCCTCGATCAGGCACGCATCTTTCGCGGGCCCGTCGCCACCCGCGTGAGCAGGCTCGACCAGTTCTATCCCGCGGAGGCGCAGCACCAGGACTATGCGCTGCGCAATCCCGCCGATCCCTACATCGTGTATCACGACGCGCCGCGCGTGCGGGCGCTGCAGCGTCGCTTTCCCGATCTCTATCGCCCCTGATACGGGCGTCGTCGCTGCTGCCGAAGTACGGCGCAGGGTGTCGCACAGCGCTGCTGCTCGCAGCAGGGGTCAACGTTCGATCGCGCGCCACTCACCGGGCGCGAGTTCGCCGAGCGTGTAGTCGCCGCTCGAGATTCGAACCAGCCGCAGTGTGGGCAGGCCTACTGCCGCCGTCATGCGTCGTACCTGGCGATTGCGGCCTTCGCGAATGGACAGCTCGATCCAGGCATCGGGTACGGTCTTGCGGACCCGGATGGGTGGCGTGCGCGGCCACAGGGCAGGCGCGGGTTCGAGCAGACGCGCCTGCGCCGGCCGAGTCATTGCCTCCTTCAAGCCAACGCCTTCGCGGAGCTGCGTGATCTGTTCCGGCGTGGGTGCGCCCTCGACCTGCACCCAATAGGTTTTCCATTTGTGACCGCGGGGGTCAGTGATGCGATGCGCGAGCCCGTCCTCATCCGTCAACAGCAGCAGGCCTTCGCTGTCGGCATCCAGACGACCGGCCGCATACACTCGCGGCACGTCGATGTAATCCGCCAGCGTCGGCCGGCCCTGCCCGTCGGTGAACTGGCTGAGCACGCCCCAGGGCTTGTTGAACGCGATCAGCAAGGCGGCAGCCCGCGTCGAGCGCGATCAGCCCGCCGGCTTGATGAAGCGCAGCGTCATGCGGTCGGATTCCCCAATGGCCTGATAGCGGTCCGGCTTCTCGCCCTCGGGTATGCGCAGCCCGGGCGGCAAAGTCCAGACGCCGTTCGCGTGATCGCGGGTGTCGGCGGGATTGGCATTGATCTCGCTGCGACCGTCGAGCTTGAAACCCGCCTTTTCCGCCAGGCCGATGACATAGGACTCGGTGATGTAACCGCTCTTCGCACTTACGGTCGGGTCGGTGCCCGCTGCCGCCCGGTGCTCCACCACGCCGAGCACGCCGCCGGGCTTGAGCACGTCGAAGAAGGCCTTGAACATGGCCGCATCGGTGCCCGCTCCGGTCCAGTTGTGGACGTTGCGGAAGGTCAGCACGCGATCAACGGTGGCTGGCGAGCCAAGTGCCGGCGCCATGATGGGCGACTCGACAATGTCGACGCGGTCGTACAGCGGTGGATTGGCGGCAAGCTTGGCGCGCAGCTCGGCATTGCTCTTCGCGTAGTAATCGCGTGTGCCGGGCTTGCTCGCGGTCGCCGGATCGAAAACCTGCAGGATCAGCTTGCCGTTCTCGTGCAGATAGGGCCCGAGGATCTCGGTGTACCAGCCACCGCCGGGCGTCACTTCGATGACGGTCTGGAACGGCTGCACATTGAAGAACGCCAGGGTCTGCAATGGATGACGAGAGCCGTCGCGAGCACGGCTCTCGGCCCGATGCGGGAGATCGAGCACGCCCTGCATGCCGATGCTGGTCGCGGTGGTCTCGACCCGTTCGGCCTTGGGCATCGCTTCGCGATCCGCCATGACGGTGTCGTCGCGTGCGCAAGCCGTGAGAAGAACAGTGACTGCCAGGACGGCGGCGAAACGGTGCATGAGCGTCTCCAGAATTCGGGGCGAAGGCCAGTGTACGGAATGCGGCCGCCCGGGGCACGGAACGCTGCAGCGTGATCCCGGCGATGCGCGTTCCGGCGACGTTGTGAAAGCTCAGAGCTAGAATGCCTCAGGGACTTTGCCGGAGCATCCGCATGGCGAGCACCACACCGCCGCAACGCGTCGAGCATCAGATGACGGACAAGGGCTACGTGCCCGTGTACGCCACCGGCATCGTCGAGCAACCCTGGTCGGACTACACAGCCGAGGATCACGGCGTCTGGGCCGAGCTGTATGCGCGCCAGCGCGAGGTGCTGGTCGGCCTCGCGTCCACCGAATTCCTCGAGAACCAGCAGCGCATGGGCATGACGCCCGACCGGATTCCCAAATTCGACGATCTCAATCGTGCGCTGCGCCCGGCCACGGGCTGGGAAGTCATCGGCGTGGAGGGGCTGCTGCCGGAGCTCGCGTTTTTCGATCACCTGGCCAACCGGCGTTTTCCGGTCACCTGGTGGATCCGCAAGCCCGACCAGATGGATTATCTGAGCGAGCCGGATCTGTTCCACGACCTTTTCGGTCACGTGCCGCTGCTGATGAATCCGATGTTCGCCGACTACATGGCGGCCTATGGGCGCGGTGGCGTCAAGGCGCATGCGATCGGGCCCGAGGCGCTGGTGTGTCTCACGCGGCTGTACTGGTACACGGTCGAGTTCGGGCTGATCCGCGAGGCACTGAGCCTGCGCATCTATGGTTCAGGCATCGTGAGTTCCAAGGGTGAGTCGGTGCATTGCCTCAAATCGAAAGCGCCGAACCGGCTGGGCTTCGATCTTGAACGCATCATGCGCACCCAGTATCGGATCGATACGTTCCAGAAGACCTATTTCGTGATCGACAGCTTCGAGCAGTTGATGCGCGCGACCGAGCCCGACTTCACGCCGATCTACGCGCGAATCGCTTCGCTGCCCGCGATCCCGGCCGGCGAAGTGCTGTCGACCGACAAGGTCATGAACCGCGGCACCGGCGAGGGCTGGGCCACCGACGAGGACACCTGATCGTCCGCTGGCGGCTCACAGCACGACGCTTGAGGCTCGTGTAGGAGCGCGCTAGCGCGCGATGGCGGCATGGTGGATGGAGCGCTGCGCACGTGCTGGCACGGCGCCATCGCGCGCGAGCGCGCTCCTACAAATGCGTGCGGGATGCTTCTGCGACCGCGCGGACGGCTACTCGTGTCGGAGCGCGCTCGCGCGCGATAGCGGCATGGTGGATGGGGGCGCTGCGCACGTGCTGGCAGGGCGCCATCGCGCGCGAGCGCGCTCCTACAAAAGCGTGCGGGTTGCTTCTGCGACCGTGCGGACGGCTACTCGTGTAGGAGCGCGCTAGCGCGCGATGGCGGCATGGTGGATTGGGGCGCTGCGCACGTGCTGGCATGGCGCCATCGCGCGCGAGCACGCTCCTACAAATGCATTGTTCAGGCGAAAAGGTCGGACTGGGGTGAGGGTTTGCGCGCCTTTGGCGGCGGCGTGAATTGGCTGATGTCGAGCTCGGCGCGTCCTCCGGAAAAACCGAGCCGCGTGCGGGCCTTCCGAAAA
>JBBQNY010000238.1:0-3961 GCA_038330365.1 Lysobacterales bacterium | reverse complement strand
CGACCACCGAGCGCGTGACCGAGGCCTTCAAGCTGATCCTTTCCTCCGACAAGGTCGAAGCGATCCTGGTCAACATCTTCGGCGGCATCGTCCGCTGCGATCTGATCGCCGAGGGCATCATCGCGGCGGTCAAGCAGGTCGGACTCGAAATCCCGGTGGTGGTGCGTCTGGAAGGTACCAATGTCGAGCAGGGGCGCGAGTTGCTCGCCAATTCGAAGCTGAAGATCACGCCCGCGACGGATCTCAACGATGCCGCCGCGAAGGCGGTTGCCGCCACCCGTGAATAACAAGAGAGAAGGGCACGCATGCATCAGCGGTGCTTGCCTGCCGCTTGCGGAACCTGCGCGGATCGCGCGCCTGCCGGCGCCGCCGCAATTTCCTCGCTACGGAAAAATCTGAAATGAGCGTTCTCGTCAACAAGTCGACCAAAGTGATCTGCCAGGGCTTCACCGGCCAGCAGGGAACCTTTCATTCCGAACAGGCCATCGAATACGGAACACGCGTCGTCGGTGGCGTGACGCCGGGCAAGGGCGGAACCGAACATCTCGGGTTGCCCGTCTTCAACACCGTGCAGGATGCGGTGGACGAGACCGGCGCCGACGCCAGCATGATCTTCGTGCCTCCGGCCTTCGCGGCCGATGCGATACTCGAGGCGGCGGATGCCGGAATCGCCGTGATCGTGGCGATCACAGAGGGCATTCCGGTACTCGACATGCTGAAGGTCAAGAACGCCCTGGCCAACTATCCCGACAGCGTGCTCATCGGTCCCAATTGTCCCGGCATCATCACTCCCGGTGAATGCAAGATCGGCATCATGCCCGGTCACATCCACAAGCCCGGCACCGTCGGCATCGTGTCGCGCTCGGGCACGTTGACCTACGAAGCGGTGTTCCAGACGACGCAGGCAGGACTCGGACAGAGCACCTGCATCGGCATCGGTGGCGATCCCATCAATGGCCTGAGCTTCATCGACGCGCTGCAGCTCTTCCAGGATGATCCCGACACGGCCGGCATCATCATGGTGGGCGAGATCGGCGGCAGTGCCGAGGAGGAAGCCGCCGAGTTCATCAGCGAATACGTCACCAAACCGGTTGTCGCTTTCATCGCGGGCGCATCGGCACCTGCGGGCAAGCGCATGGGCCATGCCGGCGCGATCATCTCGGGTGGGAAGGGTACGGCCGCCGCCAAGTTCGAGGCACTCGAGCGCGCCGGCGTTACGACCGTCAAGTCACCCGCCGATCTGGGCAGCACCCTCGCGCGCCTGATGAAGAATGCATAAGCCCTCTCCCCGTGGGAGATGGGTTGGGGTGAGGGTTCCCGGCCCCGTGTCATGTCAGCTCAGGACGCGTTGCTGCTTCGATGAAACTTGATGCAAGCAGGCATCCCTGCGACATGCACCCGGCCCGCACATCCATGTGCGTGCGTTCGGCGGGTCGCGCCAGTGGCGTGACGCACTCCGCCTCACCCCCGCGGGAGAGCACGACGCATGAGCCCCTCTCCTCTCGGGAGAGCACGACGCATGAACCCCTCTCCCCGTCGGAGAGCACGACGCATGAGCCCCTCTCCCCGTGGGAGAGCACGACGCATGAGCCCCTCTCCCCGTGGGAGAGGGGTTGGGGTGAGGGTTCCCGGCCCTGCGTCATGGCTACTCAGGGCGATCTGCTGCTTCGATGAAACTTGAGGCAAACACGCATCCCTGCGGCGTATATCCGTTGTCGCCGGCAAGTCATTTTCCAGAACTCCCCGAATGCGCATAGCGCTCGCCCAGTTCGATTTCCCCGTCGGCGACGTCGCAGGCAATGCGCTCCGCATCGCCGCTTACATTCG
The DNA here is from genome assembly GCA_038330365.1 of Lysobacterales bacterium. Classification (GTDB taxonomy): domain Bacteria; phylum Pseudomonadota; class Gammaproteobacteria; order Xanthomonadales; family Ahniellaceae; genus JBBQNY01. The sequence goes on along the minus strand of JBBQNY010000238.1, from coordinate 2,134 downwards.
CGATGCGCGCGATATCCACGCTGCCGACCTCGTCGTCTTCCCTGAAATGGCGCTCAGCGGCTATCTGCCCGAGGATCTGTTGCTGCGGCCTTCGTTTCTTGCAGCTTGCCATGCAGCGCTCGGGGAAGTCGCAGCGGCTGCCCAGGGAATCGTCGCCATCGTTGGCCATCCGCACACCGTCGGCAGCGTGGTGTTCAATTCGGCGAGCGTGCTGCGTGAGGGACGGATCGAGCACACCTACGGCAAGCGCGAGTTGCCCAACTATGCGGTGTTCGACGAGCGTCGCTACTTCGCGCCGGACGAGGGCAACTGTGTATTTGATGTCGATGGTGTGAGGGTAGGTCTCGTCATTTGCGAGGACCTCTGGTTTCCCGAGCCGGCCGCCGCCACGGTGCTCGCCGGTGCCCAAGTGCTGATCTCGATCAATGCCTCGCCATTCGAGCACGACAAGGGCGCACGCCGCGATGCGCTGCTGCGGCAACGCACGGGCGAAACCGGTGTGCCCATTGCCTACCTCAATCTGGTTGGCGGCCAGGACGAACTGGTTTTCGACGGCGGCTCGATCCTCGCCGATGGCGACGGCACGCTATCCGCATCGGCCTCCGCATTCGCGGATCTCTGGTGCGTTGCGGATTTTGATGCGGCCACGCGCCGCTTTCAGCCGGTGCAGTGGAAAGCCGATGCCGATGAGTCGCGTATCGCGCAGGCCTATCGAGCATGCACGCGTGCGCTGCGCGACTACTGCGCAAAGAACGGGTTCAACTCTGTGGTGCTGGGACTGTCCGGCGGCGTCGACTCCGCGCTGGTGATGGTGCTGGCCTGCGACGCGCTGGGCGCTGCCAACGTGACGGCCCTGCGGATGCCTTCGCGCTACACCGCCGACATCAGCAACGAGCTGGCGGTGCAACAGGCAGCCACTCTGGGTGCGCGCATCGAGTCGGTGCCGATATCCGAACCCTTCGCAGGATTTCTCTCTGCGCTCGGGCCTGCCTTCGCCGGATTGGAATCCGACACCACGGAGGAAAACCTCCAGTCGCGCACACGCGGCGCGCTGCTGATGGCATGGTCGAACAAGTTCGGACCGCTGGTGCTGACCACCGGCAACAAGAGTGAATACGCAGTCGGCTACGCCACCATCTACGGTGACATGTGCGGCGGCTTCGCGCCGATCAAGGACCTCTACAAGACCGAGGTGTTTGATCTCTGCCGCTGGCGCAATGCGCAACAGCCAGTCGGAGCCGGCGAAGCCATCCCGATTGAAGTCATCGAGCGCGCACCCTCGGCGGAGTTGCGACCCGACCAGCGCGACGAAGACTCGCTGCCGCCTTACGAAGTGCTGGATGCGATCCTGCACTTGCACATCGAAAGGTCACAGGACACCGCCGAGATTGTCGCGGTCGGATTCGACGCGGCGATCGTCACGCGAATACTGGACCTCGTGCGACGCGCAGAATGGAAGCGCCGCCAATCCGCTCCAGGTCCCAAGCTTGGATCCCGTGCCTTCGGCCGCGAACGCCGCTATCCAATCACCTCTGGATGGGTGGGCTGACTCGTTCGCGAGACACCTCGGCTCCGTCCGCTTCAGGCTGTTGCGCCATTCTCGCCCGAATCTGTTCGGTTTCCTTGGTTGGGCCGAATTGCCGATCGAGTCGATCCAGAATTTTCGAGGTGCGGCGCTGGTCGCTGACCAAATACGCCTGAGAGAGAAGGAGCTGTGCAGGGAAATGTTCTGCCGAAGCAGCCGGCACTCTCTCCAAGAAGGCGATAGCTTGTTGTACGTCCCCAAGCAAGAGCAGGGTCTCCCCTAACCCCAGGAGTGTCTCGGGGAAGTTCGCATCGCGGTGAAGTGCGTCCGCGTAAAAGCGAAGCGCACGCTTGTGTTGCCCATGGCGGGAATAAGCCCTGCCGGCTTCGACGTACGCCCAAATGCTTTCGGGATTGTTCACGACGAGAAGTGCGTAGGCAGCGAGGGCCTTATCGTCCTCACCCAGCTTCTCCAGCGTGACCCCGAGGTTGGAGTACAGCGAAACGTTCTGAGGATCGATCGCGATACCCCGCCGATACTCGAGCTCCGCCTGACCATACTGCCCTGCTTCGAAGTAACTGTTGCCCAGGTTGTTCTGAACTTTTCCCG
>JBBQNY010000237.1:0-4004 GCA_038330365.1 Lysobacterales bacterium | reverse complement strand
TTATCCGTAAATAGTAGACTATCGCTCTGAACCGCAATGCACGCGGTGACGGGGCGAAGGTATGGCGACACGCAAGCGGGTGGACTCGTGGGTGGTGACGGACGATTTCTGGGAGCGCGTCGAGCCATTGATTCCGGTGCGCACGCGCTCTGCTGGCAAAGAGTTTTTGCGCAAGCCCGGCGCGGGCCGGCCACCGAAGCCGGCGCGACAGGTGTTCGAGGCGGTGGTGTATGTCCTGCGTACTGGCTGCCAGTGGAAAGCGCTTCCGAAGGAGCGGTTTGGCAGCGCCAGCGCGGTGCACAAGCGCTTCTTGGAATGGGAGGCCGCAGGCGTGTTCGAAGCCATCTGGCAAGCTGGGCTTGCCGAGTACGACCAGATGGAAGGCATCGCATGGCGATGGCAAAGCATCGACGGGGCCATGTTCAAGGCGCCTCTGGCGCAAGAGGCTGTGGGGCGAAACCCGACGGATCGGGGAAAAAAAGGGGAGCAAGCGACATCTGCTGGTGGACGGCCGTGGCGTCCCGTTGTCGCTCGTCGTGACCGGGGCCAATGAGCACGACGTCACGCAGCTCGATGGGGTGCTGCAAGCCATCATGGTCAAGCGCAAGACCCCGAGCATGCGACGCAGCAAGCACCTGTGCGCCGACGCCGGCTATCGAGGCCGTCGTGCATTGGAGCTCATCGAGTCGCATGGCTACATCCCTCACGTCGTTGGTCGTCGCACAGAGGCTGACGCCAAGCGGCGAGATCCAACGAAGAAAGCGCGGCGCTGGGTTGTCGAGGTCTGCCACAGTTGGTTCAACCGGTTCCGAAAACTGCTCGTGCGATACGAGAAGCTTGAGCGCAGTTTCGTCGCGCTCAACCACATCGCTGCTGCGATCATCGCGCTCCGCAAGGTGAAGTTGACGGTAAACATAATTTACGGATAAGTTCTTAATCTATCATCGAACAACGCAGGACGTCACGCCCTATCTCGCGGGTCCACGCCTGCTCCCGTGCGGTATCGAATTCAAACGAAGGCTTGGAAGGATGCAGTTCGACATGACACACCCCGACTGGACGAAATTGAGGGAGCAGTTTCCGACCTTGCGCAATTGGACCTACCTCGATACCGCACGCAAAATGATGCCGCCACTTTGTCAGGAGCGTGCGCTGCGGGCTTATTGGTCTGACGTGACAGAAAACCTCGGGGCGCAGGCCTGGTCCGCCAATGGGGTAGCTCAAGCACGTGAGCGTCTGGCGCAAATGTTGGGCGCCAAGATTACCGAGATCGCATTTACGAAGAACACCAGCGAGGGGTTGTGCATTGCGTCGAATGGTCTCGACCTCAGGCCGGGCGACAACATCGTACTCACCAATATGGAGCACATTGCCAACCTTTGGGTCTGGAAGCATTGGGAGACCAAAGGGGTGGAAATTCGCTACGCTGAGCACATCGATTGGCGCCTGCCCTTGGACGCATTTCTTGCCAAGATGGATGCACGTACACGTATCGTCTCGACGGCCTATGTGACCTACGGAAACGGCTATCGGGTGGACCTCCCAGCCCTCGGCGCAGTCTGCCGCGAGCGCGGCGTTCTGTTGGTGGTGGATGGAATCCAGGCTGCGGGCGTCCTTGCCAAGCCTGTTGCTGAACTGGGCGCTGACATCGTCGCTATCGGCGGACACAAGAACTTGTTCGGCCTGACCGGGTCGGGGATCGTATGGTGCCGTGAGGAACTCGTCAACGAACTGAAGACGCCGTTCGTACGGGTCGCGGTTCCGTTCGAGACCGATGAGACACGCGCTGCCAGGGCGCTGGAACCGGAATACATGCGTGCAGCACATCGCTTCGAAGGTGGGAATTTCAACTTCTTGGGCGTCAGCGTGCTCCGATCCGGCGCCGAATTCATTCAGTCCATTGGATTGGAGAAAATCGAGGCGCGGGTCCGCTACCTGACCACCTATTGCATGGATCGACTGGCGAAAAGGCGCTTGAAAACGAGGACCCCTGGGGAGTGGTCGCAGCGCGCCCAGATCATCAGCGTTCCGGTAAATGACGCCTTGGCACTGGTCGCCACACTGCGAGACAAGTATCGGGTAATCGCAAACGCGAAGGACAGCGCCGTACGTTTGTCGCTGTCTTTCGCCAACAATGAGGAGGATATCGACCGAGCGGTCCACGCCCTCGCGAGCGAAGTGCCGTCCGGGAGTTGATCGTCGCGCCGAGTTTCGGTCGCGATCGCGTCAATCGTGTCGCGACAAGTTGGCCGGAGCGAGAAGGGCACGCGGCCGGCCAAGGATGGGGAAAAAGCGGTTGGAAACTTCCATCCCGAACGCGCCGGTGGACCGGTGGGTATGTTCCGGACGCAAGCCAAGCGACATGTCGCAACGGTGCGCGGCCCGTCGCGCCGATCCCGGCTGTAGTTCCGTTCTAGCCGCGTATCCCGAAAAGCCGATCCAGTACCTCATCCCGTTCACGCCGGGCGGCGAATCGGACTTCGTTGCGCGCATGCATCTGGAGTGTTTCGCTAGAAGTACAACCAGTCGATGATGGGGCAGAGCCGGCCCGGCGCCGGCGGTGGCCTGGTATGGGCCCGCGCGGCGACATTGCTCTACCGCCTCGACGTCGATGCCGCAGCCAATCCGCTGACGCTGATCGGCACGATCGGGGTGGCGAAACGATCACCGGAATCGCCATGCAGCAGCCGGACAAACCCGCGGTACTGGGCCTGACCATGAGCACTCAACTGATCACGTTCGATCCGGCAGCGCCGAACACGCTTGTCTAGAAGACTCCGATCACGGGTCTCGCCGCCAGCGAAAACGTCGTCGGTATCGACTTCAGACCTGCCGGCGGCAAGCTCTACGCACTGACCTCCACGGCCCGCATCCATACAGTCGACACGACCAGCGGCGCCGCCACGCTGTCATCCAACCTGGCCGCGGCACCCACCGATGCGACCGCGCCGTATGCCGGGCTCGGGGGGACCCTGTTCTCGGTGGACTTCAATCCCGTCGCAGATCGGTTGCGCATGGTGTCGGACAGCGGTCAGAATCTGCGAATCAACGTCGCGACCGGAGAAACGATCACCGACGGCGACATCAACGGGGCGACGCCGGCAGCAACAGTCATCGCCACGGCCTATACCTGCAGCTTTGGGGGCACGATGTCGACAGCGCTCTTCGATCTCGACAGTGAGGCGGATCGCCTGTACTCGCAGGTACCGCCGAATGACGGCACACTGGTCAATCCGCGGCCGCTCGGCATCGATCTCGTCGGACAGACCGGCTTCGACATTGCCGGCGGCGACGCGGGCCTTGCGCTGGCTGCGGTGACACCGACGCAGGACGGGCCGTCGCTGCTCTACGGCGTGCCACTGTCGACAAGCGCCGCTACGCTTTACCGGAATGCCAGCGGAACATCGGCCGCATCGCAGATCGGCGGTGCCGCCGGTCCCACCGTGATCGACCTGGCCATCCGCATCTGATCGGGTCATCCGCTTCCAGCCGACTTGCCGTGTCCCCGATTGCATCCCCGGGGACACGGTGACACGCAAGCCGGGTACGGACGAGAGCGCCTGGATGGCAAGGGCAAGAACGATCAGCAGGTCCTCGATCGTCTAGACTCACACGCATGAACCAGTCCCCGACACGAACCTCCTTCCCGATCCGACTCGCCGTGGTCTGTGGCATTTCTGCGTGTCTTGTCGCCTGCGCCTCCGTGGGCATCGGTGTGCCCATTCTCCCCGGTGTGTCGTTGGGCGTCGGTGTCGGCAGTGGCGGCGTGAACCTGGGTGTCGGCGCCGGCGTGGGCCCTGTCGGCGTCGGCGTTGGTGTCAATCAGGGTGGCCGCGTCACCGGCAGCGCCGGCGCCGGCGTCAGTACGCCGATCGGTCGCAGCAACGCCCGGGTGGGGGTGGGCGTCGGGACCGGGAGGGTGCTCCATGATCCCGATGCTGCGGACGAGGGAAGGCCTAGGGGCGAGGACTAGCAGGCCTTCAGTTCAGCCGGGTGCGATCGCA
>JBBQNY010000236.1:0-4060 GCA_038330365.1 Lysobacterales bacterium | reverse complement strand
CTCAACTCGTTTGCAGCGTTGCCGTGCCGGATGCCGATGCGGCTGAAATGTTTGATTCGGAAGTGCGGTTGCTCGCGAAAGCGAGCTAATAAAAGCTTTTCGTTCCGGGTCTCGGGTTCCGGCTTCGCCGCGGACCCGGGAATCTCCTGAATTCTTGACGGAGCAAGACAACATGAGTGAACTGACTGCAAATCTCGAAGCCATTGGCAAAAACGGGCTGCTGCGTTACTCAGGTACTTCTCATCTTGAGGCTCAAGCTTGCGTCGAATCGATTCTCGGCTCGACCGCCAGGCTGACATGTCTGTTGACGCCGGCCAAGGACGACGAGGATCGCGAAGAATCGCCTTCCCGCGACGACGACGATGAAGTCAACTATTGGATTCGTTCGCTAGCCGCGTAATCAGCCCTCAGACCCGGTCGATGTTCCGCATCTACCGTCGCCACCCGGCAACGATAGTCGGGTGGCTTGGCATGTACCTCGGCTTGAGTTGCATCTGGATTGCGAATTTAGTTGCAGCTCCCACTGCGGATCCCGCCGCGCGACTTGCCATCGCCGATGGCATCAAGACTTCAGACAACGAAGCTTTCGTCAGAATTCTCGACGAGCTTGATGCAGATGCTGCTCACTTATCGGCAAGGGAAAAGTCCTACCTCGCTTTCCTCGAGGGTTGGCAGACTGCCTACAAGGGAAATCTCGCGGGAGCAATCACTCGGCTTGGGGAGGTGGAGGCTCAGACGCCCGATCCGACATTGAAGTTTCGCGCGTTGGTCACCATCGTCAATGCGAAGGCTCTCTCGGCTCGTTATCTTGAAGCCTATACGGACCTCAATTCGCTACTCGAGATACTGCCGGGCATTCGCGAACCGGAGACCCGGAGTCAGGGACTGATAGTCGCCGCCATCCTCTACAATCAAGCCGGCCAGTACGATCTTGCGCTCGCATACGCCAAGCGGCTGCTTCTGGAAAGTGACAGCCGCAGAATCGCCTGCCAGGCTCGGCAATTGCAGATCGAAGCCTTGCATCGAAACGGTGCGCTTAGACTCGAGGACCCGCGTATAGCGGAGTCAGTTGAAGCCTGCACTGCGGCCAAGGAGCCTCTTTACACGAACTCCATACGGAGCTTTGTCGCACGTCTCCAGCTCGATGCGGAGCAACCTGATAAGGCGATCAAGCTGCTGCTTGAGAGCTATCCGGAAGTGAAGGCAACCCGCTACCCGCGCCTTGTGTCCGAATTTGAAGCTCTGCTTGCAACCGCCTACTGGCGGCTGGGTATCGCGTCAGAGGCAAACAATTACGCGCTTCGCGCAATTGATTCTGCTCGAAATCAGGAGCCCACTCGACAATTGGCTGACTCCTACGCCGTGCTGAGTGGCGCGGCGGAATCGCGTGGCGAGTTTCGCTCGGCTCTGGATTATGAGCGTCGACACATGACGGCCGACAAAGGTTACCTGACCGCTGAGAGTGCCCGCATGCTTGCCTACCAGACCGTCAGGCAACAGGTACAGGCGCGAAAGGCGGAAGTTGACGCGCTGAGCAAGCGCAATCAGGTTTTGCAGCTGCAGCAGAAGGTCAGCAAGTCGGCGGCAGAGACGCGCGGGCTCTACATCCTGCTGCTGCTGTCGGTGCTGGGGTTCATCGCAATGTGGCTTTACAAGACCAAGCGCTCGCAGTTGCACTTCATGAAGCTGGCGCGGCGCGATGGCCTGACGGGCATCTTCAATCGCAATCATTTCGGGGATGCGGCGGAAAGCGTGCTCAGCTACGCGCGTCGTTCCGATCGGGAGGCCTGCGCGATCATCATCGACCTGGATCACTTCAAGGAGGTCAATGATCGCTACGGCCACGAGATGGGTGACCAGGTGCTGCGGCGCACCGTAAAGGCCTGCCAGCCGCATCTGCGCAGCATCGATGTCATGGGTCGCCTGGGCGGTGAGGAGTTCGGCGTGGTGCTGCCCGATTGCGACATGGAGCGCGCGGTCCTGCTCGCCAATCGCTTTTGCGAATCCATCGCCAGTCTTTCCATCGCCGACAGCGGCTTTGGATTTCCGATATCGGCAAGCCTGGGCGTGACTTCCTCGAAGCTCTCGGGCTATGAGCTTCGCCAGCTCCTGATGCATGCAGACGCGGCTCTTTACAAGGCAAAGCGGGAGGGCCGCAATCGAATCGAAATGTTCGACGGCACCACTTTCGAAGCGCCTCCCTCAACCACGGGCGAGTTCGATCGGCGTACGACCTGAAGCTCGCGCCCAGCCTCTGCGGCGTCGATGAGATTCCTCGTATTGTCCTTGCCCAAGCGCCTTGAACGGGCGTTCACCTCATCCGGGCGATCATGGCGGATGCTTCGCTTCCTGACGTCGGCTCCTGACTGTGCGCATCGCGCAGTGGTGTTGCATCTCGCCGCGGGCATCTTCAGCGCTGCGGTACTCATGACGCCCGCGGCGCCGGCCAGCGCCGCGATCCATCGCTGCGTCGGCGCCGGCGGCACCGACGTCTTTACCGATCGCACCTGCGCTTCGCTTGACCTGCCCGCGCGCGACATGCGCGGCACCACATCACCGGAATCGAGCGACCTGACCCGCCCCTCCTGGAAAGTTCCGCGCGGCCTGGTCGCGGGTTGCCCCGCCGCAACGGCCGAGGCGCTCATGGCGGGTGTGGAAACGGGCCTGGCGCGGCGCGATGTGAACTATCTCTCTGGATTTTTTTTGTGGACGGGCGTCGGCTCGCAAACCGGTCGCGAGATCACGGCGCGACTGCGACGCCTGATGGATCGCGAGTTGCTGGAGATTCGACTGCTGCCCGACGATACGCAGGATCAGTTTGCAAATGCACCTGCCGACTGGGACCCGTACTTCGACGCCGCGCCACCACGACCATTGCCCACGGGACTCGCCATCCGCCACACCGCACGGGGCGATGAGTACGGCGATGGGGAAGAGACGCGGCTTTCGATTCGCCGGCAGAACGAGTGCCTGTGGCTGGCGTTCTGAGGAGCCTCTCGGCTGCGGATCAGGCATTTCGCGAGTATCTGATGCCAACTGGATGCCCGCAGTGACGCGCGACTGCACACGCGCCCGGGCCTGACGTTAAGCTTCCTCGATTCCATCGAGGAGCGCGCCGTGAGCACGAGCAGGACCTATCCGGACTTCATCTGGCACAACGGCGCGATCAAGGACTGGCGCGACGCCACCGCGCACGTGATGTCGCACGCGCTGCATTATGGATCGTCGGTTTTCGAGGGCATTCGTTCCTATCCGACGCCGCAGGGTCAGCAGATCTTTCGGCTGGATGATCACCTCAAACGGCTGTACGCGTCGGCCCGCATCTACGACATGGTCATACCCTATTCCATCGAGGAGTTGACCTCAGCGTGCATCGAGACGATCCGGCGCAACGGCCTCGAGCGCGCCTATCTGCGACCGATTGCCTGGCGTGGTCTCGGCGGGTTCGGGCTGTCGGCCGAGACGCCCATCGATGTCGCGGTGGCGACCTGGCATATGGGCCCGTATCTTGGTGAGGGTGCGCTGGAAACCGGCATCGACGCGTGCGTGTCGAGCTGGCAGCGCAGCGCACCGAACACGATTCCCATGGGCGCCAAGGCGGGCGGCAACTATCTTTCGGGACAACTGATAGCCCGCGAAGCGCGGCGACTGGGATTCGGTGAGGGTATTGCACTCGCCTCGACGGGGCTGCTGTCGGAAGGCGCTGGGGAGAATCTATTTCTGGTGTTCGGCGGCGAGTTGCACACGCCTCCGGTCAGCGCTGCACTGCTGCGGGGAATCACGCGGCATACCGTGATGCACCTTGCCCGCGAGGCAGGTATCACAATGGTCGAACGCGACATCGCGCGCGAAGAGCTTTATCTAGCCGATGAGGTTTTCATGTGCGGCACCGCCGCCGAGATCACGCCCTTGCGCTCCATCGACGGCAAGGTGATCGGCAGTGGCAACCGCGGTGAGGTTACGGGCCAGATCCAGGCGGCCTTCTTCGGACTGTTCGAAGGCAACACCCCGGCTCCGGAAGGATGGCTGACACCGGTCTGATCGGTCCCCACGATGTATC
>JBBQNY010000235.1:0-4074 GCA_038330365.1 Lysobacterales bacterium | reverse complement strand
TCGAGGATGCGCTCCTCGGCAGCCTTCTCCGCGCCTTCGCGGACTTTTGCCTTGGCGGCATCGCGCGCCATCTTGACGGCCGCGTCGGCGAGATCGCGGATGATCGTCTCGACGTCCTTTCCGACGTAGCCGACCTCGGTGAACTTGGTCGCTTCGACCTTGACGAATGGCGCGTCCGCGAGCTGCGCGAGGCGGCGCGCGATCTCGGTTTTGCCGACCCCCGTGGGGCCGATCATCAGAATGTTCTTCGGCATGACTTCGCGCCTGAGTTCGGGCTCGAGTTGCATGCGCCGCCAGCGGTTGCGCAGCGCGATGGCAACGGCGCGCTTGGCATTGTGCTGGCCGACGATGTGGCGATCGAGTTCGGCGACGATTTGCTGCGGGGTCTGTGCGGGCATGGCTTCTTTGTCTATGTCGTAGGTCAGGTCGGCTCGCCGACCTGACAGAATTTCGCGAGCCTTGCGTCAGGTCGCGGCAGCGACCTGACCTACGAGAACGCGATCCTGCGGATGGTCAAAGGGTCTCGATGGTGTGCGAGTGGTTGGTGTAGATGCAGATATCGCCGGCGATCTTGAGCGCGCGCTCGACGATTTCCTGCGCGGACAGCTCCGTGCTCTCGAGCAGCGCCTTCGCAGCTGCCTGTGCATACGGTCCGCCCGAGCCGATCGCAATGAGCCCGTGTTCTGGCTCGAGCACGTCCCCCTGGCCGGTGATGATGAGCGAGGTGTCGCGATCCGCCACGGCGAGCAGCGCCTCGAGCTTGCCGAGCCGGCGTTCGGTGCGCCAGTCCTTGGCGAGTTCCACCGCGGCGCGCGTAAGCTGGCCGTTGTGCTTCTCCAGCTTGGCTTCGAACAGTTCGAACAAGGTGAAAGCATCTGCGGTCGCGCCCGCAAAGCCCGCCAGCACGTCACCCTTGGCGAGCCTGCGCACCTTGCGCGCATTCGACTTCATGATGGTGTTGCCGAGCGTGACCTGGCCGTCGCCGCCAAGTGCGACCTTGCCGTCGCGGCGGATGGAAACGATGGTCGTGCCGTAAAACGAATCGGGGCGATGCTGCATGGAACCTCCGCGAGCGAATCCCCGACATGGGGTCGACACCCTGCGGCTCAAGCACCCGCCCCGCTGGCGCGGTTACGCCTCGACCAAGAACTTGAGGCGCGCGAGTGCGCCGTCCCACTGCTCCGCGACCCGCGCGAGATATCGCTGCGCCTCGTTCAGGCCCGCAGGCCGGCAGCGCCAAAGGTGTTCGCGGCCGTGGCGACGGCCGCTCACGAGACCCGCGCTGGCGAGAACACGCAGATGCTTGGTCACCGCCTGCCGGCTGACCTCGGCGTCGGTGCTCAGGCCCGCGATCGACGCGGGTCCGCGTTGAGCCAGTCGCAGCAGAACTCGCAGGCGCGTCTCGTCGCCCAGCGCCGCGAACAGGGCCGCCGCGCGGTGCGGTGCGGCGATCACGCGCGCTCGACGTAACGCAGGATGTTGCCGATCTGCTCGGACCAGCCGCCGCTGTTCATGCGCAGCGTGCGTTCGCGAACCTCGGGCGACAGCCTCTCGAAGCCCGACTCGACGACGCGCAGCAGGGTCTTGCCATCGCGATCCTCGAGGTGGAACTCGACCAGCGTCGGGTGTTCGTCGAGCCGGGCGCCGGTTTTGAAATCGCACTGCGGCCAGCGGAACGAGAACAGCCGCGGCTCGTCCATGCGTTCGACCACGGCCGCGAAGGGAATGTACTCGTAGCCGGGATACGTCGTCATGCCAGTGGTCGTCGAACCGACCGCGAAGGGTTCTTTCAGGTCCACGAGGAACCATTCGCCGAACTGGCGGTGGTCGGTGAGCGCCTGCCACACGCGCCCCACGGGCGCGTTGAGCAGGATCTCGCGTTCGATACGGTCTTCGCTTTTCATGGGCAACCTCCGGGTTGCACAATAGCATACGCCAGGCCCTACGATTAATGCAACTACATGGTTGCACAATAGCGGTACCACTTTCTGGCACAGCTCCGAGTCGATGTGATCGTTGCGGTGTGGATCGCGGAACAGTGATCTTGCCATTGGAATTCGTATGCTATGGCGAGCCTGGATATCAGGGCTCGACGTGGCCGTTTAGGCCCGGCAATCAGGCGAAGGCGAGCTTGCCGGCCGCGACGAGCAGCACCAGCGCGAGCACGCGCCGCAGGTTCGGCGTGCCAAGTCCGCCGCGACCGGGCGCGGTACCGATGAGCGCGCCAATGGCGACGGCCGCGGCCCACACCGGCATGGCCTGCGGCCACGTTGCGGGCAACCCGCCCTGCCAGGTGATCGAGGCCAAGCCGGCGAGCGAGTTGGCGAGTACGAAGACGACGGAGGACCCGGCGGCGATGCGCGTCGTGGCGAAGCGTCCGAACAGCAACAAGGGTGTGAGGAAGATCGCGCCGCCGGTTCCAGTAAGCCCGGCCACGATTCCGATCGCGGCGCCAATGACGAGTCCGAGGGCCCAGTGCAAACGGCGCAGGGGCGTCGCGGCTTCGGTGGCACCGCTGCGGCTCGCGGTGCGTGCGAGTTCGATCGCAGCCAACACGAGCAGTGCAGCGAGCAGCAATTTGTAGACGTCCGGCGCGAGCGGCAGGGACGCGCCGAACCACGCCATGGGCATGCCGCCGAGAACCAGCGGCCAGACGTCGCGCCACGGGATGAGTCGCGCGTGCGCGAAACGGATGCAGCCAATGGATCCGACCATCACATTGAGCGCGAGCGCGGTTGGCTTGATGGTTGCAGGCGCGATGCCGAACAGCGCCATGGCCGCGATGTAACCGGACGCGCCCGCGTGCCCGACCGCGGCGTAGAGCGCCGCGATGACCAGGAACACCACTGCAAGCGCAATCTCTACTCGGGTCATCGGGAGCCGGCTCTGCAGCGAAGCCTTCGGTCGGCCCCAACATCACCCCCTACGCAGAGGGAGCGCAATCTCAGTGCGCTGCCGCATCCTCGACGGGAAACTTTGCTAACTCGCGTGAACTCTCAAAGTAGCGCCTATGGGTTCGCTTGAGTTCCACGGCGTTGGCGGCCTCTAGCAGAACAACTTCGCGCTTCACTTTCCGCTCGCCATATTCCAGTTCGAGGCGCATGCGTTCCTCCACTGCGAACGCGCGTTGCGAGTCTGCAAAGGATCTTACTTCGCAGTGCTGTCGCGGAACGTCATAATCAATCAGGAAAATCATGCGTACTCACTGAATCCAAGTTTGTGAAGGATGCAACAACCTCGCGGAATTTCCTCATGCGCTCTTGGTAGGAGGCTTCTACATCACGGAAGTTCAACTTTAGCTTCCGCTCGAGTCTACGCCGCTGGGGTGGGGGCAGTTCCTTCAAAATGAACGACCTTGGCGCCTCCTCCCCCTCCAGGCTCGCAACCGCTCGGCTGAGCCTGCCGAGGAAATCTTGAACCGGGGCGGGTCCTCCCCCGTACTTTATCTCCGCGCCGAGTTCGTCCGCCAATCGCTCAGAAAGCTCTGCCCAGATGTGCTGTAGCTCGGTCCTGATTTGCAGCTCTATTGGCTTTGCCCGACAACTTACAATCAGGTGCACGGACCGGTATCCCCCATGGTGTCCTGAGCGGCGGTCCTTAACAATCGGCTGGTCGAAAAAGCCTCGGAGACTCTCAACACTTCGATCTTGCGCAAGGGTGTCGCCAACTATGACCCTCACGCCGGCAACGTCTTGCATTTGGCTGAGGCGGATCGGTTGACGACTGAGCTTGGCGACGATCGAACCCGTAGACTTGTATGGTCGCCCCGTTGGCTCGAACTTCAACGCAACCAAACACCGGAATACATGTTGATAAGCTTCGGCGAACGTACTGCGAAACAGTTCGAGTTGCAGAAGTTCAGCGGATCCGAGCACCCCCGACTTTAGTAGCTCTCCCAGTTTATCGATCTGCGTGGTGTTCATTTCGTCTCAGTCAGGGTTTGCGGCGCGCGCGCGGGTGCGCCGCGTCGTACACGCGCGCGAGGTGCTGGAAGTCGAGGTGCGTGTAGATCTGCGTGGTGCCGATGTCGGCGTGGCCGAGCAGTTCCTGCACGGCACGCAGGTTGCCGCTCGA
>JBBQNY010000234.1:0-4086 GCA_038330365.1 Lysobacterales bacterium | reverse complement strand
TGCTCGCTGTCGACGATATAAAGCGCGCTGGCTTGCGGCAGCATCGCGTGCATCGCTTCGAGGTACAGACGCTGACGCGTGACCTCCGGCGCGCGCCGGTACTCGGCGAGAATGGCGGTGAAGCGGGTCGCTTCGCCATTGGCGCGGTTGATCCGGTCGATCGCGTAGCCCTCGGCTTCGGTGACGGTGCGAATCGCCTCGCCGCGCGCCTTCGGAATCTCCCGGTTCGCCTGCTCCTGCGCCTGATTGATCGTGCGCTCCCGATCCTGGCGCGCCTCGTTCACTTCATTGAACGCGGGCTTCACCGAATCCGGCGGCGTGACGTCCTGGAGTTCGACCGTCACCAGGTTGACGCCGGTGTGATACTCGCTCAGGATCTTCTGCATCTCCGACTTGACCTCGCTCGACACGGCGACGCGACCCACGGTCAGCACGTCGCTACCCAGTCGATTTCCGACGACCCGTCGCATGACCGCCTCCGACACATCACGGATCGTCTCGCGCGACTCGCGAACGCTGTACAGATAGCGCACCGGATCCTCGATCCGGTACTGGACGATCCATTGCACGTCGATGACGTTGAGATCGCCAGTAAGCATCAGCGACACCTCCTTGAATGCCTTGCGCTCGGGCGCGTAGCGGGTTGGTCCGCTCTCGCGGGTCGCGGCCGTACTGAATCCGAACTCCTCTTTCAGCACTCGGGCGGTCGGCACGCGCCGCACGCTTTCGAGGCCGTCCGGTAGCTTGAAATGAAGGCCCGGGGCGACCGTTCGATTGACCGCGCCGAAGCGCAGCACGATACCGGTCTCTTCGGGCTGGACGGTGAACCAAGTCGAAAACAGGACGTAGAACGCCAGCGCGGCTGCGCCGATTGCGGCGATGCGCCAGCCACCGAAGGCCTCGGCGCGGGCACGCCATTCGTCGAACATCTGCTCGGGGTCATTGCGCGGCATGCTCTGCCTCCATGGGGGGTGAACTCGGGTCGCGGCATGCGGGAACGCGGCAGGATGGCACTTGTCCGGGTCGCATGTGAATCCAGCATCTTGCGCCCAGCGCCCGTCGATGGTCTGTACGCTGGCGCACGCAATGGCTGTCTACGTCAAGATTCAAATGCCCACATCGCTGTGCGAACGCTCGGAGGCAGCACGCCGATCTGATTGTGTACCCCCTTGACGCCCGGCACGCCCTCGGCAGCGACCTGGGCGGCCTGCTTTTCTGCCTTCGACTCAACGGCGCCCCACAGGTGGACGACCCCGCCGGAAACCGCAACGCTCACGAAGGTGTTTTGCATGCCGGAACCTCCGAGCTCCGCCTGGAGCCTGGTACGAATCTCCGAGTCCCCAGCCGTGGGGGCGGATGCGGCTTGCCTTGCGACCAGCCCATGCAGCAGATCAGCGCGGCTGACGATTCCCAATAACTTGCCGTCCCGAAGCACAGGCGTTCGTTTGATGCGGTGTTTCTCCAGTTGGTCGGCAATCTCCTCGAGCGCGGTGTCCTCGCTCACGGAAATGACATTTGGCGTCATGACGTCCGTTGCTTGCCCTCCATGCGACTTGATGTACGCAAGGGCTTTGGCTTGCACGTCTTTTCTCCTTCACTGGTTAACGTTGGAAGCGCCGGAAGGTGACTCCGATTCCGGCCAGCATCGACGCGCCGGCGCCAGTTGCGACCAGCGCGCCACCTGC
The DNA here is from genome assembly GCA_038330365.1 of Lysobacterales bacterium. Classification (GTDB taxonomy): domain Bacteria; phylum Pseudomonadota; class Gammaproteobacteria; order Xanthomonadales; family Ahniellaceae; genus JBBQNY01. Next base: position 2,401 of record JBBQNY010000234.1, on the reverse strand, counting down.
GGAAGTCGCGCAATGCGAAGGCGTACCGAGATCCAGGCGAGGCCGAGAGTTCCAGCCGGCTTTCCAAGCAACAGCGCCAGCGCCGTTCCAAAAACAACCACGAATGACAACGGCGACGCCACGGTGTCGAGCGTACACCAGCCCCTCATACAGGGCTGCGGCCGCCGCTTCCTTCGGATCCACATTCAAGTTGCAAACCGAATCGGTCCCGGTTGGCATGGCCGAAGCCCCGAGCGCTTCAGCGCGGAAATGGCCCCTCGCCGTCGGCAGTGTCTCATGCGTTTTCGACCAGTTCACGCCATCGGCCAACCCTCGGGAGAAACATGGGAACCCGCCGCCGATACGCGCGGTACTCATCGCCGAACTGCGCGAGCACCCGCCGCTCCTCTCTTCGCGCCAACAGTGCGTACGCAAGAACGATGACGGGAAACAATGCGACCGAGAACAGCGTCGGCCAGTGCACCACGCCTTCGCCAAAAAGCCCAATGAACAGGCCCGTGTACTGCGGGTGCCTGACCAAGCCATACATCCCGTCCGTGACCAGGCGGTTTTGCTGGCGCGCGCGATAGAGCTCGCGCCACCCCTGTATGAAGAGGCCGATGCCGACAAACAGCAGCGCGTAGCCGGCGATCATCGCCACCATCATTCCCAGTTCGCCCACGCCAAACAGTGTGGACCAGAGATTGGCATTGACATTGCTGCTGTCCAGCCCGAAAAATCGAACCATCAGGTAGATGGTGAGCGGAAACCCGTACATCTCCGCGTACAGCGCGATGATGAATGCCTGCACCAGACCGGCACTGGCCCACTCGCGCCATGTTTTCGGCGCCAGGTAGCGGTAGAGCAGCCACGATGCCAATACGATCATGATCGCGGCAAGGCCCCAGACGCCGGAATGCGCGATTACTTCGTTCATGATGAAAGTTCCTTGTGAAACAGTGAAATGAGAACCGGGTAACTCGTGACCGGCCGCCGCAGCGATCGCCCGGATCGGGCTGCACGAGCTTTGTATTTTTCCCGGCGTAGTGGAGACGGGAAAGGATACTGCGCATCAGATTCAGCCGCGCCAGCCGCTTGTTGTCGGTGCACGATGCGCCAGGGGGCGATGGCCGTGTGCGTGCGCGACAACATCGCGTCGCGCGCCTCCGGATAGGCGCTCCAATGCTTGACGGCCACGGCGTCGACCGGACTGACCTTCCACTGCTCGAGCGGATCGCTCTTGCGATCGGCCAGGTGCTGTACCTGCTCCCCCTTGCTGATGTCCAGGTAATACTTGATCAGCCGGATACCCGAATTGACCAGCATCTCCTCGAACTTCGGTACCGAGTTCCACGATCCGCTTGATGCTGCCGTCCTTGCCCGCCGCGTCCCGGTCCTCAAGCAGGACAAGAATCCTGTCGCCGCACTCGATGAAGTGGCGCTGCAACTTGACCAACTCAACCTGGAACATGTGCAAGTGCGCTCTGTAATCCTTGTTCGAGATCGTCGTCAGAGCCTCAGTGCTGTGGTCGACGGAAACCCTCGACCTCTCGTCGATCACGCTCGAAACGTTCTCGTCGGCTCTCTTGCTTTTCTTGCCGCTCGAATGCTTCGTGCTCATGCCACGTCCTGTTCAGCGTGCTCGTGCGAGCACAACTTTGCGAAATGACAGAGTCCGTTGATCGCCACCACGATTTGCACCGGCGTCACCAGGCTGGGATCAGCCTGCACGGTCGTAGTGCCTGAGCGCCACGCCGATTCGCCGGGATCCAGCGGTAGGTCAACATGGCCGACGCCGTCGAGTCGTAGATCACACGCCCTACAGCGTCGGCGCAATCGACGCAGGCAAGGACCTGAACTTCGAGTCTGAAAGTTTTCATGGTCAGTTCCTTCGGCTCAGCGCCCTGGCCGCGGGGTTCACCCCAACTTCGGACCCTTCTTGTGCGTAGCGTTGAACCACCCTTCGTCGACATGGCGAAGCCAAGCGGCCACTTCTCATAGGAACCAAGCCGTAGTTCAGCACGCGAACGACGTCGTCACGCGTTGCGCCCACGGCGCTGCGGATGCTGGCGCCGACGAAACCGTCGGCGATGGGCTCCCAGAAGCGAACCGCTTCGGAATCCTGGTGATAGAACGCGGCGGCTGCGTCGCGTGTGGCAGGTGGGGGCACGACGGCGATCCCTGTGTCAAGGCGGGTCTGGTTGGGTTCATCGGAAGTCCTGGCGGTGGAAAGGGATCGATGCCGGGCGCAGCGACGCTAGACGGACTTTAGCGCTGGGTCGACGCCGCGTCTGTGCGCCGGCGCACACTGCGCGCACCAAGAATGTGCAGCCTGATCGAACAGACCAACAACCCCACCCCGCGGGACACCCGAGCTTCGTCGTCGATATGAGGAAGCCCTCGCAACTGTTCACGATCGAAC
>JBBQNY010000233.1:0-4116 GCA_038330365.1 Lysobacterales bacterium | reverse complement strand
CCACTCGGCATCGAATGCCAAACGGATCCGGCGCAACGATTCTTCTTTGCTCAGTCCAGCATCGACGTACTGGCTCGCCAAGTGTCGAGCCAGATCCACGAGCATCAAACCCCAATTGCCAGGATCGCTCCAGAGATTCGGACTAAGTGCCACGATTTGTTGCCCATCAGCGATCCAGATGCGTGCCATTTCCATGGAACGAGCAGCACCTTTCACGCTTTCCGGCACGGGCAGTTCATTTGGCCTCATCTAGTAGTCCTCCTCCAGCAAGTAGCGCCTACTCACAATTAAAGGCAATTAAAGGGGTCGGCAATTAAAGGGGTCAGGTACATTTTTGGGAAATCCGAATTGCCACAACGCTCTTGCCAACGCGATGGCGGGCTTTTCGTCCACGCCAATTGAATACGCTTGGCATCACAGACTGACGTCGGCCTGATGGCGTTAATTCCGCTGCGTTCAAAAATGTACCTGACCCCTTTTATCGAACAAGATCGCCAAGCGGTTGAACGAACGGCCACGAAAGACATTGGGATTCAAGTCTCCGGCAGATACATTTAGCGAAACCGTTGCGTCGATCAGTTGAACTCACCCTGACCCCTTTTATCGAAGACCCCTTTTATCAAAATGTACCTGACCCCTTTTAGACCCCTTTTGCTGACGGCTTTCCCCGTGGGATGCGTGCTACGAGGACGCGATCACACGATTGCGCCCTTGTCGCTTGGCTTCATAGAGGCGAGCATCCGCTTGCGCCATGATGAACTTCGCATCGCTTGATGGATGCCATTGCGCTACCCCGGCACTCAAGGTGACCGCAAGACCAGGCTGCAATCGCGTCCAGTCGTAGCGTTCGAAGGCAAGCCGGATGCGCTCGCACACCATGGCGCCCGAATGCGCATCGGCAGCAGGCAGCACCAGCGCGAACTCCTCGCCGCCATAGCGTGCAATGACATCGATCGCGCGACATTCGTGGCGGATCAGCTCGGCGGTCTCGCGCAGTACCCGGTCGCCGAGGGCATGGCCAAAGCGATCGTTGACCTCCTTGAAGCGATCCAGATCGAGCATCGCGACCGTCAGGGGCGTTCCGAGTCGTCGCGATCGGTGAACCTCAACATCCAGTCTCTCGTCGAAATCGCGTCGGTTGGACAGTTTCGTGAGTGGATCCTCACGACTCAATCGCTCCAGTTCGGATCGCTGGATGAGCAGGTCGGCAAGCAAGGCTTCCTTCTCAAGGTTAGCCTGCTCCAGTTGCGCGGTGCGGGCGCGCACGCGCTGTTCGAGGATCTCGTTCGCTCGGCTCGCCTCATCCGCCTGGCGTCTACGCAAGCTGACGTCGGCAATGACGCTCAAGACGAGCCTGTCATCCGCGGTTCCGATCGGGGTCAGCCCGATTTCTACTGGTACTTCGCTCCCGTCCTTGCGCAGTGCGGCGAGGTCCCGACCGATCCCCATTTGGCGCGGGCTCGGATGCCGCATGAAGGCGTCCCTGACAGCAGGATGGCTCTCGCGCACGGCGACCGGCAGCAGCATATCGATGGAGTGCCCGATCAGCTCTTCACGCTCGTAGCCGAACAAAATTTCGGCGGCGTGGTTGACCAGGTGCAGCGTGCCCTGGGCATCGCTCACGATCAGGGCGATGGGTGCCGATTCGATGATTGCCTCCAGCAGCGCCCTGGATCGAACTGCCACGGCCGCTGAGCTCACGCGTCCCCCACGAGCCATTTGGCGAAGGCCCGCAAGTCATCGAACTCATGCGTCTGGTGGCTGGCGTAAACGACGACCCCAGGTTCCTGCGCAGGCTCTTCCGGCCACAGCAAGTAGGTTTCATTGCCATCGATGCGATCGATGGCGAACAGCGTCAGGCGGTTCGTCGGGTGGGTGGCAAAGACCGATGCTTCCCAGTGCTCACGGCGAACACTCAGCTGTTGCCGGATCGCCGCGTCGGTCCACGCCGCTTTCATCTCGTCGGGACTCAGCCAGTCCTGTGCGAGAGCGGCATTCTTCCAGGCGCCGGCGAAATCGAAGCGCTGCGACAGCATCGGGCTGATCGGGATGTAGCGATGATCGGCGAGTGTCGCCAGTTGGCGCACATGCACCGGAGGCTCAAGCAACCGCAGTCCGGGAGCGGCGCGCTCGTTGATCTCTCGCAATCGATGCAACAGCGCCGTGATCATGCTCATGTCGCAGCTCCAGTCAGTGTGGACACGAAAACGGTGCCGGGTTCACTTCCTGCCCAAGCCAGACCATGGCCCCCGCTTCGATCGGTACTACGCCATCGACACCATCACCTCCCTCACCACCGGTGCCGTCCCTGACACCATTTCGAAGTGCTACTTCGTGCGCTGCACGCGCACCGAGCGGTTGTAGCCCTCGACCCGCAACATCCAGGTGCCCATCATCGCCGGCTTGATGGTGACCGCTGGATTGGTCATGCGGCGCGCGACCAGGCTGCCGGGTTCGATCTGTTCCCACACCTGGCCGTTGTCGAGCGTGAAGGAAGTCCGCCCGCTCCAGCCACGGAACTCGCCGACGATGTGCGCCACGATCGGCTCGGCCTGGTCGCCGCCGCTGAAAAGATGCATGACGGGGAAACCGACCAGCGATTTGCGGATCGCCTTCTCGCTCATGTTCGCCTCGAGCCAGGCATTGAGCGCGCCGAGTTCGTCGGCGGACAGTTTGTCGATGCCGGCGGCCTTGCGCGCTTCGGCGGTCATGCGCTGCTCGATGGGTTGCATGTCCTGCGCGCTCGCGGACAACGCGCAGAGGGCGATCAGGCAGGCGAGGAAAATCTTGCGCATGTGGGAGCTCCGCGGACTCAGGCAGCGATTGTAGTCGAGCGGCGGCCGTCGACTGACTGCTCGTGTGCCGGGAGTCGCGCGAGGGTGCCGCGCCGGCGGGAGCGGATGCGAGAATGAACGCATGCGCAGCGACGAACACTCCAAAGCGGTCGACGACCTCCAGATCTGGTGGCTGGAACGTGCCGCTCGCCTGCCGGCGACGCACGAGCTGCACCGGATGATGGCCACGGCCCTCGCCGCGCCGGCTCTCGCACCCGCCTCCGCGCGCGAACTCGTCACGACGCTTGAACTGCTGGCGGAGCTGGGCTGCGATCTCGACACTCAGGCCGCCGCGCTCGGGGCGCACGCGGGATTGCGCATGGCCGACTTTTCGCCCGCGGTCGCGCAGCTCGCGGCCGGCGTGCTGGACGCGGACAAGGTCTGGGCCCTGCACAAGGCCCACGGCGTGGCGGGCAGCGCCGAAGGCCTGCGGCGGCTGCTGCTCGCCATCGTGCGCGACCTGCGCGTGGTCTTCATCCTGCTGGCGCAGATGCTCGCGTGGCTGCGCCACGCCGAGTCGCTCGCGCCGGCCGACCGGGTCGCCCTGGCGCGACTCGCGATGGATCTGCACGCACCGCTCGCGAACCGCCTTGGCATCTGGCAGTTCAAGTGGGAGATCGAGGACCTCGCGTTCCGATACGCGGATCCGGAAACCTACCGCCGCGTCGCGAAGCTGCTGGACGAGCGCCGCAGCGACCGCGAGCGCTACATCGCGCGTACCACCGCGGCGCTGCGCAAGGAGATGGCTGCGGCCGGTATCGAGGCCGAGATCAAGGGCCGCCCGAAGCACATTTTCAGCATCTGGAGAAAGCTGCAGCGCAAGGGCGGCGATTTCGAACAGCTGTACGACCTGCGCGCGTTGCGCGTGCTGGTCGGCAGCGTGGCCGACTGCTACGCCGCGCTCGGCCTGGTGCACTCGCTGTGGCCGCCGGTGCCATCCGAGTTCGACGACTACATCGCGCGGCCCAAGGGCAACCACTACCAGTCGCTGCACACGGCGGTGCAGGGTCCGGATGGGCGCGCACTCGAGATCCAGATCCGCACGCACGAGATGCACGCGCACGCGGAGCTCGGCGTTGCGGCGCACTGGCGCTACAAGGAAGGCGGTGGCGGCGACGCCGCGTTCGAACGCCGCATCGCGTGGATGCGTCAGCTCATCGATGCGCGCGGCACGGGCGAGGAGGCTGCCGACGAGCCCGCCAGCCTGGTCGCGGCGCTCGGCAGCGAACTCGCCGACGAGCGCGTCTACCTGCTGACGCCGCGCGGCGAGGTACTGGACCTG
>JBBQNY010000232.1:0-4126 GCA_038330365.1 Lysobacterales bacterium | reverse complement strand
GTCGCCACGCTCCGGCAGGTATCGGTTGGCCCGTATTTGTTCCAGAGTTCGGTAAAGCCCACCTTGCATGCCAACGGGGACGACACGTCAGCGCGCCTTCCGGCAGACGCGGGCGAAGTGCGGGTCGGTGGTCTGCATCTTTGTCACCACGGCGACGAAGCGCGGATCGCAGCGGATAGGGTCGAGCGCCGGCGCCATGATTGCCCACTCCACGCCGCTTAGACTGTCGTCGCGCGCAAGCTTCTCCATCCTCGCCAAAGCCAGCTCATTCTCGCCGAGCAGGACGAGCAACGACGGAACCTGGTTGTTCTGGAACACATTTTCGCTGTCGGGGTCCACGACGCTCTGATCGGAAAATGCTGCCAAACGCGCCGCCACCTGTGTTCGATCTCCGCGCCCCTGCAGCGCGTCGACGAGGCGGGTAACCAGCCCAAGTGCTTGCGGCTTGCTGACGGCAACCCGACGTTCGAGTGCCGTGCGTGCAGCGTCGAGATTGCCCGACGACAGGTGAGTGAACGCGATGTTGTCCAGGCAGTAGGCATAGTCCGGCGCGAATGCCAGGACGCGCTCGCACACGACGTTGGCTTCGGCGTAGCGGCCGAGGCTGATCAGGAGCCACCCGTGATTGTTGGCCACTACTCGGGAGCGTGGGTCGAGCGCACTCGCACGCTCCAGCGAGGCCAGGCCAGCCTTGAGATCACCCGCTTCCATCAAACTGGTCCCGCGCCACTGATGCGCTGTCGCGAAAGAGGGATTCAGACTGATGCCGCGTTGCGACAGCACGTCACCCGTTGCGCGTCGACGCTCGCGGAAGGCCAACTGCGCGAGCACGGCATAGGGCTCAGGCAGGTTTGAATCGAGCCCAAGCGCCCGCTCGGCATGGTCTCTCGCCTTTAGCCGGCTCTCGGCGTAAGTGATGCGCGCGCTGTAGTCGGCGAGCACCGCATAGACAAGGGCCAGACCGGCGTGGGCCTCGGCGAACTCAGGATCAGCCGCTGCAGCGCGCTCGAATAAGCCAATCGCTTTCCACAGCGAATCTTCGCGGCGCAACTGCCACAGGCCGAGGCCTTGAAGGTAAAGATCGTAGGCCTCGATGTTGCGGGTTCCGGCGCTCGTCGCGCCGGGCGCCGGAGCAGTCCCCAGCTTGACCTTCAGTTCGTCGGCAATCGCTCGCGCAATCTCGTCCTGAATCGCGAAGATATCCTTGAGATCGCGATCAAACGTTTTGGACAACAGGTGGAAGCCGTTTTGCGCGTCGATGAGCTGCGCCGTGATGCGCACGCGCTCGCCCTGCTTGCGCACGCTGCCCTCCAGCACCATGCGCACGTTCAGTGCGCGCGCAATCTCAGGCACTTCGCGCTTGCCGCCCTTGAACGAGAACGAGGACGTGCGCGCGGCAACCTGCAGCTCCGGCGTTCGCGCCAGCACGTTGAGGATCTCCTCGCTGATGCCGTCCGAGAAATATTCCTGCTCGGGATCCGAACTCATGTTGACGAAGGGCAGCACCGCGATCGAATTGGCTGGCGCGGTGATTTCTGTTTTGACGCGAGCGGGTGCAGGTTGTTTGGAATCGGACGGCTGTGCCGAATCAGAGCTGGCTCGCGTGGCAGCGTCCGACTCGGCGACCTGCCCCGCACGCGGCCAGTAGCGATCGGCGGCAATCGCCGCGATCAGCGCGAGCAGCCCCACGAAAATCAACCGGTCCATGCGCCGAGCGGTTTGCGGAGCGATCGAATCCGACGACGGTATCTCGCTGTCGCGCTTCAAACCCTGCGGGGTGAGCTCGAATACCCACGAGAACACCAGCGCCGGCACGAATCCGAGCGCGAGCAGTACGACCAGCGTCTTGAGCGCCCAGCCCGGCGTACCGAAGATCGGCAGCAAAGTCTCCGCGACCTGCACGATCAGCCATGCGCCAACCAGGTACAGCCCCGCCATGCGGATCACGTTGCGGCGCTTGAGTTCGGCGATGAAGCTCATGATCTTGCCGTTGGCCGAACCAACTGCACCGCCACCGGCAAATCGAGTGAGGCCCAGGCCCGATCAGCAGTCAGCGCGGGTATTTGTCGGGTCATGGCCAATGCAAGACAAGCGCGATCGCCGAGCGACAAGCCGTACTCCTGCGTGGTCGGCACCAGCGCCGCCGCAATGGCGGCGTCACCGGTAAGGAACGGCACAATCTCGATCGGCGAATCTGCGATGCGCTGGCACAGCTCACGAGGGTCGTGGCCGTCGCGCGCGAAGCGTGAGGCAACCTCGGCCAGATTCACGCTCGAGAGGCACGAATCGTCCAGCTGCTCGGCGACGCGTTCGTGCCCTTTTTCAGCAAACAGGAAAGCCAGCAACGCGGACGCATCGAGCGCGATCATCTCCGCAGCTTGATGGGGGCAGACGGCTTCGACTTGATTTTGCGCTCCGCGCGCACTTCGCTGCGCCGCGCAGCCATCAGATCTTTCACCGCCGTGTCGGGCTTGTTGCCGCGATACAGCCGATCGACCCACTGCTGCAGGCTGGCGGCAGTTTCTGGCTCAACGCTCTCCAGGCTGGCTTTGGCAAGAATTGCGCGTGCGTGGGCCTCCATGCTCGAACCCGCTGCTGCTGCGCGCTTGCGCAAGCGGTCGCGGACGACATCAGGCAGATTTCTGATCGTCAACACGGCCATGCGCAACTCCTCGAAAAAAGTGACTGCAAAATGATAGCAGTGACTGCATAAGCACCACCAAGCAATGGGATCACGTTGCGGCGCGTGAGTTCGGCGAAGAGGGTCATGTCAGCGCTTGCCTTCGCAGACCCGGGCGTAGTGCGGATCGGTGGTCATGAGCTTCTTCACCACCGCGACGAAGCGGGGCTCACAGCGGATCGGGTCCATCTGCGGAAACATCACGGTCCAGTCCGCGCTGCCACCGATCTCCGAGGCCATGCGCTCGAAATAGTCCAGTGCAAGGCCCGGCTCCCCCAGCAGCATCAATATCGATGGCATGTCGTAGCCTTCGATGGCGTTTCCACTGCCTGGATCGAACCGGCTGTTGTACGGAAGCGCGGCATAGCGAGTGGCCAGTGCACGCCGGTCGCCCCTGCCCTCCAGCGCCGCCACCAACTCCCTGCCCTGCGCGCTCGCGCTTGGATTGTCGATCGCGGCCACGCGTTCCAGCGCCGAGCGCGCGGCGGCAAGGTTACCCAATTGCAGTTCGGTCATCGCGACATCCGCGATGCAGGGACTGTAGTTCGGCGCGAACGCCAGGGTGCGCTGGCAGCGCGCCCTGGCATCGGCATCGCGTCCCAGCATCCGCAGCGCGATGGCATGGTTCTCGGACACGACCAGCGCGCGTGGATCGAGTTCGGTCGCGCGTTCATGGGAAGCAAGAGCTCCCTCAAGGTCACCCTTGGTGGCGAGCAGGTTTCCTTTCCACTGGTGGGCAGTCGCGAACGACGGTCGAAGTGCGATGACCCGGTCCATCAGGAGGGTGGCCGTGTCGCGGCGCAGTTCCTTCAACGCGACGCTGGCCAACGCCGCGTACGCTTCGGGCAACGAAGGATCGAGCGCCAGTGCACGCTCGGCGAAGTCACGCGCGCGTGTCAGGGTCTCGCCATAGGGAAGACGATTGCTGTAGTCGCCGAGGATCGCGTACGCCAAGGACAGGCCCGCGTATCCCTGGGCATATCCCGGATCGATCGCAACAGCCTTCTCGAAAAGTGCGACGGCCTCCCAGAGCGCCGCCGCTTTTCGCGTGTGCCAGAGCGTCATGCCGCGCAGGTACAGATCATAGGCTTCGAAGCGCTCCGTGCTGCTGGACTTGCCATCAACGGGGGCCGCGGTGCTCACGATCCTGACCTTGAGCGCGGCGCCGATCGCGTTCGCGATCTCGTCCTGGATCGCAAAGATGTCCTCGAGCTTGCGGTCGTAGGTCTCCGACCAGAGATGGAAGCCGCTGTCGGCATCGATGAGCTGCGCGGTAATGCGGACCTGGTCGCCCTGCTTGCGCACGCTGCCCTCGAGCACCATGCGCACCTTGAGCGCGCGGGCGATCTCGGGCACTTCCGTCGCCTTGCCCTTGAACGAGAACGACGAGGTGCGGGCCGCGACCTTCAGTTCCGGTGTGCCGGCGAGCACGTTGAGGATTTCCTC
>JBBQNY010000231.1:0-4144 GCA_038330365.1 Lysobacterales bacterium | reverse complement strand
TTGTGCAGGCGCTGGAACACCCCGAACAGCTTGTCGACATAGGCCATGTCGAAGCCGACGCCGTTGTCGGCCACCGAGAAGACCCACTCTTCCTTTGTGCGGTCGAGCTCGGCGCGAACACGAATGCGTGGCGCCGACTCGTTGCCCGAGTACTTGATGGCGTTGCCAAGCAGGTTCTGCCAGACGAGGCGAAGCATGTTGTCGTCGGCCTCGACCACCGGCAGGTTGCCGATGTCCCACTGCACCTTTTCAGCCTGAGCGTCGGAAGCCAGCATCGAGCGCACGTCCGACACGACCGACTGCACATCCAGGGGCAGCACCCGGAGGGAGCCGCGCCCGAGGCGGGAGTAGACCAGAAGATCGTCGATCAGCTGACTCATGCGCTGGCTCGACTCCTCGATCACGCGCAGGTAGTGCCGCGTCTTCTCCGAGGCCTCATCGCCGAGATCCTGATCGAGCTTGCCGGCGTATGCGGCGATGTGCCGCAGCGGTGCGCGCAGGTCGTGCGACACGGAATAGCTGAAAGCCTCGAGCTCGCGATTGACCTCGGAGACCTGCTCCATCTTGCCCGTCAACTGGCGATTGAGGTCGTGCACCTGCTCTTCGCCCCGCCGGCGGGCGGTTACGTCGATGGCGGTCAGCACCACCATGTCCTGCTGACCCTCGCCCAGGCGTCTGGCGTTGAGCAGCATGTTGCGCCGACGGCCTTCGGAGTCGCGCTGCAAGAGCTCATGATCCCAGATTTCCCGGCCGAACTGGGCCACATCGCTCAGCCGCTGCAGCAGCCCCGGATCGTCCCAGCTGCCTGCCGATATGTCCTGCAGCTGCCTCCCGGTGATCTGAGCCTCGGCGGTGCCGTAGAGGTCGCGGAAAGCGGGATTGGCCTCCACGATTTCAAGATCCGGGGACAGCAGTGCCAGCACAGTGGGCACCGCCTCGACCACCTGGCGCGCGCGACCGCGCTCCACCTCGGCAGCGGCTGCTGCACGCATGCTGTTTCGGTTGGCGCGTTCGGCCAGCAACAACACGAAGATCAGCAGCAGTGCCTGCGTGATGGCGCTGCCGATCGCGATTGATTCGCGCAGATGTTCGCCCCGATCCGAGCGCACTCGGCGCTCCCGCAGCAGGCGCTGCTCTTCCGCGATGATCTCGTCCATCAGCGGCTTGCGCTGGATAGTAGGGTCGCTTTCGTCCAGAAGCTGCCGCGCCACCTCGGGCTCGCTGATGCGGGCGCGGTCCAGCGCGGAGAGCTGGGCTACCACCAGGGCCTGCAGCGCCTGCAGCCGTTCCTGTTGCGCGGGGTTGTCGATCGTCTCCTGCCGTAGTTGGCTGATCCCCTCGAGCACCTCGGCGCTGGTACCCGCAAAATCGAAGCGATCCGCGCCTGTCGGGCGGCCGAGCACGGTCCAGAACACTGAGGCCTCGATGCGGCGCATCGCACGCACGATTTCGAGCGCCTTGACCTGCACCTTGAACGAGTGTTCGGCCCGGGCCTGATCGCGCAGCGGTTGCGCGGCCGCGCTCATCCCAAGTAGCAACGGCACGCCCGTGACCACCGCCACCAGCATCAGCGCGGCGGCAATCCGGACAGGCTGTCGAGCCAGCAATGAGAACACGGAGTTCAGCCGCAGCTCCACGCGAATAAAGGGCCGACTACATTAACGACTTCAGGTGGCGTTTAAGTCCCTGAAGAGACCGGATCGACCCACATTCGGCCGGCGTTCAGTTGTCAGTGAATCATGTAACCAATTGCAAACCAGGTCCCGCAAGGCGGCGTCCTGATTTCACTTTCGTGTGTAGACGATTTCCATGGTCTTGCGTTCTTCACCGCCGTGAGTCGTCTCCCACGACGTGAAGACGTGCTCGTCGTCGGCCACCATGCGGATCTCCTGCCGCACGGGAGTGAGCTCGCCGGCGTGCGTCGGGTCCGCCACGGTGCCGCGCAGTGAGTAGGTGCTGGAGGCTTCGTGGAACTCACCCATGGTCGTATAGAGCCCGGTTGACATGGAGTCGAACCAGACGCCCGTGTAGCGCTGCCGCACATTGTCGAAGCCGAGCACCCACGTGCCCTGGAATGGCTTGCCCGCAAAGTCGCCGGTGAAGGTCATCTCCACGAAGCGACCATCGTAGATCGCCTGAGTGGTGGCGCTGCCCTGCGACACCACGGGTTCGGACACTCCTTGCGACCAGGTCGTGACCCTGGCCTCCCAGTCACCCACAAATCCGGCCAGTCGCGTGTGCGCGTCTCCGACCGCGCCGGCGGCTTCCCACGCGGCCATCGCGGAATTGGCAGCGCTCGACTCCGAGGATTCCGCAGACTCCTCCGCAGCACCATCGTTTGCAGCGGAAGCCGCGTCGTCGCTGTCGCCTTCGGCCATCGCATCATCGACCACAGCGGCGTCATCGGGCGCCTGTATCACTGCCGGCTCGGACATCGCATCCGCAATGTCCGCCGCCGGTTGTTCCTGCAATGCCGCGCCGGCAGTTGCGGATGCCAAAGCCAGCAGCAGAGCCAGCGGAATGATGCGGACGGGTTTCGTTGCAATGGTTTTCATCGTCGAGCGAACCTGCGGACGGGGCGGGAAGCGGTAGAGCCTACGCTGCCCGGAGCTCCGGCTCCAGTCGAAGGCGCCGACGAAGCCCGGCTCGCGCATGAACGAACTCCTGCGCGCCGCGGAGGCAGGTGGCGATGTACTGCTACAAAGCACCGCGGAGCGGGCAACCACTGAGGAATCGCGCATGAACAACGGGGACCATCGGGCGGATGCGGACGTACTGGATTGCCTGATCATCGGCGCCGGGCCCGCGGGTCTCACCGCCGCCACCTACCTCGCGCGTTACCGGCGTCGCATCGCCGTGGTGGACGCCGGGCAGTCCCGGGCACGCTGGATCCCGACCTCGCACAACTGCCCGGGCTTTCCGTTCGGAATCGGTGGCGACGAGCTCCTTGCGCGCTTTCGCGATCAGGCCGGGAAGTACGGTGTCGTGATCCAGAACGCGCGTGTCGACACCCTCACGCATTCGGCTGCTGGCTTCGAAGCGCGGGCGGAAACGGGGCGCTGGCGCGCCCCTCGCGTGATTCTGGCCACCGGCATTCGCGATCTCATGCCGGAAATCGACGACATCGAGTCCGCGATCGAAAGTGGCGCCGTGCGTCTGTGTGCTGTGTGCGATGCGTTCGAGGCTCGCGACGAGCGCATCGCGGTGCTCGGTGCCACCGACACGGCGATCCAGCACGCGGCCTTCCTGCGCACCTTCTCATCGCGCGTGGATGTGATTCCAACCGACGTGGATAACGCCTCGCCGGAATGTGCGTCACTCGTGGATCGACTCGGACTGCGCGTGCATCCCCGCTTCGAGCGCATCGAACACGAGAACGGCAGCTGCGTTGTCATCGGTGCGGACGGGACGCGAACTGTGTTCGATACGTTGTATCCGGTGCTGGGCTGCGAGCCAGGATCCAGGCTCGCCGCGCAGCTGGGCGCCGCGCTGGACGAGGCCGGCGAGATCAAGGCCGACGCCCACCAGATGACTTCAGTCGAGGGGCTCTATGCCATCGGAGACATCGTCAGCGCGCTGAACCAGATCGCCGTCGGGGTCGGCCATGCCGCGATTGCAGCCACGGCCGTGCATCGCGCGCTGCAGCGCAATCCGTGTGCGGGTGCAGCCTGCGAAGACGCATCGAGCGTCGCCCCTTGAGCGAACAATCCGCGCAGGGCGAACCGAAATCTGCAGACGCCGCCCGCCCCCCGGAAGAGTCGATTGCGACCGCGCGCGAGGCTGGGCTCGTCTATGTATCCGACACCGAGCCGGGTATCCGGCGACGACGGCGTGGAACGCAATTCCACTATGAGGATGCCGCCGGCAAGCGTGTAACGGACAGTTCCATACTTGATCGCATCCGCAAGCTTGCGATCCCGCCGGCCTACTCCGACGTCTGGATCTGCCGGCGGCGCAACGGCCACCTGCAGGCGACAGGACGCGACGCCCGCGGACGCAAGCAGTACCGCTATCACCCGGAATGGTCCAGCGCGCGCGGCGCTGGCAAGTTCGACCGCATCGTGGCCTTCGGCAGCACCCTGCCGAGACTCCGCCGCCGCCTGCGACGCGATCTTGCGCAACGCGGCTTTCCGCGCGACAAGGT
>JBBQNY010000230.1:0-4190 GCA_038330365.1 Lysobacterales bacterium | reverse complement strand
CACTCAATTGCTGTTGCCTGGTCCCGGCTGCCAAAGCGCCAGCCTGGCCAGGAGGCTGCATGCGGATCTCGTGGGGGCGCGCGAGATCAGCGCCCACGCACCCTATTTCCTGCCATCGCGCAAGTTGCGTGGATTGTTGCGGCAGGTTGCGGTCCGAGGTCGCGTGCGCATTCTCGTCGCCGCGCAGAGCGATGTGCCGCTTGCGCAGTTTGCGGTACACCGATCCATGCGCCGGATGCGCAAGAGCGGCGTGCAGTTCTACGAGTATCGCCCGCAGGTGCTCCACAGCAAGCTTCTGATAGTCGACGACGTGGCCTACATAGGGTCCGCGAATCTCGACATTCGCAGTCACCTGATCAATTTCGAACTGATGCTGCGAGTAGAGGCACCCGACGTGGTTGCGCAGGCAAGGGAACTGTTCGAGGCCGACTTGCGTCACTCGGTCACGAGCATTCCGCCTCCGTACTCCCTGTGGCAGCGCATTCGCGAGGAATCCGCGTACTGGCTGCTCGCCCGATTCGATCCCTACCTGGCCGCGCGCACCCTGCGCACCGGCTGACCCGCAGGCCCCGGGCGGGTGGCCGTCACCAGACGCACGAGGTCGATTGTCCGATGAGCGAACCAGGGCGCCACAGCACGCAATCGCCTGCGACTTCCACGGAGACCGGGGGCACACGCCGCGATTTCCGGATGTTTGTACTCGTTGCAATAACCCTGGCTGGAGCCTATCTCTGCCTGCGCCTTACCGCGCCGTTCCTCCCTGTGCTCGTATGGGCGTTGGCTTTGGCGATCCTGTGCGCTCCGCTCCATCGATGGTTGCAAGGAAGAGCCCGGCATCCAGGCATGGCCGCGGCACTTTGCGTCCTGATCGTCGCGATCGTCGTCGTCGTCCCCGCTGGGTTCATCGCCAAGCGCGTCGTCAGCGAGGCGGCCGAAGGCGCGCAAGCGGTCGAGGAAATGGCCGAGTCGGGGGCTTGGCGACGTTCACTGGATGCCAACCCGGTGCTGGCTCCGGCGGGCCGCTGGGTCGAGCAGCAGTTCGATCTGCCGGGAATCGTCGAAAGCGCGTCAGTGTGGTTGACCGGCACCGCCGCCTCGTTCCTGCGCGGATCGATACTGCAGGTGCTGGGCATCGTGCTGACCTTCTACATGTTCTTCTTTTTCCTGCGCGACCGGGTCGCTGCACTGGATGCACTTGAGGCCATGTCGCCATTGTCGGCAGCCGATACCAGGAGGGTGTTCAACGGAGTGGTGGATACCGTGCACGCCACCCTGTACGGCACGGCTACGGTTGCGCTCGTGCAGGGAACACTGGGCGGCTTGATGTTCTGGTGGCTCGGTCTGACCGCGCCGCTTCTGTGGGGAATTGTGATGGGATTGCTGGCCGTCGTTCCCGTGCTGGGGGCTTTCATTATCTGGATTCCCGCGGCCCTCTTCCTGTTGCTGGATGGAAGCGGCGGCAAAGCCCTCGTGCTCACGCTTTGGGGCAGCGTCGTCGTCGGAGGAATCGACAACCTCCTTTACCCGATGCTGGTCGGCAACCGAATGAAGATGCATACGGTTTTCGCATTCATCTCGATCGTCGGCGGCTTGATGCTGTTCGGTTCCGCGGGACTGATCCTCGGGCCCGTGCTGTTCACGGTGACCCGGCTGCTGCTCGAGATCTGGAACCGCGAAGCAGCACGGTCGCCCGCGACTCCGGAAACCGTCGCGTCATGACGCGTTCGCGACAGTCCGTCGACATCAGTGCGCGAGGAACAGAGGTGCCGGGCAACGTGAAAGGGCGCTGCGCGTGGCGCCACCCAGCATCCATTCGCTGAAGCGCGAACGACCATATCCACCCATCACCAGGAGATCGGGCCCGGTAGATACCACGGCCTGCATGAGCTCTTTGCCGGACAGACCGGGCGGAATCGACCGCTCGTCAACCGGGATCCCATGCATGGCGAGGTAGGCCGAGGGACCGGAGGGCATCGGCTCGCAGCGAGGTTCCGGTTCGGCGTGCAGCAGCACGACTTCCTTCGCGACGGCGACGAGCGGAATGGCGGCGCGCAGCGCGCGCACCGACTCGATCGAACCGTTGAACGCAATGGTTACCCGCTCGAACGGAAATGCGCCTCCGCACGACGCCGGGACAATCAACATGGGTGTGCGCATGCCCAGCAGCAGGTCACCGAGGGCCGCCTCGCCTCCCTGCGGGCAGGCATCGTCCCGGCGTACCACGACCAGGTCGTTCCAGCTGGCGGCACGCGCCGCGCACTGCACGAGCGACCCGGTCGCAACGTGCCAGCGCGCCGAGTTGCAGCCACGTTCGCGGGCGAACCGCACGAAGCCCTCCGCTGCTCTCTCCGCCTGAGCGCGAAGCGTGCTCACCTCCTCCTCGAGCATCGCCAGAACCGTGGGATCGTAAGTCGGAGGCGTGACGAACCGCTCGACCACGAACAGCCCGGTGAGCTGGGCATCCATGAAACCAGCCAGCTGGCAGGCTATTTCGGACTCGCTGCCGAAAGCGGATGTCGATTGCGAAAGAACCAGGATGTCGCGCATGGCCGGGATCCTCACACGATGCAGATTGAGCGGGGGCGTGGCACGCACCCTCCACGGGGTATCTGATCCACGGGGTATCTGATCCACGGTGGATCGAGCCTGCTGAAACTGGCCGGAAAGCCGCCGCATGCTCGCATTGGAACACTGCGCATGGCCGCAACGGTTGATCCTCGTCAACATCCGGCGACTCGGCTTCCCGCGCGCGGGATTCCCGCGGACGCCCTTTGTGCGTGAATCCAAGCTTGCTCGCTGGCACTGCTCGATCAGGTGACGGAAGTTCAGGATCGAGGTCTCGTCCGGAATCCAAGCCTGCGAGGATAGCCGGGCAAAGCGACGCAGCGCCGGCATTCCACTCAGCGGATCTGCCGTCGCTGGATCGCCGGGTTGTGCCAGTGCTTGCCCGGAACGAAACTCCTGAATGCCCTGAGTCCAGTTTGAGCAGCGGGATCGCCAGCAACGCGATGGCTTCAATCGGCGCGCCATTGGCACCTTCATAGAGCCATCCCCCAGGTCGAAAGCAAACGCAAACAACAGTAGATCGATCAGCGAGCTATGGATCTGGCGCAGGAAGCGTCGCCACAGCGGAGGCGGTCTGCCTTCCGGCAATCCATTTGGTCCAAGGCTCGCCAATCTGTCTGCCGTCTGGCGCTCGGGCAGGACCTTCGCTGCGTGCGGCTCGATTCGTTCGAATCGTGATTGGCAGAAGCTTCAAGAATGACGTCTGGTACTGAGGGTGTGGGCGCAAGACTGCGTGTGTCGGGCTGCCGACGCGATGCACCCCCGACACACGACAGGTTGCTTCCTACTCCATCGGCTTGAATTCGAAACGGGCAGGTCGCGCGATCAGAACGTCACACTGGGCGGCGGCCAAAATCCATTCGGCGACGCTGCCCAGCAACGCGTGCGACAGCCCGGACCGGGCATGCGTACCCAATGCGATCAGGTCTGCACGATGAGCCTGTGCCTTGCGCAAGGCGACGCCGCGCGCATCGCCGTAGACAAATCGGGTGTGCCAGGCAACGCCCCACGCGGGAAGCGTCGCCAGCACTTCGCTCGCCTTCCTGACCGCTTGATCACGGTAAAACTGGCGGTGAATAGCCTCATTGCCGAGGGAATATGTCGGCGATACGACGTCTTCGAACGGGACTCCATGGGCCTGTACCAGCGTGATTTCCTTCACCGACGGCCCAGTGACGCGAAGCAATGTTTCAAGTGTACGCCGGGTGGTTTCGCCGAAGTCGACTGCGGCGATCGGGCGAACATAGGGTAGCCGCGCAGGGCCTTTGACCACCAAGACCGGCAGATCCCCATACCGAATGACCCGATCCGCAGTGGAGCCCAGGAAAATGTCGCGCACGGGCCGGCGGCCATGGCGCCCGATGACAATCAACTCTGCGCCGAGCAACCGCGAGTGGTGCACGACTGCTTCGAATGGCCGGCCGATCACTACCTTGCGGCAATGGTGAGCTTGACGCCAAGCTCCTTAGCGAGCGCCTTGGCGCGTGCCACGACCTCCTTCATGGCCGTCGTCGCGGCTGCTTGCACCTTGATCCGATGCGTTTCGTACAACGGTTCGCTCATCGCATGAAGCAGATGCACCGCAGCCCCACGCTGGAGCGGCAGGCGCAAAGCGCGTCCCAACG
>JBBQNY010000229.1:0-4204 GCA_038330365.1 Lysobacterales bacterium | reverse complement strand
GCCTGCAGCATTCGGCCCGCGCGCACTCGCCGCTTCACGTCCTGTTCCATCGCCATCACTGCCCCCACGTCTATGTGCCTGAGAACAGTGACGTACGGAAATGAAAACGGTTGTCATGAAGTTAGGTAGTCCTCAATAGATCCGGATATCTACGTTTTACGTCGATGAGCTCTTTATGTTGATTTGCGCCGAAAGCTGACCCTGGAACAGGGGTGATTTGCATCCAAATTTGACCCACGTATAGACACTGTCCTGCTCGAAACGCGAGCAGGAGAAGCGGGAGTGATCGACGTAGCGATATTGAGTGTGATTAGGCGCTGGCATCTCCGGGAAGGGTTATCGATCCGGGAGATTGCGCGGCGAACGAAGCTCTCCCGCAATACGATTCGCAAGTACCTGCGAGACGGGACGGCAGAACCGAAGTATCCAAAGCGCAGTGGCGCGAGCAAGCTCGACACGTACGCGGCGAAGCTCGCCGGCTGGCTCAAGACCGAAGCCGGTAGAGGGCGCAAGCACCGGCGCAATATCAAACAATTGCATTCCGATCTGGTGAGCCTAGGATTCAGCGGCTCGTATGATCGGGTGACGGCGTTTGCGCGCGCTTGGCGGCAGGTGTTAGCGGCTGAGTACAAGAGCGGAAATACGGCGGAGAGATGTCCGGGGGACCGGGTGCAAAGAGACAAGGGGCCGGTGACGGCCCCTGTGATTTGCGGTGTCGAATTTCAGAACGGCGGGTGATCTGGATCGCAGTCGTCAGGGATGTTGTGAGGGGGGCTTTGTTGTTGTTGGATGAGCGCCTGGATATCCGGCGCGTAGCGCGCCCAGATCCGGTCCAGGAGATCGTCGAGGAGCTCGAAGGTGGCGAGGGCCTGTTCGGCGCTCCAGTCGGCCGGAATGATAGGCAAGCGCTCACGGGACAGACGAGGCGTGGTCATTTTTTTCCTCCACGGCGTTTTTTCGCCCGCGCCTCGGAGCGTTCACGTGCCTCCTTGAGGCGATAGGAGTCGCCCTCGATGGAGATGATCTCGGCGTTGTGGACCAAGCGGTCGACGAGGGAGACCACGCAAGCGGCATTGGGAAACACCTCGGACCATTCGGCAAAGGGTCGATTGGTTGTTACCAATGTAGATTTGGATTCGTATCTTCGGCTGATCAGCTCGAAGAGCAGGTCAGCATGGCGGTTCGAGTACGACAGGTACCCGACCTCATCAATCGCCAATAAGGTTGGGGCCGCGTAGTGACGAAGACGCCGGCGTAGGGCGGAGTCGCTATCCAGAGCGGCAAGTTCGCCGAGCAACTGACCGGCCGTGGTAAACAGCACGGTGTGACCGTGAACGATCGCTTGGTGAGCGATGTTGCGGGCCAGGGTGGACTTGCCCACGCCATTGGGGCCGGCCAGTACGACGTTGGTCGCATCCTTGAGGAAGTCCAGTGAGATCAATTCCTCGACCGCGGCCCGATCACACCGTTTGGGCCACGCCCAGTCGAAGTCGCACAGGGATTTGAAGCGCCCGATGTGGGCGTCGCGCAGACGCCGCTCCAGACTGCGGCGGGCGCGCTCATCTTCTTCCCATTGCAGCACAGACTCGACCCAGTCGGCGGTGGCGATGTCGGACCAGTGGGCGAGCAGGCCGTGCAGTTGCAGCGCTTTCGCCCGTAGGCGAAGGGATTCAAGATTGCTCATCGTCGTTGTCCTTCAATTGGTCATAGCCGTCGAGTGGGTGTGGTTTTATCGGGTTATCCCGTTGCTGCACGTGCTGGGGCAGGCTGAGCGCGACGGGCGGGGGCAGGTGAAGTGCCTCGCGCCGACGCTCCAGAGCCAGGCGTACTGCGTTGGGGTGCGGCACGTCGCGCGCGAGCGCATCCTGGATGGCGACCTGCAGCTCAGCAGCGCCATAGCGATCGAGCAGACGCAGCAGGGCCGCCGTGATGGTGCCGAGGTTGTCGCCACGCGCTGCAGCGCGGGTGAGCAATATCTGGCTGGCGGCGGCCGCCTTGGCCAGACGATCGGTGCCGCGGTGCCGACGGGCTTGGCGTTTGTGCTCGATCAGCGCGTCGATATGAGCAGAGACTTCGATCTGTTGCTCTCGATCGTAGCTGCGGGTGTGGCTGGCGAGCAGCTGCACACCGTCGAGGATGCGCACCTGCAGGGAATCGGCGACGACGGTGAGACTGCGCCGCACATGGGTATGGGGAATCGAGTAGTCGTTCAGGTCGAATCGCACATAGGGGGTCTTGCCCACCTTGACCACCACACGTTCGTCGGTCGGGAAGGCGGTCTCGGGCACGGCGAGCAAGCTCGGCTGCTCGCGGGTGAAGGCCTCGCGCACGCTGATCGAGTGGTCTTCCGGACACGCTCGATCAGCGGCTTGGCCTGTGCACCACTGCTCGGCTTGGGCATTCAGATCGTCCAGATCACGAAACTGGCGAGCAGCAAAGAAGGCGTCCCGTACATAGCGAATCGCGCGTTCGACCCGACCTTTTTCATTTCCCCTCGCCACCGCTACAGGCCGTGGCTCGTAGCGGTAATGTGCAGCGAAGGCCAGCAGTGTCGGGTGAAAGCGGATGGCGTCTGCCTGGCGCTCCAGCACCGCGCTCTTCAGGTTGTCGTACAGCAGCACCCGGGGCACACGATCGCCCCACGCATTGAATGCACCGCTATGACCGCGCAGGAAGTTCTCCATGCGCGCATCCAGGAAGAAGCGCAGGAAGATCTGCCGCGAGTAGCTGAGCACCATGACGAAGGCCATCAGCGGACGTAGGGCGCGGCCGATCGTCATTTTTCCGAAGAAAGCCCAGTCGACTTGTCCTTGTTCACCCGGCAGCGTACGCAGGCGAAGATAGGCTTCTGTTTTCCGGCGTGGCCGGTAGAGCGTGATGAAGTGCCGGAAGTGGTCCGGGCTGCCGCGATGGCCGCGCTCGCGCACCATCCCGTAGAGGCGGCTGGCGGTCAGCGTCGGAAACTTCTCCAGAGTTTGCTGGATGAAGGGCAGATACAGCATGAGCTTCGAGAAGCGCTGAACGGGCGCGATACTCGGCAGTCCGGCCTGCGCCAGCACTCGCGCCACCGTGCCGTGATGGACGTGCAGTTGACGCGCGATGGTGTTGATGCGCCACTTCTCGGCGTGGTAGTAGCGCAGGATCTGCGCCTCCAGATCAGGGGGAATGGCCACGTGTGGATCCTCTACGGTTGTGTTGACCGGCGTGTCGAGGAACTCCGCGACCAAGATAGCCGAACCGAACAAACTCCGAGCAACGCACCTCACAGAAGTGACACTGCTGAGTCGATACGGTCGGTGGTGTTGCAGAAGCGTGTGGTGCGACTATCGCTACCGCCGAGTCCTGCAGCAGTAGAGCATCCGGCGCCTGGATGAGTGAACCCTGATGCGTCACTTTTTGTTGTCGCCCGCGGTAACGGCGGGCACGTTCGGCATGGGCCAGGCGCCCCTTGCGACTGCGCTGGTAAAGCCGACCGGCCTTGCATACCGAGGCCACACGGGCTCGCTCGGAGCAATCACCGGCACAATAGATCTGCCCTCGGTCGCAGGGGCTGCAGATCAATACCTGCACGCGGCACCGCGCACAAAGAAACATTCGCCCCGTAGTCTCGATCGGCTTGCTCTCTCAAGCCGATCAGAGAAGAAGATCTGGGCAAGGATTTCTCTGCTATGGGATACTCATCCCCGCTCCCTGCCTGTCAGGGTGTGGGGCACGACACCGGATCATTCTTGGTCGATTGCGCCGGTGCCGTGCCTGTTCTCGACGGCGCAATGGTTCTACCGCAACCAATCCCTCTGCGTCCATCCAATCACACCGCTTTCGCATCTCCTCACACCAAACACGCGCTGAACTCCAAAGACCCAACGCGCAATACCACGCCTGCGACATGATTCCGCCATCTACTCGCGGGTTTCGATAACCATTCACAAGGCGAACTGGCGGGTGACGGAGAAGCGGTTCTGCGCGTGCAGGGCAGTAGCTTTGGCGTTGCCCGGCGAAGGCGTGACGTAGAAGAGGTCGAAGTGCAGCGGCCCGTGGTCGAGCCCTCTGCGGATCACGTCGATCACACCGCGCTTGCCGATCTCGCCCGAGAGCCGCGCGAGGAACTTGAGGCGGTTGATGTCCTTGGCGTCGTTCGCGTCGGCCATCGCCAGCTTCTTGAACGCCTCGGGCTGCGTGGCGCGAAGGAAGGCGAAGAGCATCG
>JBBQNY010000228.1:0-4268 GCA_038330365.1 Lysobacterales bacterium | reverse complement strand
GCGATCGCGTCATGATTGGATTGCGACGCCACGCACGGTTGTGCATCACGCCATCGCGCGCCAGCGCGCTCCTACAAGGGCTTGGCCGGTGCGGATTTTGCGAGGCTCGTGTAGGAGTGCGCTAGCGCGCGATGGCGTGATGCTCGATTGGAACGCCACGCACGGCTGTGCATGTCGTCATCGCGCGCCAGCGCGCTCCTACAAGGGCTCTGTTGGGGGTTCGGCGATTTCCCCACGAATTCGGTAGAGGGCCTCCAGTGCCTGACGCGGGGTCAACTGGTCCGGATCCAGGGCATGCAGAGACTGAAGTAGTTTGCGATGCGCCGCCAGAGTTCGGTCCAGTGCGTGTCGATCCGCGCAGGCCGGAACGTCTGCTGCGTCTGACCCGATAGGCGCGCCACGAGCCGCGGCAGTTCGAGCCACGGGCTCCTGCACGGCCGGGGTGAACAATCCCAACTGTGGCGAAGTGCGAGCGTCGACATCGCCATCGCTGCGAGCCAGCTGCAGTGCGGCGGCGTTGAGTTCTGCCTGATGCTCGAACCCCTGCAGCAATGCGCGTGCGTGCTCGACGACGCCACGCGGTACTCCTGCCAGCGCCGCGACGTGCAGGCCGAAGCTGCGGTTTGCCGGTCCATCCCGTACCGCGTGCAGGAATACCAGCGATTCGCCGTCCTCGATCGCATCGAAGTGCACGTTGAACACGCCCTCGACATTGCCGGCGAGTGCCGTCAACTCGAAGTAATGCGTGGCGAACAGCGACAAGGCGCGGTTCTCCGTCGCCAGGTACACGGCACAGGCCTGCGCCAGCGACAGTCCGTCCCAGGTCGAGGTGCCGCGTCCGATTTCGTCCATCAGGACCAGGCTCTGATGGGTCGCGTTGTGCAGGATATTCGCGGCCTCGGTCATCTCGACCATGAACGTCGACGCGCCCCGTGCGAGGTCATCGCTCGCGCCGATGCGTGTGAAGATCCGGTCGATCGGGCCGATGGTTGCAGCGCGCGCGGGCACGAAGCTGCCGATGTGGGCCAGAAGCACGATCAGCGCCGCCTGCCGCATGTAGGTCGACTTGCCGCCCATGTTGGGTCCGGTCACAACCAGCATGCGGCGGGCAGGATCAAGCTGCAGGTCGTTGGGTTCGAATGGTGCGTCCAGCACTGTCTCGACCACGGGATGCCGGCCATCCAGTATCTCGATTCCGATCTCGTCGCTCAGGGTCGGCGCACGCCAGTCGAGTTGCTTCGCCCTCGCCGCAAGGTTCTGCAGGACATCGATTTCCGCCAGGGCTTCGGCCAACGCCTTGAGCGGGGCGAGTCCTTCGGACAATGTGTCGAGCAGCTGTTCGTAGAGCTCGGCCTCCCGCCCCAGCGAACGGTCCCGCGCGCTCAGCACCCGTGTCTCGAATGACTTGAGCTCTTCGGTGATGTAGCGCTCGGTGTTCTTCGTGGTCTGGCGGCGCGTGTAGTGGGCCGGTATGCGCTCGGACTGCGCCCGGCCAATCTCGAGGTAGTAACCATGCACGCGGTTGTAGCCGACCCTGAGCGCGGCGAGTCCCGTGGCCGCCCGCTCGCGCGATTCCAGCTCGCGCAGAAAGCCGTCGGCATTCTCGGAGAGAAGGCGCAGTTCGTCGAGATCGGCATCGAATCCCACAGCTATCACGCCACCCTCGCGCAGCAGTGCGGGTGGCTGTTCGACCAGTGCGGCACCGAGTTGGGCGCCGAGCGTCTCGTGACCGGCAAGCGCCCCGGACAGCTGGTGCAGGCGCGGGGCGTCTACTCGAATCAGCGCCGAATGCAGCGCCGGTGCTGCGATCAGCGCATCGCGCAGCGTCGCGAGATCGCGCGGTCGCGCCGAGCGCAAGGCCACACGCGCGACGATCCGCTCGACATCGCCGATGGCGCGCAGTCTGCCGGCGAGATCGACGTCAGCGGGAGCCGACTGCAATGCCTCGACCGCCTGGTGCCGCAACCGCAGCACGGCATGATCGCGCAACGGACGCTGCACCCATCGCCGCAGCAGCCGCGATCCCATGGACATGGCGCAATGGTCCAGCACGCCGAGCAGGCTGTGGCCCCCGCGCACTCCCGCTTCGCGATCGAGTTCGAGGTGTTGGCGCGTTGCGGCGTCCAGCGCCAGGGAGTCGCGCGGGCGCTCCACGCGCAGCGACGTCACCCGGGGCAACGCGGCGCGTTGCGTATCCTGGATATAGGTCAACAACGCCCCACAGGCGGCGATCGCGAGATCCATGCCTTCGGTCCCGAAGCCGCGCAGATCCTTGACGCCGAACAGGTCGCACAATGAACGGGTTGCGGTGGCTGCATCGAAGTGCCACGGCGGTCGCCGTCGCACCGGTCCGATCAGAAAGGACAGGTCTCCAGGTGCCGTGCTGGACTCATCCACCAGCAACTCCGCGGGTGCCAGTCGCGCCAGTTCCGCTGCGAGTTCGGAGCGATTCTCCACTTCCGCCAAGAGCAGCCGACCGCCCGCCAGATCCGACCAGGCAAGGCCGTAGCGGTCACCCGCGCGGTGCAGGGCCAACAGGATGCTGTCGCGCCGATCCTCAAGCAGCGCCGCGTCGGTGAGCGTTCCAGGCGTGAGGATGCGGGTTACACCGCGCTCCATCGGTCCCTTGCCTGTGACCGCGTCGCCGAGCTGCTCGCAGATTGCGACCGATTCGCCAGCCCGCAGCAGGCGTGCCAGATACCCTTCAACCGAATGTACGGGTACACCGGCCATGGGAATGGGCTGGCCGGCTGAGGTACCGCGCTGCGTCAGCGTGAGGCCGAGCAGCGCGCTGATGCGGCGCGCGTCGTCGTGGAAGAGCTCATAGAAGTCCCCCATACGGAACAGCAGCAGGCTGTCGGCGTGCTCCGCCTTGATCTCCAGGTACTGGCGCATGAGCGGTGTTTGCGCGGATGCGGGGGTGCTGGCCTCGCTCATCGGGTTGGACATTCCTCCGGTGGTCCGACAAGCTCGCCGGCGAGTTGCGGGAACGATGTCGCCCGTGCTTCAGGGCAATCGGACATTGTGCGCGAACAGCCCGGAGGAGGCGACCGATGACAGCAATTGACGACGCGGCGGTAATGGTGCTGGCCAGCCGTGTGGGCCAGGTGCTGGCCCGGCATCACCAGATGCTGGTCACGGCCGAATCCTGCACGGGTGGCTGGATCGCCAAGTCGATCACCGACATCGAGGGTTCATCGGGGTGGTTCGATTGCGGACTCGCCGCCTACAGCTACGAGGCCAAGCAGGCGTTGCTTGACGTGCGCGCGGCGACCCTGCTTCGCCATGGCGCTGTCAGCGAGGAAACCGTGCTCGAAATGGTCTCTGGAGCACTGGTGCACTCGGGCGCGTCCATCGCCGTGGCGGTCACCGGCATCGCGGGGCCGGGCGGCGGCATCGAGGACAAACCCGTCGGCACCGTCTGGATCGGCTGGAAACGCCGGGGCGGTTATCCGCGCACTCGCCTGTTCACATTCGAAGGCGATCGGGACGCGGTCCGGAGACAGACCGTAGTGGCTGCGCTCGAGGGCCTGGAAGCCATGCTGGAAAATCCCGCCGAGCCTTGAGTGGCGGACAACGTCTGCGGCGCTGGCGCGCAGGTGAGCAAATCTCCTACCACACGGCGGGGAATCTGCCCGCAGCGTCCGCAAGGGCTGTGGGATAATTTGGGCCTGCAGTACCGATAATCCGAACCGAATCACGGCCTGTCTCACGCTCCGAGAACCCGAGCCTGATGATGGCAAGCATTACTCCTGGAGAGAACAAGATGGACGACAACCGCAAGCGCGCGCTCACGGCCGCATTGGGACAGATCGAGAAGCAGTTCGGCAAGGGCGCCGTCATGCGCATGGGCGACCGCAGCGCGGAACCCGCCGAGGTGATCGGTACCGGCTCGCTCATGCTCGATATCGCGCTTGGAATCGGCGGCCTGCCCAAGGGCCGGGTGGTCGAGATCTACGGCCCCGAGTCTTCAGGCAAGACCACGCTGGCCCTGCAGACGATCGCGGAGTGCCAGAAGTCAGGAGGCACCGCAGCTTTCGTCGACGCCGAACACGCGCTCGACCCGGTGTATGCCCAGAAGCTGGGGGTCAACGTCGAAGATCTGCTGGTCTCGCAGCCCGATACGGGCGAACAGGCGCTGGAGATCACCGACATGCTGGTGCGCTCGAATGCGGTCGACATGATCGTCATCGACTCGGTGGCGGCGTTGACGCCGCGCGCGGAGATCGAGGGCGAAATGGGCGATCAGCTGCCGGGTCTGCAGGCGC
>JBBQNY010000227.1:0-4301 GCA_038330365.1 Lysobacterales bacterium | reverse complement strand
AAGCGCAGGTGCGCGAGGATCAGCTGCTTGGCGGATTCAAGGTCGCCCTCGGCGACGTGCTGGCGCGCGAGCGCCTGCTCGTCCTCGAAGGTCAGCACCGGCACGCGGTTGACCGCGGAGATGTAGGACTCGAGCGATCCGATCGGGGCCGGAATCGGATAATTGCTGGCAACCAGCGCGTGCGTGGTCATCCTCAACTCCTCAAAAATCAATGGGGCAAGTTTAGCAGTCGAGCGGTAAGAGTGCTAAACAGCCCCTGAAGTTCCCGACCAGAGCGCCCGCAAATCGGACCAGAAGTGGCCATGGAGGCGCGAGGCTTGACGACGGCACACGTGCAGCCGAAGTTGGCGGTGGGACGTCGGCCCTACTGAAAGCCCCAGATGTCGATGTCCAGGAATTCGTTCGCTGACTGACATCGCAACTGATCCGCTTATGCGCTGAAGGACAAACGTAGATGATTGGGACTTCGCTTCAGATTTTCTTCGTACTTGCGATGTGGCTGGCCTCGGGTTTCGCCCGGGGCCAGTCCACGGAACTGGTGAGCGTTGCGCCCGATGGCATTCAGGCTCGGTCCTTCGTATCTGAGGCAATTGTCTCGAAGACCGGCCGGTTTGTGCTCTTTTTGGGGGAAGGCGATCTGACTGGAACCTTCAACGATTGCGGTCGGTGGTGGATGCGTGATCGCGAGAGCGGGACGACGGAGCTCGTCAGCCGCAACGCCGACGGCTCGCCGGTACCCTGCGTTCCGCGCACCCCGCTGTCCACACTTTCAGCAGAGCTGAGTGCTGATGGCCGCTTCGTCGTTTACGACTTTGTGACGACGGGCATTGATCCAGAGGCACTGCCCATCGGGCGACGTGTCTACTTCTTGGATCGCACAACAAGTCAAGTGCGACGCATCGGACCGGCACCCAACATCTCAGCCGCCGCTCCGCGAATGGATGACGCGGGCAACCGGGTACTGATGGGCATTGGCACCGACCCGGTCAGACTTCAAGTATTCGATCTGGGGACGGGTTTGGTGATACCCGTCACGGACGGTGAGAAAGTCGACTTGCTGCAGACTGCGATTTCCGGAGATGGCCGCAAAGTGGTCTACCTCGGTCGCCAGGCAGATCTCTCTGACGAGCTTCTCAATCAGGTGTACCTGTTCGACACGGAAACCGGAGTGACCCAGCTTCTCAGTGCATCTCCGGATGGCTCGCCTGCAAACGGTCAGGTTCTGGGACCAACCGTCAACTTCGACGGTTCGGTGGTGGCGTTCAAATCGGTTGCCACGAACCTGGTGGCCTACACAGGCACGGCTATTCTGGCTCGCTACGTAGACGAGGGCCGGACAGAACTAGTCAGTCTCAACAGTCAGGGGCAACCGATTGCCGGGGGTTTCTTTCTGGAGTGGCCCAGCATCTCTGATGACGGCACACGAATCGCATTTCGTTCAAGTGGATTCAACCTGCCCGGCGCGGGCGATGCACGGCCCTATTTCCCCCAGGTTTATATGTTCGATACAAAAACGCAGCGGGTGACTCTGGTTTCTCAAAACGACGCTGGTCAGGGCGCCAGTTTTGGTTCATCCGTCGCGCGCTGCGAAGAGGCAGGGTCCATTCAGCCGTGCGGGATCTATTTGAACTTGAGCCCGAAAATTTCCGGGAACGGTCGATTCGTCGGCTTTCACTCGTTTGGCACGAACCTCATTCCCAACGACGTCAACGGTGAAGATCCTGATGTCTACATCCGAGACCTCGGCGAAGAGAGTGCTGGAGTGCCGGTTGCGACACCCGTGCCGCTTTCACCGATGCTGGCGTGGATGCTCATCCCTCTGGTCTTTTGGCTGGCAGCGAGGTCAATGGCGCGGGGTGAGGCTGGTATCGCCTGGTGACCCGCGCATTGACTTTTCCCTACGTGAGGCCAGCAAACCACGCTTGCAACTGGACGAGAATTTTGTGGATAGGTCGCGGTTCGGTGCGGCTTGTTCCGAGCTACCAATCCTCCATGCCCGTGCGACGGACTGTCCGTCCCGCCCAACGAGGCCGAAGTTCCATTGACCCACAGTCCCTGCGGGAGTGCGGCAGACGCGCGTTTCGACTTCGAAAACATCTTTGACGCGACTGTGGTGAGCATTGGTAAGTTCCAAGAATCGTGCCGGGACTTCTTCTACAGCCTTAACCCTTGAGATAGCCGAGCCTGTCCGCGCACGCGTCGATCGAGTCCGTCAGCGACGGATCCGCGAGTGGACGATTGAAATCCGGCGATGGCGGCAAGGCGTTTTGCGCGCGCTCGTTCAGCGCGATCGCGGTCTCACCCGGATGCATGGATGAGAAGTACAACAACCCGTCGTGATCGAAAGCGTCGTGCAGCGCCGCGGCCCAGCGACGCGTGCGAAACCGATGTCCGGAGTGGATGGCTAGCGACGCTCCCATGCGGGTGGCGAACTCCCCGGTCAGATCTAGGAGCCGGATCGGGCGGAGCAGCGAGAACGCGCTCAGATAGGGATCGTCACGCGTCCGGTCGATAACGCGCGCATCCTGGAACACCTCGGCGATGCAGGTGATGGCGTTCTGGGCGCAATAGAGAATGCTGCGGTACTGCTCGATCGGGCGCCCCTGATCGCTCATGTGGTGATGGTCGAAGCGCGCACCGCGCACTGGCCCCCATGATCGGAATTGGTTCCATGCGACCGGGTGCTTGCTGCTCGCGAAGTAGAGGCGCGCGAGTGTGGTGCCTTCCTCGAACGTCGCGAACGAGGGCCTCAGCCCGCGCAGGACCTCGACTGGCGGTGGATCAGGCGGTTTCGCCACGATCGAGCATCCTTGCCAGTTCGATCACGGGCGACACCTCACCGGTGGCGAGCAGATAGTCGCGCGGCGCCTGCGGCTCGCCGCCGTCCTGGGCCAACTCAACGCTGGGCGTCGCGAACCAGGACAGCGCCTCCAGCGTCTTGATGTTCGGTGGCAGCGTCGGCAGCAATTCGCGCAGCCCCGGCAATTCGCGGCCGTCGTGGAACTGCATCGAGGGGAACCTGATCTCGCCAGCGTCGACCATCGCGAGCAACGTGCGTTCCTTGACTCGTTGGCGGATGCGTGATGCATTGACGCCCAGCATCGTTGCAACCTCAATCGTCGGTAGCGCCGTCTGATAGGCGTGGAAGAACACGTGCAAGGCTTGCTGCCGCGCGCGCTCGGCCTGTGCGGGCACCTCAGCGTTCGGCCCAAGTCCGATGCGCTCGAGTGCACGTAGCTCGCCGGCGGTGAGCGCCTTTTCAGGCGCAACGCTCGATTGCTGGCGAAATTCACCGCGACTTTGATTTCCACGCCTGAATTCAGCAAGCGCGGACCGGATGTAGTCCTCATCGCTCGGTTCGGAGACCGGGCCAGGCTCGGCATCGAGCATGCGCAGGAGAGATGTACTCATTAGCGTTTCCTAACGCTGTTAGGCGTCGCTAGATTAGCATGCGGCAGGCGCTGAATAAACCGACTTCCACCTACGGCGCCGGAAGTGTCAACCATAGAGCTGGCATGCCCGATCGCGGAAACACGTCAAGTGGACTCCCTCGCAAGCCATTGCTTGGCCATAAGTCCATCCGCCGGCGGCGCTCACGAACTGCTGCTGCTCGGGCTCGAGCGGTTCGTCGGTGGTGAACATCAGGACCGGCTTGGGGCTCGAGCCCGGCCGTGAAAGCGAAAATTACCCTAGAGAACAAGGCGATACGCGGGAAGAGCGGACGGTGCCATCAATAAGCGTGCTCGACAGGTGTCACACGGCACCGGCAGGCGGCCCCAGTGGAGCCGTCCGATGCGTCTGCGGCAACAGTTCAGTCCGGCGGCAACGACCAGTCGATCGGCGCGCCGCCGCAGCCAGCCAGGTATCGATTGGCGGCGCTGAAGTGCCCGCACCCCGTAAAACCGCGGTGCGCAGACAGTGGTGACGGGTGCGGCGCGCGCAGAATGCAGTGCCGGCTGCGATCGATCAGGCGCCCCTTGGCTTGCGCGTACGCGCCCCAGAGCATGAAGACCAGACCTTCGCGGGACGCCGTCAGGCGCTCGATGATCGCGTCGGTGAAGCCCTCCCACCCCTGGCCCTGATGCGATCCGGCCTTGCCTTCCTCCACCGTCAGCACGGAGTTGAGCAGCAGCACGCCGCGTGCCGCCCAGATGGACAGGTCACCGTGACGCGATCGGGTGATGCCCGTGTCGCGCGCGAGTTCGTTGAGGATGTTGACCAGCGAAGGCGGTTGCGGCACGCCACGCGGGACCGAGAAGCTCAGGCCATGTGCCTGTCCGGGCCCGTGGTACGGATCCTGA
>JBBQNY010000226.1:0-4329 GCA_038330365.1 Lysobacterales bacterium | reverse complement strand
GGTCGAAGTTCAGTGGCTACCTCGCCCAGATCGACCTGGCTGTAATCGACATTGGGATAAGTGGCCATGCTGGTGGCGAGCTTGTTGAGCCCGACGCGCATCAATTCGCCCACGCGCCCATTGAGATACAGGCCGGAATATCGGCCGAGCAGATCCCAGCCGTAATCCACGTCGACGGTCCAGACCAGGCGGGTGGCGCCGGTGCCGGGAACGGTGCGCATGCGGAAGCTTGAGCGCTTGTTGTGTCCGCGCCAGTTGTTGAGCAACTTCGATACGACTTTCTCGCTGGACACGGCGTCGACGATCTCGACGCTGCCCTTGCCCACTGTCTTCTCGAAGCTGTCCCAGGAGAATTTTGCGCCCTCACCCGAACGCGGTCCGCTCACGCTGATCTTGGCGCGCGGGTCCAGTGCGGTGAACGCGGACCAGTTCGAAAACTTCCGGTAGCCGTTCACCGTGTCGTAGACCTGGACGATGGGATTGGTCAGTTCGACCGACCG
Organism: Lysobacterales bacterium; assembly: GCA_038330365.1. Classification (GTDB taxonomy): domain Bacteria; phylum Pseudomonadota; class Gammaproteobacteria; order Xanthomonadales; family Ahniellaceae; genus JBBQNY01. Next base: position 3,829 of record JBBQNY010000226.1, on the reverse strand, counting down.
CTCGACGTGCGCGGAACTCGGGAGCACAGCTCCGATGACGATAAACAGGACCGCAACAATGACAAAAGCGATCAGCAATTCAAGAAGGCGGATCATGGGCTGTGGCAATCCCGGAGCGGTCGCAGAAGCGCCAATGCTACCCAAGACGGCTCCGCGCAGCTACCAGCATCGAACAGACGAACGCCCCGGCAGGTCCAGACCAGCACACTTCGGAGCCTGCCTGCGCCGGCTTTGGCGGGTTCCACACGGACCTGAACGTCCATTCCTGACGATGGAAAGTCCCTGTAGATGCCCCCCGCCGCAGGCCTGGGCGATGCGCGAGCTTCGCGTAGGAGTGCCTTCAGGCGCGCAGGCTGCAGGCGTGTGCAGAGCACTGGGCGCAATGATGGATGGCGCCATCGCGCGCGAGCGCGCTCTTACGACGGCGCGGGACATGCATTGCGTTTGGCCAGCACGCGCGGAGTTCGACGGTGGCTGATTTTCGTCGCTACCCCGGTGGGCGGGGCAGATGTCACGCCACACCACCACAGCCACGCGGCCTTTGTAGGAGCGTGCTTGCGCGCGATGGCGCCATGGTGGAACGGAGCGCGTGGCAAGAACGTGCATGGCGCCATCGCGCGCGATCGCGCTCCTACGACGGCGCGGGCAGTCGTGGCGCGGCGTGGCACCTGCCCCTCGCCCCGCGACAGCGGGGAGAGGGTGGCGCGCAGCGACGGGTGAGGGGCCGGGTGAATGCGCGGCAACGTTTCGGTCTTCGACTATACGCAGGTGCATCCCGCACGGATGGGACTTCCCGGTCCGTGCTGTTCATGGTTCGACAGGCTCGCCACGAACGGGACGTGGGAGGCTCAACACGAACGGGAAAGCGAATGGCCCAGGGGTGCGGATGGGGGCGCGGGTGCCGCTACACGATACCCAGCTCGAAAGCCTTCAATACAGCTCGCGTGCGATCACGCACACCGAGCTTGGAGAGGATGTTGGAGACGTGGTTCTTGACCGTGCCTTCGGCGACGCTGAGCGAGTTCGCGATTTCCTTGTTCGAATATCCGCCGGCCATCAGGCGCAGAATCTCGGTCTCGCGCTCGGTCAAGGGGTCAGGCTGATCCAGACTCGCAAACTCGTTGTGCATGCGCTCGAGGCCGAGCAGCAGCCGTTGTGTCACCACCGGCTGCACCAGCGAACCACCGTCGGCTACGGTCTTGATCGCCTCGACGAGTTGTTCGAGCGAGACATCTTTCAGCAAGTAGCCGCGCGCGCCAGCCTTGAGACCGGCCAACACCAACTGATCGTCATCGAACGTCGTGAGAATAATCGTGGGCGGCAATTCGCCCCGCTCGCGCAGTGCGTTGAGCACGTCCAGTCCAGACAGACCCGGCATCCGCATGTCCAGCAGGACCACGTCTGGGCTGCAGGCGGGAATGACTTCCAGCGCCTGGTTGCCATCGGCCGCCTCGGCGACCACTTTCACCGAGTCGGACAACTCGAGCAGACTGCGCACCCCCTGGCGAACCAGGGTCTGGTCATCGACGAGACAGACGGAAATCATTCGGGTTTCTCCAGAGGAACGAACGCGTCCAGTGTGAAGCGATTGCGATGCAAGAGTCGGTTCACAGCTCATGTCCTCGCTGTGCCCAGGCACGCACAGGACACTCTGCCCGAACCATGGTCTGGTCATGGACGCGGCAAACGGAAATCAACTGGTCTTCTCCAGAGGTAGCAGCGCGTCCAGTGTGAAGCCGTGACCTGAACCGCTGGCGATTTCCAGGCGACCGCCGAATCGTGCCAGCCGCTCGCGCATTCCGATCAGGCCGTTGCCATGCACGAGTCGATCGCTGCCGATGCCGTCGTCGTGTGCGTGCATGCGCAGGGCGCTCTGTCCATCGCGCTCAAACCGCAGCCAGAGGTTCTCAGCGCGGGCGTGGCGCACCGTGTTGGTGATTGTTTCCTGCGCACATCGGAGCAGCACCTGCGCGCGCGACGGATCCTCCACCGTAAAAAGTTCCGGCATGTCGAGATGGATCGCAAGTCCGGGTACTTCTTCGGTCAGTGCGATCAATGCCTTGTGCAGATCGATTCCTTCCGCGTGGCGCAGCTGACTCACTGCCTCGCGCACATCTGCCAGCAGCAGACGGGCCAGCGTCTGCGCCTGTCGCACTCTTTCGAGCGCGGTGCCCTCCACGATGTGACTTGCGACTTCCAGATTCAGACTGAGCGCTGTGAGGTGATGTCCGAGTAGGTCGTGCAATTCCCGCGAGATGCGCACGCGCTCGCCCATGCGGCTGGATTCCGCCAGCAACTCCCGTGTTGCGCGCAGTTCCGCATTCAGCCGGCGCTGCTCTTCACGCGCCTCCGCCTGTCCTTTGGCGACCAGTGCGGTCACGAAGGTGAAGCTCGAGAACCCGAGATAGAGCGCGCTTTGCAGGATCGCCTGGGACAGTGTCCAGTCGGGCAGATTGGCCAGCGTCGGGATCAGGCTGACGCTGCCGAGGACGGCCCACGCAATCGCATACCCGAGAGGCATCATCCAGGGCAGCACACCGGAGATCACAAGCAGCAGGATGCCGGCGAGTCCGCTTTCGCTGAAGTAGTTGATGCCGAGCGAGGCGAGGTTCATCACCGCCAGCAGCGGCAGTCGCCAGCGCGATGGCCGACGCGTACCCAGGTCGCGCGTGACCAGCCAGTACGAAACCCCGAACGCGAGATAGCACGCCCACCCGCCGCGCAGCTCCAGACTGTTGGTCTCAAGATCCGGCAGCCAGAACTGCTGCAACATCGGCAGTCCGACGCAGAGATAGGTGAACAGACCCGCATAACGCAGCAGGTCGATGTGGTTCCAGCTTGGCCAGCGCATCATCGACGCATCTTGGACCGCAGGTCTGGCGCTGGCAATCCGCCACAGGTCACTGAACTCGCGTGCAGGCCGCACGCGTGGAAGCTGCGGATTGCAATGCATGCGCAGACGTATGGCGCCCATGCGGCCGAGCACAGACTGCGCGCGATTCCCGGCTGGCTATAATTGCGCGATCCGAAGTCGCTGCGCGAGACAAATGGCTGTGATGCTGAGGGATGCCCGCGAATCGGATCTCGATCAACTGCTGGGCATGAACAATGCGGCAGGGCCATCGATACTGCCCATCGACGGCGCGCGCATGCGCCTTTTGTTTCGCGAGGCCTGTTATTTCCGCGTGGCGCAGATTGAGGATCACCTGGCCGGGTTCCTGGTCGGCCTGGATGCCGACGCTGGATACGACAGCACCAACTTCCATTTTTTCCGCGCGCTCTACCCGGCCTTCACCTACATCGACCGCATCGTGATTGCTTCCGCGTACCGTGGCCTGGGACTCGGGCGTGTGTTTTACGCGGATGTGCAGAGCCATGCGGAAGTGCGCTCGCCCTGGCTCTGCTGCGAAGTGATGCTCGAGCCGCGCAACGATGCGGTGGTGCTGTTCCACGGCACCTACGGGTTCCAGGAAGTGGGCCAGGAAAGCATGGGCAGCGGCCAGCACGTCAGCCTGCTCTCCAAGGCGCTCTGCAGCTACCCATACGTCGCGGAAACTTACGGCGATGAGTTGCCGCCCGAGCCCTGGCTCAGCAGCCGCCACAGGTCTGCCACGCCGACGTCGCAAGCCGTCGCGGGCGCCTGACGGCAGTCCGGCTGTCGTTTGTGCTGACCTGTGGCGAGCTTGAGGCGGAAGCACTGCGGACACTGTTCCAGAGCTTCGGTCTGCAGCTTTCGAAGGTCGCGGCAGACGCGGCGATTCCCGGCAGCTACTGGGGTGAACCGGAAGCCGGGGTGATCGCCAGTACCGTGCATGTCCGCGCGGATACG
>JBBQNY010000225.1:0-4347 GCA_038330365.1 Lysobacterales bacterium | reverse complement strand
CTGTTCCGCCGTCGAAGCGCGCGCCAGCAACAGATTTGCACCCGTGCTACCCGGAGGCGCAATGACAACCCAACGCTTGTCCTGCGCCGGTTGGTAGCTGTCTTCGACGAGCTCGAAGCCCAGCTTGCCGACGTAGAACGCTAGGGCCTCGTCATAATCGCGAACAACGAGAGCAACCAGTGCGATGGACTGATTCATGCGTTCTGCCTTTCAGGACTGAAGAAGTTGGCCGGCCAGTGTCAGATCATCGGCAACTTGAGGCCCTGCTCGCGCGCGCATTCCTGCGCGATCCCGTAGCCCGCATCGGCGTGGCGCATGACGCCGGTACCGGGATCGTTCCAGAGCACGCGCGCGAGGCGGCGGTCGGCCGCTTCGGTACCGTCGCAGACAATCACCACTCCGCTGTGCTGCGAGAATCCCATGCCGACGCCACCGCCATGATGCAGCGACACCCAGGTCGCGCCACCCGCGACATTGAGCATGGCGTTGAGCAGCGGCCAGTCGCTCACGGCGTCGGAGCCATCACGCATTGCTTCGGTTTCACGATTGGGTGAAGCGACACTGCCGCTGTCGAGATGATCGCGCCCGATGACGATCGGCGCCTTCAACTCGCCGTTGCGGACCATCTCGTTGAAGGCCAGTCCGAGCTTGTGGCGCTGGCCCAGGCCCACCCAGCAGATACGCGCCGGCAGCCCCTGGAATGCGATCCGCTCACGCGCCATGTCGAGCCAGCGATGCAGGTTGACGTCGTCGGGAATCAGTTCCTTGACCTTGGCATCCGTGCGATGGATGTCCTCGGGATCGCCGCTGAGCGCAACCCAACGGAAAGGACCGATGCCGCGACAGAACAGCGGTCGTACGTACGCCGGGACAAATCCAGGAAAATCGAATGCATCGGCACAGCCCTCGTCGAATGCCATCTGCCGGATGTTGTTGCCATAGTCGAATGTCGGTACGCCCATCTTCTGGAACGCGAGCATCGCCTCGACGTGCACGCGCATCGAAGCCTTCGCCGCATCGCGCACGGCATCGGGATCCGATTCCTGGGCTGCCAGCCATCGCTCCACGCTCCAGCCGATCGGCAGGTAGCCGTGCACAGGATCGTGCGCGCTGGTCTGGTCCGTCACCGCGTCGGGCCGGATGCCACGGCGGACAAGCTCCGGCAGGATCTCGGCAGCATTGCCGAGCAGCGCCACCGACACCGCCTCGCCGGCCGCAACGTGTCGACCGATGAGCTCGAGGGCATGCTCCAGATCGCGCGCCTGCACGTCGATGTAGCGCGTCCGCAAGCGCATGTCGATGCGGCTCTGCTGGCATTCGATATTGAGCGAACACGCCCCTGCCAGCGACGCCGCGAGCGGCTGCGCGCCGCCCATGCCTCCAAGGCCGGCAGTGAGGATCCAGCGCCCCTGCAGATTGCCACCATAGTGCTGCCGACCCATCTCGACGAAAGTCTCGTACGTGCCCTGCACGATTCCCTGGCTGCCGATATAGATCCAGCTCCCGGCCGTCATCTGGCCGTACATCATGAGTCCCTTTCGATCGAGCTCGTGGAAGTGTTCCCACGTGGCCCAGTGCGGCACCAGATTCGAATTGGCGATCAGCACGCGCGGCGCATCGGCGTGCGTCGGAAAGATGCCCACCGGCTTGCCGGACTGGATGAGCAGTGTCTCGTCGTCTCCAAGGGTCCTCAGCGCATCAAGGATCGCATCGAAACTGGCCCAGTCACGCGCCGCCCGGCCGATGCCGCCGTACACCACAAGTGCCTGCGGATTCTCGGCGACTTCAGGATCCAGATTGTTCTGGATCATCCGGAACGCCGCTTCGGTGAGCCACGAGCGGCAGTGCAGCTCACTACCGCGCGGCGCGCGGATGGAGCGGGACGGGTCGATTCGGGCATCGGACATCAGCGAACCACTCCTGCGCTTCGTGTGTGCCGATTATCGCGGTAATGGATTCGGGCTGCCGAGAACATGACTCCCGCTGCCCCGAATGCCCCTGCTCGTGAAGGAGCGTGCTTGCGCGCGATGGCGTCATGCACATCGGTGCTTCGCATTCCAAGCCAACATGACGCCATCGCGCGTGAACGCGCTCCTACAGCAGCTGTGCACGGTTGACAGCCATTGGACATTCATGGCCGAAAACGGCGAGTCACGCAGCGGCAACGCGCTTATGATCGCCCCATGTCGCCGCCACAACTCCCTGCCACAGAAATATGCGAACGCGCCCGCCTGTCGCGTGATGCGCGCTTCGACGGCCTGTTTTTCACCGCCGTGCGCAGCACGGGAATCTACTGCCGCCCCGTGTGCCCCGCCCCGGCACCGAAGCCACGCAACGTCTCGTACTTCGCCTCGGCGGCGGCGGCCAGCGAGGCTGGTTACCGGCCGTGTCTGCGCTGTCGGCCCGAACTCTCGCCCGACACGCAGTCCGCCCATCACGATGATCCCGTGGAGCGTGCGCTGGCGTTGCTGGGCTCGGGCGAGATGGAGGAATTGTCGATTGCGGGTCTGGCAGCTGCCGTTGACACGAGTCCGCGACACCTGCGGCGGCTGTTTCTGTCGAGCACGGGTGCGACGCCGATGGCCGTGCACGGCACACGCCGTCTCCTGCTGGCGCGCCAGCTCCTCGCCGAAACGTCCTTGCCCATAACCCAGGTCGCGCTCGCATCGGGGTTCAAGAGTCTGCGCCGCTTCAACGCCGCGTTCCGCGACAGCAACGGCATGCCGCCTGCTTCGATTCGCCGCTTGAGAACTTCGCCTGCTGCGGCAGGACTGTTGCTGCGACTCGCCTACCGACCGCCGTTGGCATTTGCGCGCATGCTCGACTTTTTGGCCTTGCGGGCGCTGCCCGGCATCGAGCGCGTCGAAGCGGGAGCGTGGACGCGCATCACTGGACCGATCAACGCACCGGTGCACTTGCGCGTGAGTGCGGCCACGGGTCGATCGGAGCTGCTGCTCGAGCTGTCGCCGCTGGATCCCGTCCTGATTCCGCACATCGTTGCGCGCGTGCGGCGCATGTTCGATCTCGACGCGGATCTGCAGCCGATTCACGACCTGCTGAAACGCGATGCGCTGCTGCGTGGTGCAATCGATCTCGAGCCCGGATTGCGCGTTGCAGGTGGCTTCGATGGCTTCGAGACGCTGATACGCGCAGTGCTCGGTCAACAGGTCACGGTGGCTGGCGCGGGAACGCTGGCGCGGCGCCTGGTCGATGCGTTCGGTACGGCTCGTCCCACGCCGGCCGACATAAGCGCCGTGGCAGGACTCGATCGTGCTTTTCCTGCGCCCGCCGACCTGGCTGAGGCGCCGGTCGAATCCATCGGCGTGACCAAAGCGCGCGCAGCGACGATCCGTGCCGCGGCCGCGGCCGTAGCGACGCGCGAGTTGCATTTCGGCGCAGGTCAACGCCTCGACTCATTCATTCAACGCTGCATCGCGATCCGCGGCATCGGACTCTGGACCGCGCACTACGTCGCGATGCGCACCCTCGGGCATCCCGATGCATTTCCCGGCGGCGATCTGGTGCTCCGCCAGATGCTGGGTGACACAGCTGCGCTCACCCAGCGCGCCGCCGGGGAACGCGCCGAAGCATGGCGGCCGTGGCGCAGCTACGCGGTCATGCACCTCTGGAATCTGGCCGCGTTGCGGCGCAAGGAATCGACATGATGTTCTTCGACGAGCTTTCCACTCCAATCGGCAGGGTCACGGTGGCTGCGGATGCGAACGGCCTGCGGCATGTGCTGTTTCCGGTCAACCGGCACGGTCCGCAGGACCCGAGTGGGTGGACGCGCGACGCGGACAACCACTTCGTGCAAAGCGCCTGTATCCAGCTGGCCGAGTATTTCGCTGGCACACGGCGCCGTTTCGAACTCGAACTCGCACCGCGTGGAACCGCGTTCCAGCTGCAGGTCTGGTCCGCGCTGTCGAGGATCCCATTCGGTGAAACCTGCAGCTACGCGCAACTGGCTGAGCGAATCGGTTCGCCGCGTGCCGTGCGCGCCGTGGGCTCGGCGAATGGCCGCAACCCCCTGCCGATCGTGGTTCCCTGTCATCGCGTGATCGGAGCGAACGGCACCCTCACCGGCTTCGGTGGCGGCCTTGAGGCCAAAGCTGCCCTGCTGGCACTCGAACGCCCCCCGCTCCGGTAGGAGCGCGCTCGCGCGCGATAGCGCCATGCCAGCCCGTGCCGCGCGCACACTCCTGGCACTCGAAACGCCCCCGCTCCTGTAGGAGCGCGCTCGCGCGCGATGGCGCCATGCCAGTTCGTGCCGCGCGCAACGTTTCGACATGACGCCATCGCGCGCGAGCGCGCTCCTACAGGAGGCGACAGCGATGGCGTCATGCCAGC
>JBBQNY010000224.1:0-4358 GCA_038330365.1 Lysobacterales bacterium | reverse complement strand
GGCGCAGCAACGTTTCCCGTTGTGCCTCGGTTTCCACGCCCTCGGCCACGACCGCCATTCCCAGGTTGCGCGCCAGCGCGATGATGGTGCGGATGATGGGCGCGTCCTCCTGGCCCTCGATCGTCGTCGCTCCGATCTGCTGCACAAAACTCTGATCTATCTTGAGCGTGCTGATGGGGAGCTGGTGCAGGTAACTCAGCGAGGAGTAGCCGGTGCCGAAATCGTCGATGGCGACACCCACGCCCATGGACCGCAATTCGAACAGGTTGGCGGACGTTTCCCGCACGCTCTGCAACAGCAGACTTTCGGTTATCTCCAGCTCGAGTGCCTCCGGCGCCAGCTCCGAGTCGTGCAATGCTCGCCGCACCGTGTCGACCCAGTCGCGGCGATTGAATTGCGCCGCCGACACGTTGACCGACATGCGCAGGCTGGTGTGTCCGGCGCTGCGCCACGCCGCTGCCTGCGCGCATGCACGACGCAGGGCCCACTCGCCCAAGGTCATGATCAAGCCACTGTCTTCGGCGATCGGAATGAAGCGCGAGGGAGCCACTTCGCCAAGCGTCGGATGCCGCCAGCGCATCAACGCCTCGAACGCGAGGATCTCGCCCAGCGGGCCGCATTGAGGCTGGTAGGCGAGACTCAGCTGGTCGCGCGCAATCGCATGACGAAGCTGGCCCTCGATCTCCATGCGCTCGCGCGCCTGGTGGTGCATTTCGGCGGCGAACCACTGGAAATTGTCGCGGCCCCTGGCTTTGGCGCGATACATGGCGGCATCGGCGTTGCCCATGAGCACTTCGCCGTCGCCGCCGTCGTCGGGAAAAGTGCTGATTCCGAGGGACATGGGCACGAACAATTCACGCCCCTCCACAACAAAGGGCTTGCGCATCTCCTCGATCATCTTCTTGGCGGCGTGCATCGCGTCGCGCGCGTTTTCCAGCTCGGTCAGCACCACGGTGAATTCGTCGCCGCCGACGCGCGCGAGCGTATCGCTGCGTCGGAGGCAGCCTGCGAGACGCCCTGCAGTCTGCCTCAGCACTTCGTCACCCGAGGAATGACCGAGCGTGTCGTTGACATGCTTGAATCGGTCGAGGTCCATGTAGATGACCGCCACGTGCTGCTTGTGGCGCCTGCCGAGGGCCAGCGCCTGGTCCAGGCGGTCCTGGAACAGCAGGCGGTTGGGCAGTCCCGTCAATGCATCGTGCTGCGCCTGGTGCGACAGCTGTCCGGTCAGCTCGCTGTGGTCGATGGCAACGGCAGCGAGTCGGCACACAGACTCCAGCAGCTGGCGATCCGTCTCGGTCGCGGCCCTTGGCGCGGCACCCATCAGGCTCAGCGTGCCCAGCACGCCCCCGGTCGCCGAATGGATCGGCACCGACCAGCAGCACTGGATGGCATGGGTGGTGCGGAGGTTCTGCTGGTGAGTCCAGTTATCGTCGGTGGAGGTGTCGGTGACCAGCGTCGGCAAGCCGGAGCGTGCGGCTGCGATGAGTCCTTCGCCGTCAACTACCGACAGTCCCTCCAGGCTGGAGAAAGCTTCTGCAGTCAGTGAAGGACAAACACCGCCAGCCGACTTGCCGTTTTTCGTGAGCAACAGGCACGCCCGCATCTCCGGACGCTGGTGCTCAAGCGTGTTGACGATTTGCAAAAGGACGACCTTCAGCGGCTCGTTCTGCGCAACCTGCTCCAGTATCCGGCTGCGGTCGAGCTCCAGCAATTCCGCGCGCTTGCGAATCGTGATGTCCAGGCATGCGCCTGCCAATCCGGTGACGGATCCTTGCGCGCTAACCAGGACTTCGCACTGGTCGAAGAGAGTCCTCACTTCGCGATCGGGCCGGACGATGCGGGTTTCGTGGCTGAAGGCATCCCTTGTCTCGATCGCGCGCGACACGAGATCGGAAACGAACTGACGATCGTCGGGGTGGACGCGACCCATGAAATCCTCGAACGAGGGCCGGTGCGACGCCGGGTCCACGCCATACAGCCGGCACAGCTCGTCGGACCAGGTGAGCGTGTTGGTGACGAGGTCTAAATTCCAGCTGCCGACGTGCGCCAGACGCTGCGCTTCCTCCAGTCTGGCCTCGCTCAGGCACAGCGAGTCTTGTGCCTGTTTGCGTTCGATCGCGGCCGCAACCTGGCCCGACACGAATTCCAGCAGCGTCTTGTCCTGCTCGTTGTAGCGCACGTCGCCCGCGTAACTTTGCACGACCAGCGCGCCGATGGTTCCGGAGTTGGTCTTGAGCGGCACGCCGAGCCAGTCCAGCGACGGCGTGCCAACCACAACGTCTTCCTTGTCGACTTCTCCGTTCGGTGCCTCGGTTGTGAACAGTAGTGACTCGCCAAGGCGGATAACGCGTCCCGACAGTGTTCCATCATCGAGCTTGCGCGGTGCAGGCGTTTCGTCGAACTCGTCCACATCGTAAGGAAAGCTCAACTCATCCTTGGCCCAGTCGTACAGCGCCACGAAAAAGTTCGGCGCGGGCAGCAACTCGCCGACGATCTCGTGAATTCTGCGGAACAGTTCCGACAGCGTCGCTTCCGACTGCGTCGCTTCCGAGATCCGGTACAGCGCGGATTGTGTCCGCTGGTCGCGCCTGCCTTGCGTGACGTCCTGCACGATGAAGGAAAAGCGCGGTTGTCCGGTGGGACCGACGTCGAGGTAGGTCAGCGTCACCTCCCACCATCCGTCCGAGCCCGGCACGCCGCTCGGCTGCTCGAATCTCACGGGCCTGCCCGTGGATAGCGCCTCCTGATACTGCTTGAGACAAACGCCCTTGCCCGGCCCAGCGAGGCCGAGCTCGCTGAGTCGCTTGCCCTCGACCTCGTCGACCTTCATGCCCAACGCCGCTGCCGCCGCAGGGTTGACGGAGACCAGGATCATGTCCTGGTTCGCGGTCATTTCACTGACGCCCAACTGCAGCGGCGCGCCATAGAAGAATGACCGCAGGGCGTCGCTGGCGGGGATCGAGGCGCCGTGGGGATCGTGAGGTCCGATCATCGTGCGCAACACGGGAAAAAGCGGGAGCAGGGCGACATCGACACATCGCGCCTCGGAATTGGGCCGGTCACCAATGTACTGCACAAATCCGGGGCCGAATCAGGCGACTCGCCCGCGCAAGGCCATGTCCAGCGGACTCGAACTTGGCGGGATCGCCATCATCGCGTCGCGCCCGATCCCGGCGACGATCTCGACATCGGTACCGCACTGCCTGCAAACGCTCACATGATGGTGACTGCGATCAGGGATTGCTTGGCGTCGCCCAGTAACGCGGCACCCGCATCGTCAGGGTCGTCGAAGCGATGCGCGTCGTCATGATGTTGCAACAGGAGACTTGAGCCCGACGCGTGGACGGACGCGTGAAGAAACGGCAACCAACCCGGATGGTGCGCCGGCGCTCGACCACATGGTGCGCAAGTCAGCGATACTCGCCAAACGACGAAGCCCCGCGCAAGGTGGGGCGTCGGGATCGCGGGGGAAGCGGCCCTGTGACCATGCTTCCCGTCGACCCGCATCGACCCGATCGGTGAGAATCGTTGTCACAGCGACCTCTGGCTGAGTGCCGATCCGGGAATGAGACGAAAGCATTTGATGCAGGCTGTGATGGTCGTCTGGGCGCTGCTGATGATGTCGGTACGGAAAAACCTTTCTCCAGTCGGGACGGATGATCAGCTGGCGCCCCGCGCGCCAAGTCCGGGCACGAGCATGGGCACGCGGTCGCGGTACTGCAGGTAGGCGTCGCCGAGGTGATGCACGAGGTCTCGCTCCTCAAGGCGGATGGCGAACAGGATGTAAGCCGTCATTGATGCAGCGAACAGCAAGTGTCCGACGCTCATGTCCGGACCGCCCCAGAACGCAAGAATGAAGCCCAGGTACAAAGGGTGTCGAACCAGGCGGTAAAAGAGCGGCGTCGCGAATCGCGGTGCCGCGGGCTCGCGACTCTGAAACTGCTGCCATACCTGCTTGAGCCCGAACAGTTCGAAGTGATCGATCAGGAACGTGGATAGCAGTACGACTCCGAAGCCGAGCGCGAACACCGACCATCCAATCCACTGCGCGGGGGCGGAATCCGCGGCCCAGAGCATCGACGGCAGGGGCCGCCACTGCCAGAACAAGAGCACCAGTGCGAGGCTGGCGATCAGTACGTAGACGCTGCGCTCTGCCGACGCAGGAAGCTGCCGCCGCAGCCAGGCTTTGAAACCGAGTCGCGCCATTGCGCTGTGCTGAACGCCAAAAAGAAGAATCAATCCCAGATTGATCGCCATTGCGACACCTGATGGCCCGCTGTCGCGCCCGACATCAATCGACTGGGGAACGAGCGCTGGCAACCACGGCAGCCACTCCACGAGCGAAGTCTGCTGAA
>JBBQNY010000223.1:0-4401 GCA_038330365.1 Lysobacterales bacterium | reverse complement strand
CGTTGACGGTTGAAGCAAAGCTGGATCCCCGCTTCCGCGGGGATGACGGAACTTGGATCGACCCACCCCACCCTCGTCATTCCCGCGACAGCGGGAATCCATGCTGCGGGTGATCGTTGACGGTTGAAGCAAAGCTGGATCCCCGCTTTCGCGGGAATGACGAATCCTGCTTCTGGATCGCCTGGAGGCTCGCGTCGTCTCCGCGCTGGGGTGCGCGAACGCGGGCGGGACGAGGGTGGGGGTGCCGGGCGGAATTGAGTCTTTCGGCGAACGACTAAGCCGCGTCGGAGTTCGCTAGAAACCACGCGTACGTGCTTTCGATGCCCTCGCGCAGTCCGATCGACGCCTCCCAACCGAGCGCGGTCAGCCGCGAAACATCGAGCAGCTTGCGCGGAGTGCCGTCGGGCTTGCTGGTGTCGTGCCGGATCTCGCCTTCGAATCCGACGATCTTCGCGATCAGTTGCGCCAGCTCCCCGATGCTGATGTCGCGCCCTACTCCCACGTTGACGATCTCGGGGCTGCTGTAGTGCTGCGCCAGGAACCACGCCGCATCGGCCAGATCGTCTGCGTGCAGGAATTCCCGCAACGGCGTACCAGTCCCCCAGATGGTGACCGCCTCATCGCCGCGCACCTTCGCTTCGTGGAAGCGCCGGATCAGCGCGGGCAATACGTGCGACGAGGCCAGATCGAAACTGTCACCTGGACCGTACAGGTTGGTCGGCATCAGGCTGATCGCATCGAAGTCGTACTGCTTCCGGAAGGCCTGGCACAGCTTGATCCCGGCAATCTTGGCGATGGCGTAGGCGTCGTTGGTTGACTCCAGCGGCCCTGTCAACAGGTACTCCTCGCGCATGGGCTGCGGGGCGTCGCGCGGATAGATGCAGGAAGAACCCAGAAACACGAGTTTCCGTGTGCCGTGCCGCCACGCCGACTGGATGATGTTGAGCTCGATCGCAAGATTCTCCGCGATGAACTCCGCGGGACGCGTGTCGTTGGCGAGAATCCCGCCGACCTTGGCCGCCGCGAGAAATACAAGCTCCGGCTGCTGATCGCGGAAGAATGCATCAACCGCATCCTGCCGCGTCAGGTCGAGATCCGCGCGCGTGCGAAAGATCGGGTCCAAGCACCCTGCCCGCTTGAGGCGTCGCACGATCGCAGATCCCACCAGCCCGCGGTGCCCCGCAACGTAGACGCTGCCTTTGATGAATTCAAAGTCAGACATTGCCGTTGACCAACCGAAACTGAGCCGCATTTCTGATTCGCGATCGAACGAATTCCACATCGCGGAGAAAAAGGACATTCTGCGACAGCGACCGATCAATCCTTCCCTCCGTCAATAACCGCGCTGCAGGACTGTACGTCCACGGGAAAAAGCCAAACTCGCTCATTGTCTTCATCGGGTCCCATCGCGGGCCATAGCGTTTACTGCAGCCGTCACTCTCCACGAGAACGCCCATCAGCGCGGGATCCTGCAACAGGGACCGTGCGCCCTTGAGGACAAATTCCTCGTAACCTTCCACATCAATTTTCACGAATGACGGCACACCGGGCTCATGAAATGAGTCGAGAGTTCCCACGGGAACTTCCTCGTGCTCCTGCGAATCAGACGCAGCGGCAACGTGATTGGTCGTATCTCCGCCCATCGTAAAGCGCACAGATCCAGGCGCTTCCCCGAGCGCACACCGGTGAACCAGAACTCGATCCGATAGCAGGTTCAGCCCAATGTTCTGTTCCAGGACATCGGCGGTGCCACTCGAAGGTTCAAACGCGTGCACCGTGGTCGCACCGGCAGCGGCGGCGAGCAGCGAGTACGACCCTGCATTCGCGCCAACGTCGTAGAACACATCGCCCGGTCGGATCAAATGCAGCACGAAAGCCATGTCCTGATACTCGTGCAAGCCGCAGTAGTAGTTACCTGTCAGGCCAGTCCTGCGCCGCGAGAGCAGCATGGAGATTCTGTCGACGAAGGGCACGACCGACGCGTATGGCAGGATTCGCGAGGACAGTTGCCATCGCAGAAACCGCCGGATTGCGGCAGGCCGGTCACCCTGGTTCAACGGATGGTTCCAGATGAACCCGATTGTGGAACGCAAGCTCACTGGGTCATCCTTCGTGGTGCTGGTACGCGCGGAATCCGGCATCCGCCACCAGCTCGTCGCGTCGCGCGTGCTCGAGATCGGACTGCATCATTTCCACCACGAGTTCCTCGAACGTTATGCGCGGCGTCCACCCCAGCTGCCGTTTCGCTTTCGAAGGATCGCCCAACAAGGTCTCGACCTCGGCGGGCCTGAAGTAGCGGCTGTCGATCTCGACAACGTTGGACCCGACGACCGCAGCGCTGCCCTCGCCTACTGAGGCAATCACGCCGTGTTCTGCCGCACCCGCTCCGTGCCACTCGATCTCCATGCCGATCTCGCGCGCTGCGAACACGACGAAGTCGCGTACCGAGTGCTGCACTCCGGTGGCGATGACGTAGTCCTCGGCTTCATCCTGCTGCAGCATCATCCACTGCATCTCGACGTAGTCGCGCGCATGACCCCAATCGCGGCGCGCATCGAGATTGCCGAGATAGAGCGTCTGCTGCAGACCGAGGTGGATGCGCGCCAGCGCGCGCGTTATCTTCCGCGTCACAAAAGTCTCGCCGCGCAGCGGGCTCTCGTGATTGAACAGGATGCCGTTGCAGGCGTAGAGCCCGTAGGCCTCGCGGTAGTTGACCGTGATCCAGTAGGCATAGAGCTTCGCCACGCCGTACGGCGAGCGCGGATAGAACGGCGTGGACTCGGTCTGCGGCGTCTCCACCACCTTGCCGTAGAGCTCCGACGTGGACGCCTGGTAGACGCGCGTCTTCTTTTCCAGCCCGAGAATCCGGATGGCCTCCAGGAGTCTCAGCGTACCCAGGGCATCGGAATTTGCGGTGTACTCCGGCGTCTCGAAAGACACCTGCACGTGGCTCTGCGCGCCCAGGTTGTAGATCTCGTCCGGCTGCACCTGCTGCATGATGCGGATCAGGTTGGTCGCGTCGGTGAGATCGCCGTAATGAAGGAACAACCGCGGATTGGAATCGTGCGGATCCTGATAGAGATGGTCGATCCGTTCGGTGTTGAAGGAAGAGGCGCGGCGCTTGATGCCGTGCACCTCGTAGCCCTTCGCAAGCAGGAATTCGGCGAGATACGCCCCATCCTGTCCGGTGATTCCAGTGATCAAGGCTTTCTTCATGACTCAGGCAACTCTTTTGGCATGGTGTGGGTACGGTGTTGAAGGTTTGTCGCGCTCAGCTGCACCAGCAGATCATGCCAGTCGCGATGCGCACGTTCGCGGGAGAATCTTGTTTCCAGCAGCGCCCGCGCACGTCGGCCCTGGCGGCGACAGTGTTCGATGTCCGCTGCCATGTCCCGAATACGCTCGGCAAGCAACTGATCTTGACCCGGCGCCACACTGAATCCGCACTCGCCGCTCGCGATGAGTCGCGCCAGTTCGCCATCGACATCACCGACAAATGCGATTGGCCGCTCCGCTGCGGCGATTCCATAGAACTTGCTGGGAACGATCTGACCTTCCAGCTCGGGACGCAGTGTCACCAAGTGCAGATCACTCGCCGCCATGGAATCCGAAAGTTCCTCCAGCCTCCGGTAGGGCTGAAAATGCATTCGGGTCAGGCCCGCCTGCTCCGCGCGAAGTTTGAGCGCCGAGTATCCGTGCCCTCCTCCGGTGATCAGGAAGGCAATGCGCGGTTTGTCCGCCAGTGCAAGCGCAGCGTCGAACAGGGTTTTCCACTCGTGCGCGCGGCCCAGGTTGCCCGAATAGCCCACGACAAAGCAACCCTGCAGCCCCAGCTCCTGCCGCAGAACGCTGCGCTCGGCAGGCAAGGGGCGAATCATGTATTCATGCGCCCAGTTGGGAATCACACGAATCGTGTCGGGGTGCAAACCCTGGGCGACCAGAAACTCGGCCATGCGTTCGCCAATGACGACATTCATGGCTGCCGACCGCAAAGAGCGATTGCGCAACTTCTTCAACAACCCAGCTGCGGCGCGCGGCAACGAAGGCTGCCCCAGGCCCACGGCGACTTCCGGAAACAAATCCTGCAGCCAGTTGACGAGCACCGCGCCGCGCAGCTTTGCGACGGCTCCCGCCACCAGTGACACCAGCGGCGGGTCCGTCTTGGCAACCAGCACGTCTCCGCGCTGCAATACCCGCCAGAGCGCCCAGGGAAGAGTCGCATAGAACGTCAGGTAGTCAAGAATGCGGCCCGGAAGCCGCGCCCGTCCGAAGCTGGAAGTCCAGACCCGATGTATCTCGACACCGCCCCATCGCTCGTTGGCCGGCAGATGTGCAGCCGGATTCTCGTAGCGCTGTCGGCTGGCGACCATGGCCACGTCGATGCCCTGCGCTGCCAAGCCG
>JBBQNY010000222.1:0-4433 GCA_038330365.1 Lysobacterales bacterium | reverse complement strand
CGTGGACGAAGTGGAAAAGCGGATTGGCGAGGTGCCGGGTGTCGAAAGCGTCACAGTGAATTACGCTGCGGGAAGCGCCACTGTGCGCTATGACGAAACCCGACTCGAGATCGCCGATATCAAGTCGGCCGTGCGCCAACGTGGGTATGAGTCCGCTGCGCTGAAATCAGACTCGGACGCGGCCGCTGGGCCCGAGTCTGTAGCTGCAGCCGTACCGCAAGTCCCCAATGCTCCTGATGCAGCACCCGGCGCCACAGCTGTCCCTGCCGTTCCGCCAGCGCCGGTGGTTGCGCCGGGAACCTCTCAGGCCCCAGCCCCAAAGCCCGATACCGAGCCCATGCCCGCCGGTATGCAGATGCCGGATATACCGGCAGCGGCCACCTCCAACACAGCCGCTGCACCCAAGCCAGCCGATTCAGCCGCGCCGGCCGCTCCGGCTGCGGCAACTTCTCTTCTGCGTCGACTGCGGGCACGGCTCTCGGCGGCGATAGCGCCAGAAGAGCAAGCGACCTCGGCGCCGACGAAGACGAGTGCTTCGGGGAAAGAACAACCAAGGCACGTCCTCGCCGGTCATACGGCGCTAACACCCGGGCCGGCGGAGGCCTGGCACACGCTTTCAGTTGAGGAGACGGCAGAGCGCCTGCGGACGAACGTGACACATGGCCTGACCTCCGCGGAGGCCGCCCTGCGCTACACGCAACAGGGGGCCAACGCGCTCGCAGGGGCAAAGCAACGCTCAGCCCTGTCGATCTTCGTTCACCAGTTCCGCAGCCTCATCGTTCTGCTGCTGCTGGCGGCCGGTGGAGTTGCCTTGGCGCTCGGGGAAATCGCCCAGGCAGTCGCCATTCTGGTCGTCATTGTCTTGAACGCGGTGATCGGTTTCGTCACAGAGTGGAAGGCGGAAGCGGCACTAGGTGCGCTGCGCAAGCAAGCCGTGCCAGTGGCCCACGTCCTGCGAGAGGGCGAGGAACGGCAGATCCCTGCAGAGGAACTGGTGACCGGTGACGTGGCCATCCTCGGCGCCGGTGCGCGGGTACCGGCCGATGGCCGCATCGTCGAATACGTGCGGCTGCAGCTGGAGGAGGCCGCGCTGACCGGCGAGTCGCTCGCCGTCACCAAGATCGCAGATCCGCTTACCGAGCGAGATGCGCCGCTCGGCGATCGGATCAACATGGTGCATCTGGGGACCGCCGTCACCGATGGTCGCGGCAAATTCATCGTCACGGCCACCGGCATGCGAACCGAAATGGGCAAGATCGGCACGCTGATTGAGACGGTGGGCGCGCGCGGAACCCCGCTCGAAGCCAAGCTCGCCCAGCTCGGCCGCGCCCTGCTGCTGATTGTCCTGGCGCTCAGCGCGGTGATCGTGGTGACCGGCTGGCTGCGCGGCAACAGCTTCCTGTACATGCTCGAAGTGGGCATCTCGCTGGCGATCGCGGCGGTGCCCGAGGGGCTGCCAGCCGTCACCACCATGACTTTGGCGCTGGGGATGCAGCGCATGGCGCGCATGCACGCGCTCGTTCGCCGCTTGCCCGCCGTCGAAACGCTCGGCTCGACCACGGTCATCTGCACCGACAAGACGGGAACGCTGACCCGCAATGAAATGACGGTCCGCGCGTTCCAGATCGGTGAGCGCCGCGTCGAGGTCACCGGCGCCGGCTATGCGCCGGCCGGGGAGTTCCGCGTCGCGGGACAGCACGTTGACCCGGGCGCCGATGAGTCACTGCACCTCGCGTTGCGGATCGGCCTGCTGTGCAACGACGCGCAGGTCGACCGCAAAGACGGCGACGCCACCGTCCTGGGCGACCCGACCGAAGCGGCGCTGATTGTCGCTGCGGAAAAAGGCGGGTTGGACCGCGCCGCCATGGAGCGCGAGTATCCGCGCGTTACCGAGGTCCCGTTCAGCAGTGAGACCAAGCGGATGGTCACGGTGCACCGCACGCCGGCGGGCACGACGGTCGCGTACGTGAAGGGCTCGCCCGGAACGCTGCTCGAAGCGAGCGTTTCGCAACTCGGTGCCGCCGGCATTGCGCCGCTGACGCCGGCCGACCGGCAACACTGGGAAGAGACCAATCGCGAGTTGGCTGGCACCGCCCTGCGCGTGCTTGGGCTGGCGTATCGGGAGCTACCGGAGGGCTATGGCGATGAAGACCTCGGCCGGGAGTTGGTCTTCGTCGGCCAGGTCGGCATGATCGACCCGCTCCGCGACGAGGCGCGGACCACCATGGACACCTGCCGCGAGGCGGGCATTCGCGCGGTCATGATCACCGGCGACCAGGTTGCGACGGCCTCCGAGATCGCGCGCCAGCTGGGAATCGACCGCGACGCCCAAGGCCGTGCCTTGCGGACCGTGCATGCCCGCGAGCTGAGCGGCCTGGATGCAGCAGGGTGGCAGGCGGTCGTTGCCGACGCGGCCGTGTTCGCCCGTGTCTCGCCCGAGCACAAACTGCAGATCGTCGAGGCGCTGCAGTTGAACGGACAGGTGGTCGCGATGACCGGCGATGGGGTGAACGACGCCCCGGCCCTGAAGAAAGCCGACATCGGCATCGCCATGGGCATCAAGGGCACCGAGGTCGCGAAGGAAAGCGCCGACATGGTGATCACCGACGACAACTTCGCCACCATCGTCGGCGCGGTGGAGCAAGGGCGGATCATCGTCCACAACATCCTTCGCTTCATCCACTATCTGTTCTCCACCAACTTCGCGGAGATCGTGACGGTGTTTGCCGCGATCATGATCGGCTGGCCGTTGCCCTTGGGCGCGCTGCAGATTTTGTGGATCAACATCGTCACCGACATCTTCCCCGCGATGGCGCTCGCCCTGGAACCCTCGGCACCGGATGTGATGAAACGACCACCGCGCGACCCCAACCAGCCGTTGATGACCCGGCCCTTCGTCGTGCTGATCGTCTGGCAGGGCCTGCTGCTCGCCGGGGTCACGCTGCTGGCGTTCTACATCGGCATGCGGTGGTACGGTACGGAAGGCGTCGGCCTGCGCCACGCGGTCACAATTGCGTTCATGACACTGACCGTTGCCAATGTTTTTCATTCCTTCAACGCGCGTTCGCGGACACGATCGGCGTTTACTGCCAGCCTGTTCACCAACCGCTGGCTCTGGGCGGCTGTGCTGGGCTGCCTGCTGCTGCAGACCGCAGCGGTATACGTACCGTTTCTGCAGGCAGTACTCCACACCGTCCCGCTCACCACTGCAGACTGGGGGGTGATCGCCGCCTGTTCCCTGAGCCCGGTAGCCGTCGTGGAACTGGTCAAGTTCCTGCAGCGATCGATGGCGCTGAAGACGGCGCGGCCGAAGGGAGCAATCATCTCGTGACGCTCGCAGGTCGGAGGGCGTTGGAGATGCGTATGGGGGCTGCGGACCCTCGACACCTGCTCGACAACGACCGCTTCGCAGCGGATTTGCGTGTGCGGCTCGAACGCACATTCGGTGCGGCGGAATCGGTGCGTTACTGGACGATCTATGCCGATCTGCGCAAGAAACTGGGCCACGCGGACTATCTCGCGACGCTACAGGCGTTTCGTATCGGTCTGGACAACGATCCCGATCTGTTGCAGATGTCAGCGTTCCTGCTGGACTATCCGTTCGCGGAACGACTGTACCCGCGCGCCCTCGAAGCAATCGCGCATCTGCGCAGGCTGGGCCTGCCAGCCGTGCTGTCGGACGGAGACGTGGTATTCCAGCCACGCAAGATCCAGCAATCCGGCATCTGGGATGCGGTCGAGGGTCGTGTGCTGATCTACCTGCACAAGGAGCGCATGCTGGCGGCGATGCAGCAGCGATTGCCCGCGCGACACTACGTGATGATTGACGACAAAGCGCAACTGCTGGCGGCGATGAAGCTGGCCTTGGGAGACAAGCTGACTACAGTGTTCGTGCGCCAGGGACATTACGCCGTCGAAGCGGCTAAGACGACGGTCGATCCGTTACCGGATCGCGTGATCGAGCGGATCGGCGATCTGTGCGATCACGACCTGGACTGGTTTTCCGCAACCCCCCAGGAGCGACGATGAAAACCACCCGGCAACTGCACGAGCTCGGCCAGCGCCTTTGGCTGGACAACATCACTCGCACGCTGCTCGACGACGGCACGCTGCAACGTTACATCGATGAGGATTCGGTCACGGGTCTGACCTCCAACCCGACTATCTTCGACGAGGCGATTGGCGGCGGCGATGCCTACGACCCCAGCATCCGCGATAACGCGCAAGCGGCGACGTCCGATGAGGCGCTGTTCGCCGAACTTGCGCTGGAGGATCTGCGCCGGGCCGCTGACCTGTTCCTGCCGTTGCATGCCGCCAGCGATGGCGTTGATGGCTGGGTGTCGATGGAAATCTCGCCGTTGCTGGCGACCGACACCGCAGGCAGTCTCGCGGCCGCACGGCAGATCCACACGCAGGCCGATCGACGCAACCTG
>JBBQNY010000221.1:0-4461 GCA_038330365.1 Lysobacterales bacterium | reverse complement strand
ATGTGCGCCTTCATGCCGAAGTACCACTGGTTGCCCTTCTTCGTCTGATGCATCTCGGGATCGCGTTGCTTGTCCTTGTTCTTGGTCGAACTCGGCGCCGCGATGATCGTCGCATCGACAATCGTGCCTTGCCGCAGCAGCAGGCCCTTGCGCATCAGGTCGGCGTTCACCGCCGCAAACAACTTTGGTGCGAGTGCGTTGGCTTCGAGCAGGTGGCGGAAGTTGAGCAACGTGGTTTCGTCGGGAATCGCGCGCGTCAATGTCAACTTCGCGAACTGACGGAGCGGCGCAATCTCGTACAGCGCCTCTTCCATCGCCGGATCGCTGAGCCCGTACCAGTTCTGCAACAGATGAATCCGCAGCATCGTCTCCAGCGGATACGGATGCCGACCGCGTCCTGCCTTCGGGTACGAAGGCTCGATCAGCGCCACCAGCGCCGCCCACGGAACCACCTGCTCCATCTCCGCCAGAAAAGTCTCGCGGCGCGTACGCTTGCGCTTGCCCGCGTACTCCGCATCACCAAAACTCATCTGACTCATGCTTCAATCCGCAAACGCGACATGCCGCAATGAAAGCACATCGCGACGGACTTGTTCAGACCTTCCCTAGAAGCGCCCATTGCCAAATCAAGAATGCGGACGTCCTCCATGTATTCCATTTTGCAGAACGAATGTTGGGCATAGGTCAAGCCTCTGATCTCGTATCGGCCGCCGACTCGATAAGGTGACACTTTTCCACTCAGACCTTGAATGCGACGCATCTCTTCGAGCGTGTACCCGGGTTGCGGCGACGCAAGTCCAGAACGCGACTCGTACCCGCCCGCGCGAAGCGATGCACACGCGGCGACGCAGACTGAGAACCGGATCGAGCACGCTGCCGACGGTGTTCGATAGTGCCTGGCCATCCTGCATCGCTGCGGCATTGCGCAACGTGCGGCCGCGTCCCAAGAAGTGCGCCCGATCGGTTTCGAACTCGGTCGAATGCGCGTCCTGTCCTTCGATGACTGCGACGTGCGCGGCCCACATCTCCGGATCGTCAGTTGCGCGCCGACATCGCGTCGCGACCAGGATGCCGGCCTGCTCCATCCATTCTGCCTGCACGAACAGTTTGGAAAAGGCTGGGTGCGTCGCGTCGGCTGCGGCGGAACCCAGCACCAGTTCGGCGTACGACGTCAGCTCGATGAGGCGCTCGCTATCGCCGTGATTGTTAATCGTTACACGGCGCAATTCGGCGTCGCTGTCGCCGGCGACAGCGACTTCCAGCATCGTCTCCCACGATCCATCTCGACGGACGATGCGGACGCAACCATCGGACGCCGTGGTCGCGTCCGGAGCGGTCTTAGTGCCATCGGGATACCTTCTTCGCCCTGTGTTCATGGCAGCCTGCGCGGCAGCCCTTCCCGCACTACGCCGCTTTGTTGTCGTCCATCGTACGCGTCTCGGTAGCACGGGGTTCAACAAGGATTGGCTATGGTTAATGTTTGCGAGGCCCCGGACTGCCATGCGTTCCCAGCCTTCCGCGCACGAGCAGCAACTCTTTCACCTGCAGCGGTCGGCATTCGCGTACTTCCAGCACGAAGCCAATCCGCTCAATGGCCTGGTGCTGGACAAGACCGCGCCGTCGTGGCCGGCGAGCATCGCCGCCACCGGACTTGCGCTGGCCTCGTATCCGGTAGCGGTCGAACGTGGATTGATGGCGCGGGGCGATGCGATCAAGCGCACGCTGGCTACGCTGCGCTTCTTCTGGAACAGCCCGCAAGGCACCGACCCGGACGCGACCGGCTATCGCGGTTTCTATTACCACTTTCTTGATTTGCACACCGGCCGGCGCGCGTGGGAATGTGAGCTGTCCACTGTGGACACCACGTTTTTGATCGCCGGAATGCTGACTGCGGCAGCGTATTTCGCCGACGACACTCCCGAGCAGCAGGAGATCCGCACGTTGGCCAACGATTTGTACCTGCGCGTGGATTGGCCGTGGGCACAGACCGACCAGCAAACCCTCTGCCACGGATGGAAACCGGAGTCCGGGTTCCTGCCCTATCACTGGCAGGGCTACGATGAGGCGACCCTGATGTACGTCATGGCGCTGGGATCGCCCACCCATCCGCTGCCGGCGAGTGCTTACCGTGCCTGGTGCCACACGTACGAGTGGAAACGCTGCTACGACATCGACTATTTGTACGCGGGGCCGTTGTTCGTGCATCAGCTGTCGCACATCTGGATTGATTTCCGCGGAATCCAGGATGCTTTCATGCGCGATAGGGACAGCGACTATTTCGAGAACAGTCGCCGTGCCGCCCAGGTGCAGCAGCGCTACGCGATCGACAATCCGCTCGGTTTCGTCGGCTACAGCGAACGGAACTGGGGCATCACCGCCAGTGACGGGCCTGGTCCCGCGATCGTAAACATCAACGGCG
This sequence comes from Lysobacterales bacterium, assembly GCA_038330365.1. GTDB lineage: Bacteria > Pseudomonadota > Gammaproteobacteria > Xanthomonadales > Ahniellaceae > JBBQNY01. Next base: position 2,042 of record JBBQNY010000221.1, on the reverse strand, counting down.
TCGCAAGACGCTTCTACGACTATGAAGGGCGCGGCGCGCCGTACGGCATCGACGATGGAACGCTCGCTCCGTGGGCGGTGGTGGCATCGCTGCCGTTCGCACCCGAGATCGTGCTGCCGACGATCGATCATTGCATCCACCGCCTGCAACTGCATGACAGCCATCGATACGGTTTCAGGGCGACATACAATCAAACGTACAGCGGGACACCGGGATCGACCTGGGTGTCGCCATGGTATTTCGGGCTGAACCTCGGTCCAATCGTGCTGATGGTCGAGAACCACCGCAGCGGCATGGTCTGGGAACTCATGCGCGGCTGTCGTTACCTCGTCGACGGCCTGTGTCGCGCCGGATTCGAGGGCGGCTGGTTGAATTCTGACGGAGCAACGTGATGGACCTGGGCATGATCGGTCTCGGCCGCATGGGCGCCAACATGGCGCAGCGACTGGTGCGCGGCGGGCACCGGGTGGTCGGCTTTGATCCTGACCCCCGTGCGCGCGCGGGTATCGAGGAGCGCGGCGCGGAGGCATCGGAATCGCTCGAAGCATTGGTGACGTCGCTCACCGCGCCACGAGCGGTGTGGATGATGGTGCCTGCTGGCGAGATCACCGATGCCACGGTGTCTCTACTCCTGCCATTGCTTGCACCTGGCGACAGTCTCATCGACGGCGGCAATTCCAACTACAAGGACACCCTGCGTCGCGCAGCCGTATGCGGGGGCAGGCAAATCAACTATCTCGATTCGGGCACCAGTGGCGGCGTGTGGGGACTCGATCAAGGCTACAGCCTGATGATTGGCGGCGATGAGGCGGCGGTCGAGCGTCTACGGCCCGTCTTCCAGACGCTGGCGCCGGCCGCTGACAAGGGCTGGGGCCGGGTGGGTCCGGTGGGTTCGGGACACTTTACGAAAATGATCCACAACGGCATCGAGTACGGACTGATGCAGGCCTACGCCGAGGGCTTCTCGATCCTGCAGCACAAACAGGAGTTCGCGCTGGACCTTGCGCAAATTGCCGAGATCTGGCGCCACGGCAGCGTGGTGCGCTCGTGGCTGCTCGATCTCACAGCCGACGCGTTAGGCAAGAACCCGACGATGGTGGGCATTGCACCCTACGTCGCGGATTCCGGCGAGGGTCGCTGGACCGTTTCCGAAGCGATCGATCTCGACGTCCCGGCACCCATCATCACCGCGTCGCTGATCGAACGGCTGCGTTCGCGCGACGCACAATCGTTCTCCGCCAAGCTGCTGGCGGCGCTGCGCAATGAATTCGGTGGCCACGCGATCAGGAAGGAGTGAGCGCGCCTGATACTCCGTGCCCCGAGGCGCAACGCGTGCGCTGGCATGATGTTGAGGATGCAGGGGCGCTGCAACAGACGGCGTGTCGGTGGATTTGTAGAGCCGCCGCGCGCGCGATTGCGGCGCACGGGCGATTCGTGATCACGCTCGCCGGCGGAAAATCGCCGCGCGGTGTCTACAAGCTTCTGCGAAGCGCCGACACCGACTGGTCGCGCTGGGAGATCTGGTTCGGCGACGAGCGCTGCCTGCCGCTGGGCGATCCGCAACGCAACAGCATCATGGCGCGCGACATGTGGCTGGGCCACGTTGCGATTCCGCAGGAGCAAGTGCACTGCATTCCCGCCGAGTTGGGCGCCGATGCGGCGGCGCGCGCGTATGCGGACGCCCTTCAAGGCGTCTCCCAGGGAGAATCCCGTCGAGACGTCGGCGAATTCGATCTGGTGCTGCTCGGCCTCGGCGAAGACGGTCATACCGCCAGCCTGTTCCCCGGGCACGATTGGGGAATCGCCACGAACTCCCCCGACGCGCTCGCGGTCTTCGACGCACCCAAACCGCCGCCGCAACGGGTGTCTCTCAGCGCGAATCGCCTGAGTCGCGCCGCCGGGGTTCTGTTTCTGGTCGATGGTGAATCCAAACGCAATGCGGTGGCGCGCTGGCGTGCCGGCGAGGATATCCCCGCCCTCGCGATTCACCCGCACACTGGCGTCGACGTGATGATCGAAGGTTCATTGCTGAGGCCTCGGCC
>JBBQNY010000220.1:0-4496 GCA_038330365.1 Lysobacterales bacterium | reverse complement strand
GCGAAATTCCAGCTCGCTCCGTGCCAGAGCCCGCCCAGGCCCATGACGATGAAGATGTTGAGGTACATCCGGGGCACGGGAACGCGATTTCCGCCAAGCGGAATGTAGAGATAGTCGCGCAGCCACAGCGACAGGGAAATGTGCCAGCGGCGCCAGAACTCGGTGATGTTGGGGCTGAGATACGGCCGTTCGAAATTGATGGGAAAGCGGTAACCCAGAAGCCGTGCGCAGCCGCGCGCAATGTCGGTGTAGCCGGAGAAGTCGAAGTAGATCTGCAGGGAGAAGGCGAACACGCCCACCCACGCCGGCACCTCGCTGCCGCCATGCGGGGTGCCCGCAAAGTACGCCGTCGCGATCGGTGCGAAGTAGTCCGCGAGTGCGACCTTCTTGATCAGCCCCTTGAGGATCTCGCGCAGTCCCCAGCGGGCGTCTTCCCGGCTCGACAGCGCACGTTGGGACAGCTGCGGGAAGAAATCCTGCGGACGGATGATCGGGCCCGCAACCAGATGCGGAAAGAAGGCGATGAACAACGCGAAATCGAGTCGGGACCGCACCGCAGGCAGCTGCCGCCGATAGACGTCGACGGCGTAGGCGATGCCCTCGAAAGTGAAGAAACTGATTCCGACCGGCAGGATGATTTTGAGTGCACTGCTTTCCGGATCCAGCCCCGACAACGTCGCGAAACTGTCGACGAAGAAGTTCGCGTACTTGAAGAATCCGAGCAGCGAGAGATTGAATACCACCGCGAGGGCCACGGCGCGCTTGCGTGCCCGGCCTTCGCGCGCATCGATCAGGAGGCCGCAGGCGTGGTTTACCAGCGTCGACAGGACGAGCAGCAGACAGAAGCGCACATCCCAGAACGCATAGAACGCGTAGCTCGCGAGCACCAGCATGATTCGCGACGGACGATCGCGCAGCGAGGCCAGCAATATCAGGACCACCGCGAAGAACATCCAGTACCCGAACGAATCGAACATCATCCGGGCGGCTCCGCGACCAGCCATGCGCGCACGCGCTCTCCCACGAGGCGGGAGGTGACCACTCGACCGGCATGGTTCGCGTGCAGCGTGTCGAAGAAATACTCCGGCGCCTCGATGTCGCCGAGAAAATCCGCCGGCAATACGCGCAGACCAGGCTGCGGCGGCAGCGGCGCATGCGCGGGATCGAGCGCGGGCAGCACTGCCGGGTACGGACCACGCGGCAACGGATACACGAGCATGCGGGCGTTGTACGACTGCGCCAGAGCGCTCATGGCTTGCAGCCAGCGGCGCGTGAACGCTAGATTCGAGTCAAGCACCGCCCTGTCGAGGGTCGCCTGCCGCTCGGCGAGATGCACCTCGATGATCACTTTCTGCTGCGGATCGGCATCCGCCCAGTCGACGATCGTATGCCCGGCGGATTCGAACTGGACGTCGGGCATGCGCGCGTCCCGTCCCGCGTAGTCCACAACGGCGGCGATCCAGCCCGGGCGCTGCTTGAGCACGGCGTGCGCGCGTGCCAGCGGATGCGCCAGCAGCCGGTGGGTGTCTTCCTGCATGGCGACGGCGGGCAACAGGATCGTGCGGCGGGCACGCTCGCGCATCGCGTCCGTGGCGAAGGTCGCGGGAAACTCGAACAGATCCCGCACCCCCACCAGCGGCAGCGCGTGCAGTGGATCCAGCGGCCAGTCCGAAAGCTGCGCCGGATGCGTCGGCACGTACTGCGCGCCCACCACCACGGCGTCGAAATCAAGACCGCGACCTGCGATCTCGCGCAGCAGGTAGTACCAGGTGCGCGGCGTGCTGCCGGGCACTGCGACATTGATGAAGTTGAAGCGCGCGTCGTCAGCGGACGCGACTTGGCGCGAGAAGCCTTCGCCGACGCGGGAATCGCCGAACACCAGCACGTTCCACCGGTCGCTGCGATGCGCGCGCTGCACGATCAGGAGGGCGCGCTCCACGGCGCCCGTGTTGGATTCCGGATCCGCGACCCAGGCGTATGCGCCGCTGCGATAGACCAGCGCCTCGAGCAGCAGCCAGACCAGGGCGATGGCGAGTGCCAGCCGCAACACGGGCAGGATCCGGGCCGAGACCACGGATGCGCGGTCGAACAGTCGGGGCACTACGGGCTCTCTACGGTTCGCCGCTACGGACTGGAAGTATGACGGCTCGCCGTCACGGGATCGGGCGGTTTGCCCTTAACATTCGGGCCTGTCTGCTGCCGCTGCGTGCCCGATGCTCAAGATCAACGACCTCACGCGCCACCACGCCGACCTTTCCGAGGCGCTCTCGGCGCGCGCGGCTGTGGTTATCGGCAGCGGCTGGTTCGTGCTCGGGCCCGAGGTGCTCGCCTTCGAGCAGGCCTTCGCGGAGTGGTGCGGCGCGGCGCATGCAATCGGTGTGGGCAATGGCACCGACGCACTGGAGCTCGCACTGCGCGCCGTGGGTGCGGGCGACGGCTCCAGCGACGAGGTGGTGAACGTCGCCAATGCAGGCATGTACACGACTACCGCGATCCTGGCCGTGGGTGCGTCGCCGCGCTTCGTGGACATCCGCGATGACGACCTGTCGATCGATATCGAGCGCCTGGCCGAGTCGCTCAACAAATCCACGCGCGCCATCGTGGTGACGCACCTGTATGGCCACCTCGCCAACATCGAAGCCATCGCCACGCTGGCCCGCGAGCGGAGCATCGCCCTGATCGAGGACTGCGCGCAGGCGCATGGCGCGGCGGACTCGGGGCGGCGCGCGGGCACGTTTGGCGCGATTGGCTGCTTCAGCTTCTATCCCACCAAGAACCTCGGTGCGCTGGGCGACGGCGGCGCGCTGGTCACGTCGGACGATACGCTCGCCGCACGCCTGCGGGCCCTGCGCCAGTACGGCTGGAGCTCGAAGTACCAGGCGACCGTCCGTCATGGTCGCAATTCCCGTCTCGACGAGCTGCAGGCCGCGCTGCTGTCGGTCAAGTTGCCGCATCTCGATGCATGGAACGAGCGGCGGTGCCAGGTTGCTCTCCGCTATTCGAACGGCATCGTGCATCCCGGCATCCGGGTGCCGACCGTGACCCGCGGGCGTGACGTCGCGCATCTGTATGTGGTGCGCAGCGCTCATCGCGACGCGCTGCGCGAGCATCTGGCGCAGCAGGGCATCGGCAGCGAAGTGCATTACCCGACACCCGATCATCGCCAGCCGATCCTCGCCTCGCGCTGCAGTGAGACCAGTTTGCCCGTCACGGAGCAGGCCTGCGCCGAAGTGCTGTCCCTGCCCTGCTTTCCCGAATTGCGTGACGACGAGATCGACGCGGTCATCGCCGCCTGCAACGAGTGGGTCAATCCGTGAGCTACGCGCAGACGCCAGTGGTCAACTCTCTGGTCATTCCGGTGTACCGCAATGAAGGCTCGATACCGGATCTCCTGTCGGCGCTGGATGGACTGGCCGCATCCCTGCCGGATTCCCTGGAAGTGGTGTTCGTCGTCGACGGCAGTCCGGACCGTTCACACGCGCTGCTGGCCGCGGGTCTCGCGCATGCGCGCTTCGCCTCCCAGTTGATCGCGCTGTCGCGCAACTTCGGTGCGTTCGCCGCGATCAGGGAAGGGCTGCGGCACGCACGCGGCCAGTATTTCGCAGTGATGGCCGCCGATCTGCAGGAGCCGCCGGCGCTGGCCGCGCAGTTCTTTGGCGAGCTCGCGACAGGCGAGGTTGATGTCGTGCTGGGCACGCGCGAGAGCCGCGCCGACGCGTGGTTCGATCGCACGGCGTCGCGCCTCTTCTGGAGTGCGTACCGGCGCTTCGTGCAACGGGACATCCCGCCCGGTGGCGTCGACGTTTTCGGCTGCAATCGCGCCTTCCGCGACCATCTGCTGACGATGGAACCGGCGAACACCTCGCTGGTCGGACAGCTGGTATGGCTCGGCTTCCGCCGCCGCACGGTGCCCTACGCACGCGTCGCGCGGCAACACGGCAAGAGTGCCTGGTCGTTCCGGCGCAAGCTCGACTACCTGCTTGACAGCGTGTTCGCATTCACCGATTTCCCGATCCGCGCCCTGCTTTTCACCGGCGCGCTGGGCCTGTTCATCTCGTTCGTTGTCGGTCTGCTGGTGCTCATCGCGCGCATCGAGGGCACACTGCAGGTACCGGGCTACGCCGCCACCGTGCTGCTGATCCTGTTCTTTGCGGCGCTCAACATGTTCGGACTGGGAATCGTGGGTTCGTACGCCTATCGAGCCTTCGAGAACAGCAAGAACCGACCGGCTGCACTGGTGATGACCCACACGCACCACGAGGGAGCAGACCCGCGATGAACGCAAGCGCGAACGATGTCTTCGTGCATCCGCAGGGAATCTGCGAATCCACGAACGTGGGTGCCGGCACACGGGTCTGGGCTTTCGCGCATGTGCTGCCCGGGGCGCGCCTCGGCCGTGACTGCAACGTCTGCGATCACGTATTCATTGAGAACGACGTGGTGGTTGGCGATCGCGTCACGCTCAAATGCGGCGTGCAGCTGTGGGATGGCATCAC
>JBBQNY010000219.1:0-4497 GCA_038330365.1 Lysobacterales bacterium | reverse complement strand
TTCCTCTCGCTGATGGGCGCGGTGGCGTTCGTGCTGCTGATTGCCTGCGCCAACGTCGCCAACCTGCTGCTCGCGCGGTCGACGCAGCGCGGGCGCGAAATCTCGGTGCGTATCTCGCTCGGCGCGACGCGCTGGCGGGTGATTCGGCAGTTGCTGATCGAAAGCGTGCTGCTCGCGCTCATCAGTGGCGCCATTGGCCTGGCCATCTCCTTTGTCGGCATCCGGCTGTTCGACCAGGCCACGCAAGACGTGGGCCGGCCGTACTGGATCCAGTTCACTATGGATCGCAGCGTGTTCGCCTACCTGGCGGCCATTTGCCTGGGCACCGGCGTGTTATTCGGCCTCGCCCCGGCTCTGCACATCTCGAAGACCGACGTGAACGAAGTGCTCAAGGAAGGTGGCCGTTCAGGCACTGCCGGCGTTCGCGCCCGCCGCTGGACCGGCGCGCTGATGGTCGGCGAACTCGCGCTCACGGTGGTGCTGCTCGCTGGCGCCGCGTTCATGATGCGCAATTTCGTCACGCTCTACAGCCTCGATCTCGGCATCGACACGTCGAAGCTGCTGGTCATGCGGCTCTCGCTGCCGGAACGCAAATACCCGGCCCTTGAGCAACGCCTCGCCTTCTACCAACAGATTGAAGAACGGCTGAAGGCGAACGGGCGCATCGAGGCGGTCACCATCGCCAGCCACGCGCCGATGCAAGGTGGCTTCTTGCGGCGGCTCACCCTCGACGGCAAGCCGCTCGAACAGGGCGAGCAGGCGCCCAACGTCACCATGCTCACCGTGGATCCACGCTACTTCGAGACCATTGGCGTGCCCCTGGTCCGCGGTCGAGGCCTCGGCGACGAAGACGGCATGACCGGACGTGAGAGCGCCGTCATCAACCAGCGCTTCGCGCAACTGCACTTCCCGAACGAAGATCCGATCGGCCGCCGTATTGTGTTGAGCATCGACTTGCAGGGCGGCGCGGCGCCGGCCGGCGGCATTCCCGTGTCGCTCACCGCGACGATTGTCGGCATTACCCCCAACGTTCGCCAGCGAGACTTCCAGCTGCCAGATCCCGATCCAATCGCCTACCTGCCGTTCCGGACCGATCCGCGCGCGTTCATGACCTTGCTGGTCCGCAGCCAGGGCGATCCGGCCTTGTTGGCGCCGATCGTGCGCGAAGAGGTCCGCGCCATCGATGCCGACCTGCCGCTGTTCGGCATCATGAGCATGAACCAGTCGCTGGAGCAGGCGCGGTGGCCATTCCGCATCTTCGGGTCGATGTTTGCGATCTTCGCGTTGATCGCGCTGGCACTGTCGGCGGTTGGGCTGTATGCCGTCACGGCGTACTCCGTCACCCAGCGCACGCAGGAGGTCGGCGTGCGCATGGCGCTCGGCGCGCAATCGAACCAGGTGACGTGGCTGTTCCTGCGCCAGTCGTTCGTTCAGATCGCGATTGGGCTGACGCTCGGCATCGCGGGCGCCTACGGTGTCGGACGGCTATTTCAAAGTACCGATCTGCTGGTCCAGACGACCGCCGGCGATCCGTTGACAATCGGCGGCATCGCGCTGCTGCTGGCCAGCGTCGCCGTCGCCGCCTGCGTCTGGCCGGCGCGGCGAGCGACACTTCTGGATCCGCTGATCGCACTGCGGCGCGATTAGCAGCGCCTCAGAAGCGAACCAGGCGCGTGACCTTGACCGCCAGCGTGCGGTTCAACAAGCCGGGGAACCCGGTGTTCGTGGTGTCGCGGCCGTCGCTGTAGACGACAAACAACTCGCTGCCGCCGGTGTATTCCCAGCGTAGCCGCGCACTCGAGCTCACGCTGTGCGAGTCGACATTGAACTGCACCAGGCTGCTAATCAGCATGCGCGCACTTGGCGTCACCGTGAACCGGGAGCTGACGAGCCGGGCGGTGAAGTCGCCGTACGGCAAGTGCACCCAGTTGAGCGACACGCTGGGCTCGACGGAGAACTGCGGCACGATGCCCCACCGCCCGCTGTAGGCCAGTTCCGACTTCCTCCCCTCGTAGAGGGTGCCCGCCGCCGCCGACAGGCGCCCGGAGACCTTGCGCTGCTGCCCTAACGTGTAGCTCACACGCGTCGCCGAGTAGGTATAGCCGCCAGCAGGCACAGCGACGCCTGGCGAGATCGTGAATCGACTGGGCAGCAGCTCAAACTCCCGTGAGTGGTCGAGGCTCACCTGGTCGCTCGACTGGAAATCGATCCTGAACAGCCCGGACACCTCACGGCTCTGCAACGTGTCAGCTGACGCGTCGGTCACGTAATCGCCGCTGGCTTGCCAGGTCAGCTTACGAATGATCCTGCTCCCGCGTGGTCTCGGGCTGAAGCGCACCTGCGCGAAGCTCCGTCGCACATCCGTTCGGCGCACGTAGCCAACCTCCGGCCGAAAGTCGCGGTCGATCAGCATGTGCTCCGCAGATGCGCCGTAGCGATCATCGGTGTAGTCGAACCGACCACGATAGCTGGAGCCGGTCACATCCTCACCGTTCCGACCAGGCACGCGCGTCAGCGCGTAGTAGCTGGTGACGTTGATGCTCTTGAAGAACAGCATGGTCGCGTCGGCACCAACGGTGTAGCTCGGGGCCGCTCCGATTCCCAAGGCAGGACCGCGACGAGTCGCCATCACGCCGACATTGCTGCGGCGGAACAAGTTGCGCTTGAGCCGCAGGGCGGTGAAGTTGGTCGAGACCGCACGGGCTGACGGCTCGTCGTCGGTCTGAATGTTGAGGGCGCCGATGCTGAACGGGCCCGACCTGCCGGTCAACCGGACACCGCCAAGCACTGGCACCGCCTGTCCCTGGCTGAGTCCGATCTGGCGGCTGAAGAACAGCAGCGGCACGTCGCCAGGACTATTGCCGGCCTGCACGCCGCCGAAGTCGAAGATGCCCTGCCCTTCGATGAAGAACTCCCGCTTCTCGGGGAAGAAGACACTGAAGCGCGTGAGGTTGATCTGCTGCAGATCCTCCTCGACCTGGGCGAAGTCGGTGCGAAAAGTCGCGTCCAGAATCAAGCTGCGCGTCAGGCCGTACTTGAAATCGAGGCCGGCGTTGGCGTCACCGCGGTTATTGAACGGATCCGCCGCGCTGCGATTGGTAAGGGAGGACGCCACCGCATAGGGCTTCAGTTCGATGTTCTTGGATTCGGCAGGGGTCTCGAGACCGATCACCGTCGCCGCCGAGGCCATCCGACTGACGCCGACCGTGCCCAGGGCGGCCGGCACCAGCGACAAGTACGAGAACTCGTTCTTCCACTTCACGAGCCGGCGGAGGTTGATGCCCCAGGTCTGCGGACCGCTGCCGCGATAGCGCAGCGTCTTGAACGGGATCGCCACTTCCATCGTCCAGCCATTCTCGAAGCGTCCGGTCTTGACGTACCAGATGCCATTCCATGCGGAGTTCTGCTGATCGTCAGTCACGGTCATGTCGCGCAGGGCGCCGAGGGCGTTGGTCTGGAACAGGTAGCCGTTACGCCGATCGTGAAACGTGTCGATCACGAAGGTGAAGTTCTCGTTGCCGAGAATGTTGCCGTTGTCGCGGCGCAGTTCGTTGGCAATCTCCCGTTCGGGATGACTGTCCCAGTTGCGCGCCGAGATGTAGAGGTTCACGTCGTCAAACAGGATCCAGGCCTCGGTCTTCTCGGTCGCGGGCTGGCCTTCTTCCGGCTCCTGCTGAATGAAGTCCGAGATGGCCGCCACTGAGGAATAAACATCTTCATCCAGTCGACCGTCGATCCGTAGCGGCGACGCGACTCGCACGGCGCGCACCGTCACGTTGTCAGGAGCCAGTCGATTGACAATGGCGGGTGCGGGTTGAGCCGAGGCCGTACACGCGAGGCTCAACAGGAGCACGACGACAAGGGGCTTCAACGGTGAAGACCGCGCATCCAACCGGAACGGACGGCGTGGGTCAGCGTGTCTGCCGGCGTCGTGCCATCTTCACGATCAAGTAGCCCGGCAAGCAGGCCGGTGACGTTGGCAACCGCGAAGCTCAGGCCCTTGAGATTGCGCTCGGGCGGCACGCCGGGTATGGGACGGGGAAAGCCAGATGCCTGAAATGACACGCTGTGGTCGGCAACCGTGTTCACCCGACACTCCTCTCGCGTCAGCGCCCAGTCGAGCGTGACACTCCACACGCCAGGCAAGGTGCCAGGTAGCCACGACACGTTGTCCTGCTGCCCGGCCGCCACCATCACGATGCCAGCCTCTCGCATTCCTGCCACGACGCCCGTGAGTGCCGCGGCGTGTTGCGGGTTGGCGGTGCCGAGACTCAGGTTCACAAGATCCGCCTGTTGGTCGAGTGCCCACTCGCACGCCGCAACCAGGGCCGCGCCGGTGGCCTTCAGTTCGGTGTCGAACACTTTCGCCACCAGGATCTCCGCGGCGGGCGCCTTCTCGCGAATCACCGCAGTCACCGCCGTGCCGTGACCGAGACGATCGACAAAGTCACCGTGGAGCCCTCCTGCCGAATCGATGCCGACACCGACGCTGACGCC
>JBBQNY010000218.1:0-4565 GCA_038330365.1 Lysobacterales bacterium | reverse complement strand
CGGTCGCTTGGCGTTCGAGTTCAACTACAGGAACCCAAAGTAACGGGAGTTCCCCAACCAGCACATGTGCGAGGAGGCCCACGCGTACATCCCCCGCGCCCCCGAGAGCCCGTTCGCGGGCGCGAGGAAGTCGATGGAACGCATCGCCAAGGAAGGACGCAAGTACGGGGTTGGGCTGGCGGTGATCAGCCAAAGGCCGCACGAAGTTTCTGAAACTGTGCTCGCGCAGTGCGGCACGTTCATTTGTCTGCGGATCACGAATCCCGACGATCAAGCCTACGTCCGGAGTCTCGTTCCAGAGAGTGAGGGCGACTTGGTCAGCGTGCTCGCGGGCTTGGGCCGTGGCGAAGCGCTGGTGCTGGGTGAGGCCGTCCCACTCCCGACCCGGCTTCAGTTCGACGCGCCGAATCCGACGCCCAACAGCGATGACATCGACTTCTACGGCATGTGGAAAGATGGCCCGACTGATTTGGACGTGAACGCCATCGTGAAGCGTTGGCGCAACCAAGAGCGATAAATCACAATGGAAGAAGCCGCCGAGTCAGCGTACTTGCTCTCATCTTGCTATGGTGGGCACGCCGGGAGCTCCGGGACCTTCAGCGATTACGAGCAAGCTCCTGCGGCCCTGTGCCATAACGTGCGCTGAACCTGTCGGGCGATCTGCGGAAGCTCGCTTCGCTCGCATTTTGTTTAATTCGCCCGCAGGTTAGCTGGGGCGTTATACGCCAGCGCATGGCCTCTACTGGGCTGGACAGGAACGGGTTGCCGGTTGTACATTCTATTGTACAACCGCAAGAAGGCCCCGATGAGCCGTAGCCGTCCCAGCCTAGATATTCGCCCGCTGTCCGAGTTCCGCGCGAGCGTCGCCGCTTTTGTCGAGCAGGTCCAGAGCACCAAGCGTCCCTTGGTGCTGACACAGCACGGTCGGAGTGCAGCCATTCTCCTCGCGGTCGACGCCTATGAGGCGTTGCTGGAGCGTGTCGAATTGGCCGAGGATGTGCGGACGGCTGAAACGCAGATCGCGGCCGGCAAAGGTGTCGCGCACGGCAAGGGCCAGGCGCTGCTCGTGGCACGATTGCGCGCCACGGCCGCCGCTCGCAAACGCAGCGCGTAGCCGACGTCGTCGGCTCCCGTCGTGCGCATCGTCTGGTCGCCCCTCGCGCTGCAGCGTGTCGAAGACATTGCGGGCGTGATCGCCGCTGAGCGGCCACTCGCGGCCGAACGATGGGTACGTGGCATCTTCGCGCGCGCCAAGCAACTGGGCTCCTATCCCGAGTCCGGGCGGATGGTCCCCGAGCTCGGCAACACAGAGCTCCGCCAGCTTCTTCATCCTCCCTATCGCATCATCTATCGCGTCGAGGCGAAGCGAGTGCTCGTGTTGACCGTCCGCCATGGACGACAGGACGACGTTAGTTGGAGCACTGCACTGGATCAGCTTGTTGAGGTTGCGAAGACGCTTCCACTGATGCGGTCCGGCATCGCGTCCTGATTGGATGAGGGCCGCTTATCGGGCGTTCAGCCAGGCATTGATCGCCTCGATTGCGACACCCGACGCGCTTACCTGCGCGCCCGGTTGCGCAGGCAGATAGCTATCTCCCAGCGTAAACTGACTGGTGCGGCCTACCGGGTTCTCCGAGTCCCATTTTTGAAAAGCAATCCCCGTGAGCGGAAATTCGTCCTCATATTTGCTCGCAGTAACGTCATTCAGCATACGTGTCAGATCATCGGCTCGGGGAAACCAGTACCCCGCGGCCGGCCCCAGGCGGTTACCCATAACCTGGACAGTAGTCCACAGGGGCACGGTCGGCGTCTTCTCACGTACGACACGGCGCGACCAGTAGTGATTCTGATCGAGCAGGTCAAACTGGTACGCACCATCCTGAAATTCCAATGCGCTGATCTGTACGATGTCCGCCATGCCGCTCTCGTAGTGGGCGCGGGGATCGTCCCGATGTTTCCATATCTGCCGACTGAAAGCCACCATAATCGGCGTCGTGGGCGATCGGGATTTCAACGTTGTGTAGAGGTCCTGAAGGTCCGCGGTCGTGTATACGGGGCGCTTGGTAGGATGCCATGGTTCATCGAGTGACAGCACCGCATAGAGAGCCGGATGAGTTGCGCACGCGTGACAGGCGAAGAACTCACCCAGTGGGCCGAGTTGCCATAACCCGTTGATCCGCTCCGGTCGAAACCCTTGTTCGGCAAAGCCGCCAACAACATCGGCAAATCCAATGACCAACTGGACATTTTCATCCCTGGCGGTGTTGAGCAGGGCAAGCCAGTCATCGACTCCGCTCGTCCTGGCGTCCAGGAATAGCCCGGCGGTCGTCACGCCGGGAATAGCTGCACGAATAGTACGCAACGCCTGGCGGAATGTCCCTGTGTCGGCAGCTGTCTGCTGGGTGACCGGGACCGGCAGGAACACGGAGACCTGGAGACTGGCTGCTGGCCGGGCCGGGGCCGGCTCCGTTGGCCCGCTGCTGCATGCCGGCAAAAGCGCTGCAAGTGCGATCAGGGGCATTCGCTTAACGATCGATGAGTGACTCATGTCGTGGAGACGCGCGGAACGCGTCATTCGTTAAACAACGAGCATGGTCGCAACCGCAGCGTTAGAGTCGGACTGAACGGCAAGGCGTGCGGCGGAGCCTCCTGGTCAGCGGCGCTGCCAACCTCAACCGCGGCGCGCTGCCTCGATTGCAGCGATGTCGATCATTTATGCTGCAGCCGCGTCACCCCTGCGGCGCCGCCAGTACCATCTAGCCGCACGACCGCGTGCTCGATCGTCGCCCGTGCCTTGAGCAGTTCGGCGAGTAGCTCGGACCCCAGCGCCGTCTCGAGTTCCTGGCGGGCATCGGGGTGCTGCGCAATCACGGCCGCTAGGTCGTCCAAGACGTCCAGCGCCATGCGCAGGATGCGACGGGGGGAGCGGCTCACGAGGTCCGGAGATGCGCGGGCATGTCATAGGATGGCGGGAGACACTCGCTCCCGGCACCGATGACCCCCCGAATCGAACTGCGTGGCCCTATCCGGTCGGCACGTCCGCGAACGGCTGCTCCGAGGCGAGCCAGGTGCGGATCGTGGCACACGCGGTCAGGAGCGGCACTCGGGGCCCCCAGTACCATCGCCCGAGTGCGGCGTGGGCGCGTTCCAGCCTCGCATGGTCAGTGGGCCCTTCGAGCTCGAACGCCGGATCGTGCTCGTCGTACGAGCGGCGAATTTGGCGGTCGCCCCGCATCAACGCGCCGAGCGAGCGGATCGAGAGCCCGGCTGGCAGGGGCGGCAGCTGGTCGAGGGCCGTGATGATGTGGTACGCGTCCTCGAAGTGGCGGATGTACTTCGACGGCTCTGCATCGCGACGGTGCTGATTGCAGATCGCGTCCAGCTTGCCGAGTAGCGTCGCGATCGGGTGGACGCACGGCACCTGCGCCGGCCGGGTGTCCAGGTGGGAAGCCCACATCGCGGCCGGGTTACTCGTCGTTGTGCTAGCTGCTTGCACTGATCATGATCCATTCGATACGTCGGCTGTTACTCGTCGTTGTGCTAGCTGCTTGCACTGGCACTCCAGCAGCTATCGAGGACACCAGTACACAGCCCATTTCGCACCACTCCCGCGTAACTGGAATAGTTCGCTCCAACTCGGGCGAACCGTTGGATTCGGTGTGGGTTTTGTTAACCGCTTCATCACGCGACGGTTATTACTATTTTGGACCGAACCAACTCACCGGTCCGGACGGCAGGTTCACACTGACGTTGGGACGGCGTCCGGAATTGCCGGCTGCACTTCCCTTGCCCGACACCATCACCGGTTTGCTCAGGCTGTCGGCAGTCAAGCAGATTGATCGACTGAGTGACGGTAGCGTACCGTTCCAAAGATACGAAGTGCTCTTGACCTTCCTTCCTGCGGACTCGACGCCAAGTACGAAATCCATTGACCTGCAACTTTCCACGCCGCGCAGGTAGTTGCCGTGAGTGGCAGGGCGGTAGACCGAGTGCTACGGCAACCTTACTGCTTCATCACTGCTTCATCACTGCTTCATCACTGCTTCATTAACCGACACACGCGCACTTCCGGCACGCCCACATCCGGATCGATAAATCGCCCCAGGATGTAATCGCGGCCAATCTCGTACACCAGCAGTTCCGACGGCAGCGTCACCGTGGCTACACGCACCGGCCGCGGAAAACACGGTCCACGGCACCGTGGAACTCGTTGCACGGGGAAAATGCTGCACCCAGACATTCGCGTCGGCGTCTACGATGAGGTCCCGCGTGGCGGGCAGGAATTTCGCCAGTGTCAACGCGGCGAACTGCTTCACAATCGCGGGTCGTGAACTCTTGCCCTGGTTCGCGATTTCGCGCTCGCGTTCCGCCTCGAGGTCGGCCTTCGTGGCCTGCATGCGCGGCACTCGCGCAAGCAACGACGGTGCTGCGCTGATGGTCGGTCCGCTCGGCAACAGCAAGCATCGTTAGGCCCGGGCCACACGGATGGTGCGTCGAAACAACTCGTCGCGCAACGGCACGGTGACGGTCTTCGCACGAGTCGGGCGTATGCTCAGCGCTCCTCG